>NZ_JAFAVR010000156.1 GCF_019242355.1 Sphingomonas sp. | reverse complement strand
GGCGCAAGCCGCGCGACGATGCGGAGCCTTTCATGCGGCCGTCCGAACGCACCCCCGATTCCCTGCGCCATGTGACGCTGGAGACCGCGGTCAACCGCTACGCCGAGGGCTCCTGCCTGGTGAGCTTCGGCCACACCAAGGTGCTGGTCACCGCCAGCATCGAGGAGAAGGCGCCGCCCTTCCTGCGTGGCAAGGGCGAAGGCTGGGTGACGGCCGAATACGGCATGCTGCCGCGCGCCACGCACACCCGCGGCCGCCGCGAGGCGGCGCAGGGCAAGCAGTCCGGCCGCACCCAGGAAATCCAGCGGCTGATCGGCCGCTCGCTCCGCGCCGTCGTCGACCTGCCGAGGCTCGGCGAGCGGCAGGTGATCGTCGATTGCGACGTCATCCAGGCCGACGGCGGCACCCGCACCGCGGCGATCTCCGGCGGCTGGGTCGCGCTCCGCATCGCGGTCGACAAATTGCTCGCCAAGGGCCTTACCGCCGACCCGATCCGCACCCAGGTCGCGGCCGTCAGCTGCGGCATCTACAACGGCACGCCGGTCCTAGACCTGGACTATGACGAGGACAGCAAGGCCGGTTGCGACGGCAATTTCGTGCTCACCGGCGACGGCTCCATCGTCGAGGCGCAGGCGACCGCCGAAGGCGAATGTTATGACGAGGAAGGCCTGCTCCGCCTCCTCCGCCTCGCCCGCATCGGCTGCACCGACATCTTCGCCGCCCAGCTCAAGGCGACCGGCCGGTGAGGCCGATCGGCGAGAAGCTGGTCATCGCCACGCACAACGCCGGCAAGCTGCGCGAGATCGCCGCGCTGGTCGCTCCGCTCGGTATCCAGTGCGTCGGTGCCGAGGAACTTGGCCTGCCCGAGCCCGAGGAAATCGGCGTGACCTTCGCCGACAACGCGGACCTCAAGGCGCGCGAGGCGGCGGACCTCAGCGGCCTCCCAGCACTGGCCGACGACAGCGGTCTGTGCGTGGACGCGCTCCACGGCAGGCCCGGCATCTTCTCGGCGCGCTGGGCCGAGGACGAGGACGGCAACCGCGACTGGGATCGCGCGATGGAGAAGGTCTGGCGCGAGACCGAAGGCGCGGGCCCGGACGCCGGGCACGATGCCCATTTCGCCTGCGCTCTCGCCATCGCCTGGCCGAACGACGGCCAGACCGAGACGTTCGAGGGCCGCGTCGATGGCACACTGGTCTGGCCGCCGCGTGGCGACCGGGGCTTCGGCTACGACCCCCTGTTCGTCCCCGCCGGCCACGACCGGACCTTCGGCGAGATGGACCCCGAGGCCAAGCACGCCATCAGCCACCGCGCCGATGCCTTCCGCAAGCTGGTGGCGGCTCTCGGCTAGCGCTGTCCTACAGGCCCGTCCCCGCGCTAGGGCAGCCGAAATGTCCGCGACCATGCCGAATCCGGAACCATCGATCCGCCCTGGCCTGCAGGCAAAAGTCCCCCTCACGCCCGCGTGTATAGTGCGACCTTTGTGACTTTCCGGATGCCTTCGAATGACCTCGCGCTCTACGTCCACTGGCCGTTCTGCGTCAGCAAATGCCCTTATTGCGACTTCAACAGCCATGTCCGCGGCGGCATCGACCAGCGGGCGTGGCGCGAAGCGCTGCTCGCCGACCTTGCCCATGAGGCCCGGCTGCTGCCGGGGCGGCGGCTGACCTCGATCTTCTTCGGCGGGGGCACGCCCTCGCTCATGGACCCGGCGACGGTTGAGGCGGTGATCGCGGCGGCAAGGCGCCACTGGTTCCCGGCTGACGACCAGGAAATCACGCTGGAGGCCAACCCCAATTCGGTCGAGGCCGCTCGCTTCGCCGACCTCGCCGCGAGCGGGGTCAACCGCCTGTCGCTCGGCCTGCAGCATTTCGACGACCAGGCGCTCGCGTTCCTCGGCCGGGCGCACTCCGCCAACGAGGGATTGCGCGCCCTCGACACAGCGCAGGCGAATTTCGACCGGGTGAGCTTCGATCTTATCTATGCGCTACCCGGCGATACCGAGGAGCAATGGGCCGCGACCCTCGATCGAGCGCTGTCGCTCGGCACCACGCACCTCTCGCTCTACCAGCTGACGATCGAGCCCGGCACGCGCTTCGCCGCGCTCCACGCCGCCGGCAAGCTCGATCCCCTCGACTCTGATCGCGCCGCGTCGCTCTTCGAGCTGACGGAAGGCATCACCGCTGCGGCCGGCCTGCCCGCCTACGAGATCAGCAACCACGCCCGCCCCGGACACGAGAGCCGGCACAACCTCACCTACTGGCGATACGGCGACTATGCGGGCATCGGTCCCGGCGCCCACGGCCGCCGTCTCGGGATGCGCACCCAGCGCCACCGCAAGCCGGAGAATTTCCTCTCCGCCCTCGCCCGCAACTGCCACGGAATCGTCGAGGAAGCGGCGCTGACACCGGTCGAGGCTGCGGACGAAGCGCTGGTCATGGGGCTTCGCCTGCGCTGTGTCGAGGGCGCGCAATCCCTCGTTGGCGGAGTG
>NZ_JAFAVR010000258.1 GCF_019242355.1 Sphingomonas sp. | reverse complement strand
GTGACGTCGAACCTTACCGCCCGAATCCATCAACATCGCACCGGCGCCGTGCCCGGCTTCACCAGCGACTATGGCGTCAAGCGGCTCGTGTGGTTTGAACAACACGGAGCGATGGACTCGGCGATCACCCGGGAGAAGCGGATCAAGAAGTGGAACCGCGCCTGGAAGCTGAACCTCATCGAGGCGAGCAACCCTGACTGGAAGGACCTGGCCGAGGAGTTCGGCTTCGCTCCGCTCAGTTGATTGTTCGCTTAGCTGGGTTCCCGCCTTCGCGGGAATGACGAAGGGAGCGCCAATGTCCGCAATGGGTCGAGAGCTGCCATTGGAGCTCTGGCGGCCGTAAAGGTTGAAAGTCGGGATCAGGCGTTCCGGAGAAGCGCGCAGCTGCCGATCCGCTGGAATCCGCGGCCGGACCAGCGCCGGATGACGGTCGGCTCGCAGCTGGCGAGAGGTCCCCGAAGGCCCGCTCGCATTGTGTAGAGGTGGCTGGCCTTGAGGCCCTTCTCCGCCCAGATCAGCTGGTTCCAGCGGAGCATGGGCGTGTAGCCCGGTCTGCCGAGGTGGATGACGCCGGGGTCGACCACGGTGACTGTCCTGATCCCTTCGGCCGAAAGCGCCGCGAAGAGGTCGCCATAGGTCGCTTGCGCATAGAATTGCCTGGCCGGGAAGCGCTCGTAGCGCCAGGTGGCGGCTCGATAGGTCAGCTGCCCGCACGCGAGCGCCAGTGCAGCGCCGAGGACGAGAGCCTCGGCCGCCTTCCTATCCCGCCAGGCGCGGACGACAAATCGACCGAGATAGCGGAGTGTCAGGACGGCGATGATCCCCAGCCAGGGGAACGTCGGAAGCGCATATTGCACGGCCCGGCTGGATGCCGCGCTCAGCACGGCGAGCGCGGTGACGGCGATGGACGCGGAGTAGAGGAACAGCAATTTCTCGCGGCTGGAACAGCCGGCCCACGCCAGTGGCGCGGCGATCAGGAAGGGACCAGCGACGAACCAGCCGGGGAAGAGCTCCCGAACGTAGTAGATCGGTGTCGTCGGCTCGACGAGTGCCTGATTGAAGCGGCCGAGGATGTCGTTGTGGATGACCGCCGCCAGATAGCCGGGACCGGCCGCTTCCCGGGCGGCGTAGAAGATCAGCAGGGGTGTCACCGCCGTCACGGCCGCGATCGCATAGCGCTGCCACAGCGAGAGCACGCGGCCGAACCTGCCGACCGCGACCAGATAGACCAGCACGCCGGCCACCGGGATGAACGCGGCAATCGTCTTGGTCAGCGCGCCTGTGGCAACGAGCCCGCCGACTGCAAGCATCCGCCGAACGCCGGGCCGCGCCTGATGGACGGTGAAGAAGAGAAGCTGCAGGCCCGCAGTGACGAAAAAGGTGAGGGGGCCATCGAAGTCCGCTGTCCGCGCGCCGTGTTCCCCGAAGAAGCCGGGACTGAGCAGCAGGATCGCGGCTGCGGCGATGGCGGTCGCAAGCGACCCAGTAACTCGGCGAACGAACAGCAGGGTGCAACACAGGATGCCCATCCCGGCCAAGGCGGCGGGCAGCCGCAGCGCCAGCTCGGACGGTCCGAACAGGTCCATGCTGCCGGCCATCAGCCAGATCAGAAGTGGCGGCTTGGTGTTCCACAGCTCCGGCTGAAAGTTGAACGTGGTCACCAGGCTGAAGCCTCGGATGTGCATTTCCAGTGCGTTGATCGCGTTGCGCGCCTCATCCGGCAGCGCGATCGGCGGCACCTTTGCGTCGGCAAACAGAAAGATCGCGCTGGCAAGGAGAAACAGCAGGATCGAGAGATGCTCGCGCGTCGCCTTGCGGAGTCGGGGCATTGGGCTGACGGGTTGAAGAGTCTGTTCCAGGCTGGTCACGAGGCCCGGATTACGAGTCGCCCGTTAACATTCCGTGCGCGGGGGATGGCCGGCGTACGCCCTAAGAGTTCAGATCAAACCCATCGCCCGCATGCTCGTCCGGCCCGCGGCGCCGACGATGACATGGTCGTGGACCGTGACCTTCATGTGGCGGCCGGCCTCGACCAGGTCGCGGGTCAGGCGGATGTCCTGGTTCGAAGGCGTGGGATCGCCGCTCGGGTGGTTGTGGACGATGATGAGGGCGGTTGCGCCCAAGGCGATGGCGCGGGCAATGACCTCACGAACGTGGACCGAGGCCTCGTCGACCGACCCCTGCCAAAGCGCCTCGTTGGCAAGGAGCTGGTTCTTGGCATTGAGGAACAGGACACGCACCTCCTCGGTGCGGCGATGAGCCATCCGGGCATGGAGATAGTCGCCGAGCGCGTCCCAGCTGGACAGCATGGGCCGCTCCTCGATGCGCGTCTCGAGCATCCTGAGCGCGGTCGCTTCGGCGATCTTGAGCGCAGCGATGGTCGCGTCGCTGAGGCCCTCGCGGCGCAGCGTGTCGGGGTGTTCGGCCAAGAGCGGGCCGATCCCGCCGAAATCCTCGAGCAGGCGCTTGGCGAGCGGCTTGGTGTCGACACGCGGGATGGTGAGCGCGAGGAGATATTCGATCAGCTCGTAATCGTGGAAGCCGGCTGGACCGGCGTCGAGCAGGCGCTGGCGAAGGCGCGCGCGATGGCCGCCATTGGCGTCGGCTGCTTCCATTTTGATGGCGCGCTCGTGCACTCGCCGCATTCCCTTCGCGGTTTGAGCCGA
>NZ_JAFAVR010000150.1 GCF_019242355.1 Sphingomonas sp. | reverse complement strand
CGGCGGAGGACATCGTCGACCCCAAATCGGGCGACGTGTTCATTGCCGAGGGCACCCTTCTCGACGAACCGATGGTCGCCAAGATCGAGGAGATCGGCGTCCAGGGCGTGAAGATCCGTTCGCCGCTGGTCTGCGCGTCCAAGCAGGGCGTCTGCGGCAAGTGCTACGGACGTGACCTCGCTCGCGGAACGCCAGTGAACATCGGCGAGGCGGTCGGAGTCATCGCCGCCCAGTCGATCGGCGAGCCGGGCACGCAGCTGACGATGCGGACCTTCCACATCGGCGGCGCGGCGCAGCTCAACGAGCAGTCGAACCTCGAGGCGCCGGTCGACGGCACCATCGAGTTCCGCGACATGCCGACGATCCTCGACCCGCGCGGGCGGCACTTGTCGCTGTCGCGCTCGGGCGAGATCGCGATCCTCGACATGGACGGTCGCGAGCTCTCGACGCACCGCGTGCCTTATGGCGCGCACCTGCTGTGCGAGAGCGGCCACATCGTCAGCCGCGGCGACCGCATCGCCGAGTGGGACCCCTCGTTCAGCCCGGTGATCACGGAGAAGGCCGGAACCGTGAAGTTCCAGGACCTGATCGAGAACCGCACGATGAGCGAGCAGGTCGACGAATCGACCGGCATCACGCAGCGCGTGGTCACCGACGACGCGGCCAAGTCGAAGAAGGACACGCCCCACCCGCGCCTTACCCTGATGGGAGGGGACGCGAAGGAAGCGGCCGTCTATCGCCTGGCGCCCGGAGCGATCGTCGCGGTCGACGACGGCCAGCAGGTCGAGGCCGGCGAAGTGCTCGCCCGTATGCCGCGGGAAGCCGCGCGTACGCGTGACATCACCGGCGGTCTGCCGCGGGTCGCCGAACTCTTCGAGGCCCGCAAGCCGAAGGAGAATGCGATCATCGCCAAGGTGTCCGGCAAGGTCACCTTCATGCGCGACTACAAGGCCAAGCGTAAGATCGCGATCGTTCCCGACGACGGGTCGGATCCGGTCGAGTATCTGGTGCCGAAGTCGAAGATGATCGAAGTCCAGGAAGGCGATTACGTGAAGCGCGGCGACAATCTCGTCGGCGGCTCACCCGATCCGCACGACATCCTGGAGGTTCTCGGCGTCGAAGCGCTGGCTGAATATCTCGTCAGCGAGATCCAGGAGGTCTACCGGCTCCAGGGCGTGAAGATCAACGACAAGCACATCGAGGTGATCGTTCGCCAGATGCTGCAGAAGGTCGAGATCACCGACGGGGGCGACACCACGCTGCTGGCCGGCGAGCAGGTCGATCGCGACGAGATGGACGAGAACAACAGCAAGCTCACCAAGGGCCAGCGGCCCGCGGAAGGCAAGCCGGTGCTTCTCGGCATCACCAAGGCATCTCTGCAGACCCGCAGCTTCATCTCGGCCGCCTCGTTCCAGGAGACTACGCGCGTCCTCACGGAAGCCGCGGTCCAGGGCAAGGTCGACACGCTGAATGGCCTCAAGGAGAATGTCATCGTCGGTCGGCTGATCCCGGCGGGCACCGGCGCCGGCATGAACCGGATGCGGGTTGCGGCTTCGTCGCGCGACACGGCATTGCGCGCGGCGCAGCGCAAGCTCCAGGAATCGCTGATCCTCCCGAATAGCGCCGAAGAGGAGCATAAGGCCGAGCTCGCTCAGGGGCCCGAGGCCGCGATCCATTCGGATCCGCTCGCCGAGGTCGCGCCTTCCGGTCAGGGCCTCGACGCGGACGCCGGCGATTATCTACAGGATTAGGCGCGCGCAGCCTGTCGGGGGGACAGGCGTGCCCGGCTAACCAGAAGATGTAAAAAAAGCCCCGTCGGCTCACGCCGGCGGGGCTTTCACTTTTCGGATTTCAGCCTAGCGGCAGTAGCCGGTCTTCATCGTGTTCTCGGTGCAATTTGCCGCCGAACCAACGTCAGCGGCCGCTCCGCGAACCGTATTGCACGCGGCAAGTGTCAACGCACCCGCGATGATTCCTACCGTGACAAGCTTGCTAACCATGACCATCCCTCCATTAAGGTTACGGAACAATCATGGCTGGCGCGACTAGGCTTTGTCTAGGCTGAACGTCAGCAGTGCTGACCTCCGCCCATCGCATTCTCGGTGCAATTCGCGACCGAATTCACGTCCTTTGCAGCGCCGCGGACCGTGTTGCACGCCGCAGTGGCAAGTGCGAGGCCGATCAGGGCAGCAGTGGCAATCTTCTGAATCATGACATCCTCCAGTTGAGATGGCGTCAGTGAACGCCCTAACTGCCGGAACGGCTCCATTCCGCATGCGTTATTTTCTCAGGACAGGTGGAGCGGATCATGCGCAAGGCCCTGTGGACGTTCTTCGCACTGAGCGGCTGCGCTACCCAATATCCAGAGACGTATCACGCTCCGCATCCGTTGCGGGAGGTGGACGTACCAACCGCTCCCTACGTCGAGGGCGCGAACGCGGAGGCTGTCGACGGCAGCCTCACCTGGGAGGATGGCTGCCTCCTGTTCCGATCCGAAGCCGGTGACCGGATTCTGCCGATCTGGCCGCGCGCGAGCGTGTTCAACGGCACGTCGCTGATCTTCCACCGTCCCGGAAGGAGCGAGCAGCCGCTGCTGGTGAACCAGGAGATCGAGATCGGCGGAGAGACCCTGCCGCCCGCTTATGCACTGGCGAATTTCGGGACCTATGTGCAGCGCTGCGGCGGCAAGCCCTTCTTCGTCGCCGACGTCGCACCGGCGGACTAGGGGTCAGACAGCGACGGGCGCTGAAATGTGCGGGTGCGGGTCGTAGGCCTCGAACGCGAAATCCTCGGGCTCATAGTCGAACAGCCCCTGCCCCCGGTCCTTGATGACCAGACAGGGGAGCGGCCTCGGCTCGCGCTCCAGCTGCATCCGGGCCTGGTCGAGGTGGTTGGAGTAGAGGTGGCAATCGCCGCCGGTCCACACGAACGTGCCGGGCTCGAGCCCGCACTCGCGCGCTAGCATGTGCGTCAGCAAGGCGTAGCTCGCGATATTGAACGGGACGCCGAGAAATATGTCGGCGCTCCGCTGGTAAAGCTGAAGGTTGAGCCGACCAGCCGCGACCTGGGTCTGGAACAGGCAGTGGCAGGGGGCCAGGGCCATGCGCTGGATTTCACCCGGGTTCCAGGCGGTGACGATCTGGCGGCGTGAGGCGGGATCGCGGCGGATGAGAGCCACCAGCTCGGCGATCTGGTCGATATGGCGCCCATCGGCGCTCTCCCAGTCGCGCCACTGCTTCCCGTAGACGGGGCCCAGGTCACCGCTCTCGTCCGCCCATTCGTTCCAGATGCTGACCTTTCTGTCCTTCAACCAAGCGATGTTGGTATCGCCGCGGAGGAACCACAGCAGCTCCACGATGATCGAACGCAGGTGCAGCTTCTTGGTCGTGAGCAAGGGAAAGCCCTGAGCGAGGTCGAAGCGCATCTGAGCGCCGAAGACGGACAGGGTGCCGGTGCCGGTGCGATCGTCCTGGGGAACGCCCTCGTCAAGGATGGTCCGCATGAGGTCGAGATACTGGCGCATGAGCAGACCCTAAACCGGTCGCGTGGCGGGTCCAAGGGCCGGCGTAGTCTAATCCATTTTGACAATAGTCGATTGTTTTGGACTTTGTTCAATTGGCCTGCGCGAACAACCCGGCCGTATCCCGGCGCCATGCGGTATCAGCGTGCCGAACTCCCGCTGAAGCTCAATGGCCTTGCTGCTGCGAGATCCTTTTTCGCGGGCTGTTTTGCCGATTCCGATTCGTCGCGCGAAAGCCTGTGGGTCGCCCATGTCGACGACGAGGCGCGGTGCCTCCATGTGTCGCGCCACGACGGCGACGAACAGGGGACCGAATTCCCGCTGCGCGACATCATCGCCGATGCTGCCCTGCACCGCAGCGCCGGCATCGTTCTCGCGCATAATCACCCGAGCGGCGACGCCCGCCCCAGCGAATCCGATTGCCGAGCGACCCGTCGCCTGGCCTCGGCGGCCGAAGCGCTCGACTGCGCGATCCTCGATCACCTGGTGTTTGCGGGAGGGGAGTGCACGAGCTTCCGCGCGATGGGGCTGCTCTAGCCGAAGCTTACCGTCCGGCCTGTATCGTCTGGCTCGGACTAATCTTCTCCGTATGCCTAGATCGCCGGCGCTGTCTTCGGGCGCGCCGTGCTTGGATTCAACAGGGCTTGATTTCGCTCGGCTCGGGCCGTGGCGCAGCTACCTGGAAGGCCATGAGGTAAGTCTCGCGGTCGCGTAGTCG
>NZ_JAFAVR010000107.1 GCF_019242355.1 Sphingomonas sp. | reverse complement strand
TCCCCTTCATATGCTCCTCAGATGGAAGCCCGAGCCACTTCGCCTGGGCACCGGTTGCGATGACGAGCGCATCGGCGAAATATTGGGTGCCGCTGTCGCCGCTCAGGCGGAACGGACGGCTCGAGAGGTCGATCGACGCGATATGGTCCCAGACCATCTTGGTGCCGACATGCTCGGCCTGGGCCTGCATCTCTTCAACAAGCCAGGGACCCTGGATTACGTCCCGGAAGCCGGGATAGTTCTCGACATCGGTGGTGGTGGTCAGCTGGCCCCCGGGCTGAATGCCCTGGATGACGATCGGCGAGAGGCCGGCGCGGGCCGCGTAGATGGCCGCGGTCAGGCCGGCCGGGCCGGAGCCCAGCACGGCCAGACGCGTGGAAATGCTGTTGCTCATGGCGTCCATTTAGGGGCGCTTTCCGCACCCCGCAACGCCATGAGCGAACGCAGGTCAGACGGCGCGACGGCCGGCGATGAAGTTCCAGATCACGACGATGATCGCAATGACCAGCAGGATGTGGATCAGGCCGCCGCCGACATGGAAGGCGAAGGCGCCGAGGAGCCACAGGATGAACAGGATGACGGCAATGGTGAGAAGCATCGGACTTTCCTCATTATGATCACGCAACGGGGCCGTAACGGACCAGCGTCGACCCTGTTCCGGGCCGATTTCAGGCGAGGATGTCAGACAAGGCGGGACTGTTTCACCGCGGCTCCGATGAAGCCGGCGAACAAGGGGTGCGGCTCGAACGGGCGGCTCTTCAGCTCGGGGTGAAACTGGACGCCTATGAACCAGGGATGGTCGGGCCGCTCAACGATCTCAGGCAGCGCATCATCGGGCGACATTCCCGAGAAGACGAGGCCTCCGCTCTCGAGAGCATTGCGGTAATGGACGTTGACTTCGTAGCGGTGGCGGTGGCGCTCGCTGATCTCGTCGCTGCCGTAGATGGAGCGAACCACGCTATTGCCGTCGAGCTTCGCGGGGTAGGCGCCGAGGCGCATGGTGCCGCCAAGATCGCCGCCGGCGGCGCGCTTCTGCAGTCCCTCGTCGCTCATCCACTCCGTGATCATGCCGACGACCGGCTCGCTGGTCTCGCCGAACTCGGTGGTCGAGGCGTCCTTGATGCCGGCGAGATTCCGCGCTCCCTCGATGCACGCCATCTGCATGCCGAGGCAGATGCCGAAAAAGGGGATGTCGCGCTCGCGGGCGAACTTGACGCTTGCGATCTTGCCTTCGCTGCCGCGCTCGCCGAAGCCGCCGGGGACGAGGATGCCGTGCAGGGGCTCGAGCTCCGCCACGATGTCCGATTCGGGGTGCTCGAACAGCTCGGCATCGATCCACTCGATGCGGACCTTTGCTCGGTGGGCAATGCCGCCGTGCACCAAGGCCTCTCGCAAGCTCTTGTAGGCGTCGGGAAGGCCGACATATTTGCCGACGACGCCGATCGTCACCTCGCTGTCGTAATGGTCGATGCGATCCATGATCTCGCCCCAGCGGGCCAGGTCTGGCGCGCGCGCATCGTCGATGCGGAAGGCGCGCAGGACCTCGTCGTCGAGCCCCGCCTCGTGATACTGGAGCGGCACATCGTAGATGTTGCGGGCGTCGAGCGCCGGGATGACGGCGGACTTGGGGACGTTGCAGAACAACGCGATCTTCTCGCGCTCGCTGTCGGGCAGCGGGCGATCGCAGCGGCAGAGCAGGACGTCGGGCTGAACCCCGAGGCTCGAAAGCTCGCGGACCGACTGCTGCGTCGGCTTGGTCTTCAGCTCGCCGGCAGCGTTGATCCAGGGAACCAACGTCGTGTGGACGCTGACCGTCTGGTCGCGGCCGAGGTCGTTCCTGAGCTGCCGGATCGATTCGATGAAGGGCAGGCTCTCGATGTCGCCGACGGTGCCGCCGATCTCGCAGATCACGAAGTCGACGTCGGACACATCGCTGAGGGCGAATTCCTTGATGGCGTTGGTGACGTGCGGGATGACCTGGACGGTCGCGCCGAGATAGTCGCCGCGGCGCTCCTTGGCGATGATGTCGCGGTAGATTCGGCCGGTGGTGATGTTGTCAGACTGGCGCGAACTGACGCCGGTGAAGCGCTCGTAATGGCCAAGGTCGAGGTCGGTCTCGGCGCCGTCGTCGGTGACGAAGACTTCACCATGCTGGTATGGCGACATCGTGCCCGGATCGACGTTCAGATAGGGATCGAACTTGCGGATCCGGACCGAGTAACCGCGAGCTTGCAGAAGCGCTCCCAACGATGCCGAGAGGAGACCCTTGCCAAGCGATGAGACCACGCCGCCGGTGACGAAAATGAACCGCGCCATGGGTCCCGAGGCTTAGGGGCCCAGCCAGCGATTGGGCAAGCGGCACCGGCAAAAAAAGTTGGGGAAACGGCTACTGGGCGAGCGGGACCGCCGGAGCGCCCTGGTTGGCCGGGGCGGCCGAGTTCGCCGGAGTAGTCGTGCCGGTCACAGGCGCCGCCGCTGCGTTCTTCAGCTGCGCCTGGTCGGCCGGCGAGGGCTGCTGCGGCTGGGCCGGAGCGGTCTGCGGCGAAGTCACCGAATTGCCGAGCGATGTGTCGATGGTCGGCGCCTGGCGCGTCGCTCCGGCGATGGCCGCCATGACAATCGACAGGATGATGAACGCGCCACCAAGGATCGAGGTCGAACGGGTGAGGAAGTCGGCAGCGCCGCGGGCGGTCATGAATCCCGACGAGCTGCCGCCGACGCCGAGGCCGCCGCCTTCCGAGCGCTGCATCAGGATCACGAGCACGAGCGAGCTGGCAATCAGGATTTGGACGATCAGGAGGAAGGCGAACATTGCGGGCTTTCTGATTGGAGGCGGCCGCCAATAGAGGCGGAGTGTCGATGATTCAACGATTGCGGCCGAAGCCGGTCAACCTTGCGCGGCGGCAGCAATGATCGGGACGAAGTCGGCGGCTTTCAAGCTCGCTCCGCCGACGAGGGCACCGTCGACGTCCGGAGTGCGGAAGATTTCGGCGGCGTTCGAGGGCTTCACCGAGCCGCCGTAAAGGATGCGGACGCCACTCCCCGCCGGGCCGAACCGGTCCACGAGGCAGCGGCGAAGCGCTCCGTGCATTTCCTTGATATCGTCGCAGGAAGCGACCCTGCCGGTGCCGATTGCCCAGATCGGCTCATAGGCCACGGCGAGGCTGCCCGGTCGCTCGGGCGTTTCGGGCAGCGACGCCGCGAGCTGCGTCGTGACGCAGTCGAGCGCCCTGCCCGCCTCGCGCTGCTCGAGGCTTTCACCGACGCAGAGGATGACGCCAAGACCAGAGGCGAGCGCCGCCTTGGCCTTGGCGCGGACCTCCTCGTTGCGCTCGCGCTGGGCATCGCGGCGCTCGCTATGACCCACGATGGTGAGGGTCGCGCCCGCATCGAGCAGCATGTGGGCAGAGACATTGCCGGTGTGCGCACCCTTCTCGGCGTGGTGAACGTCCTGCGCGCCGATCGCGAATCCAGGCGCGGCGCGGACAGCGCGCTCGATCAGGACGGCGGGGACACACAGAGCGACATCGACCCCGGGATAATCTCCCGCTGCAGCGGAGATCGCGCGCAGCTCGTCGAGGTCCGACGAAACCCCATGCATCTTCCAATTGCCTGCAACCAGCTTGCTCAGCGTCATCGCCACCCCCTTAGGCCAGGCCCCGCCCTAGCCGCAGCGGCCCTCGACGGGAAGCGGCCGCCTTGATGCGCGGTTGTGCGGCCCCTAAAGCGGCGCGGTCGTTCCACGCTGGCAGGGCTCCATGCTTTCCTTTTTTCGAAGCGTTGCGAATTCCGGCGTCGGCAAGGTCATCGCCGCCGTGTTCCTGATCGCCATCCTCGCCTCTTTCGCGATGAGCGACATCTCCAACTTCGGTTCGGGCAAGCTCGGCTTCGGCCTCGGTCTCGGCAGCGACACGCTTGCCAGCGTCGGCAGCGCGCAGGTCACCAACGAAGACATGGACGACGCGATGCAAAAACGGCTGCAGGATGTCCGGCAGCAAAATCCCCAGGCCAGCTATGCAGACATCGTTGGCGACATCGACCCGGTGCTGAACCAGCTGATCGACCAGAAGGCGCTGATTGCCTTCACCGACAAGTACGGCTTTTCGATATCCAAGCGCCTGATCGACGCGGAGATCGCCCAGATCCCGGGTGTCCGCGGACTCGACGGCAAGCCGAGCATCCAGGGATACAGCGCCTTTTTGTCGCGCAACCGCCTGACCGATGCGCAGGTGCGCGAACTTATCCGGGCGCAGCTGGCCGCGACCCACCTCCTCGCCCCGCTCGCCGCGCAGCCGCGCGTACCGGTCGGGGTTGCGACTCAATATGCGGCGATGCTGCTCGAATCTCGCCAGGGACAGGCGGCAGTGCTGCCGCTGACGCTGTTCACCGCAGGGCTCAAGCCGAGCGATGCGCAGGTGCAGGCTTTCTATACGTCCAACCGCAATCGCTACATGGTTCCGGAGCAGCGGACTCTGCGATTCGCGCTGATCACTCCCGATAGCGTCGCCAACGTGACCGCGAGCGACCAGGAAATCGCCGCTTATTACAATGCCAACCAGGCAACTTATGGCTCCAGGGACACGCGGACCTTGAGCCAGGTCGTGGTCCAGGACCAGAAGACCGCCCAGGCCATTGCCGACCGCGCCAGGAACGGATCGACCCTAGCCGCGGCAGCCGCCCCTGCGGGCAGCGGCGCGGCCGTCTCCAGCCTTCCCGACCAGACGAAGCAGGCCTACGCCTCGGTCGCCGGTGACCGCGTGGCGGTGGCTGCGTTCTCGGAGAATGCCGGGGCAATCATCGGGCCCATCGAGTCCGACTTCGGCTGGGTCGTCGCAAAGGTCGATTCGGTGAAGGCGGTCGCCGGCAAAAGCCTGGCCCAGGCCACGCCGGAGATTTCCGCGAAGCTGACCACCGAAAAGCGCAAGGCTGCGATGGACGACCTCTACAACAAGGCGGACAGCGCGCTTAGCGATGGGAACAGCTTCACCGAGGTCGCGACCAAGCTGAAGCTTTCGGTGACGACGACGCCGCTGATCACCGCCGACGGCACGTCGCGATCGGTTGCCAATTTCAAGCTTGGACCGAACCTCGAGCCTGCGGTCAAGGCCGGCTTCGACCTCGCGCCGAGCGACCAGCCGGACATCGCGACCCTGCCGAACGGTGGCGGATATGCAATGGTCGCGCCGGCGCAGGTGATCCCGGCGGCACCCGCTCCGCTCGCGAGCATTCGGGACAAGGTGGCGAACGATTGGGTGCAGACCGAGGCGCTCGCCCGGGCGCGCAAGGCAGCGGACACGATTGCAGTGAAGGCTTCGGCAGGCATTTCGGTGGCCGATGCGGTCAAGCAGAGCGGCCTCAATGCTCCGGTGCAGCCGCTGGCCGCCCGGCGCATCCAGGTGGCGCAGAGCCAGCAGCCGGTCCCGCCCGCCGTTCGGACCCTGTTCGTGCTCGCGGCGGGCAAGAGCAAGGCTGTCGCCGATGCCCAGTCGCGAGGCTACTTCGTCGTCAAGGTCGACAAGATCGTCCCTGGCAATGCGCTGGCGCAGCCCGGGCTGATCGGGCTCATGGCGCGCGAGCTGCAGCAGGCGACCCAGGACGATTATGCTGCCGGCTTCCTCGCCGCGGTCGAAGCGCACCTCAAGGTCCGCCGCAACGACAACGCCATCGCGGCAATGAAGCAGCGATTCGCGACCACGGGCAGCTAGCCCAAGCAGGCTGACCGGAGCCTCACCGTCGCGGACTTGACGGGAACCGTGATGTTTCCTACACGTTCTCCGTTCGTTCCGCCATGGAACAAGGCAGGCCCAAGCCGGCGAACAGGGGAGTGACGGCCAATGCTCACCGCCAAGCAGCGCGAGCTGTTGATGTTCATCCGCGGACGTCTCGACGAGAGCGGAATTTCGCCAAGTTTCGACGAGATGCGCGAGGCTCTCGACCTCAAGTCAAAGTCGGGCGTGCACCGGCTGATCTCGGCGCTCGAGGAGCGCGGGTTCATCCGGCGGCTGCCGAACCGTGCGCGGGCTTTGGAAGTGATGAAGCTGCCGGAAACTCGGGCTGCCGACGCGTCCGGAGCAGCGCCGTCGTCGCCGCAGATGCGGCCGGCGTTGCCGTCAGCAGCGAATGACACGCTGGAGATTCCTCTGCACGGCCGGATTGCGGCGGGAACGCCGATCGAGGCGCTTCAGGGGACGGAGAGCTTTTCCGTGCCGGCGGCGCTGCTCGGGCCCGGTGAGCATTATGCGCTCGAGGTTTCGGGCGATTCGATGGTCGACGAAGGCATTCTCGACGGCGACTTCGCGCTGATCCGAAAGGTCGACACCGCCCGCGAGGGCGAGATCGTGGTCGCCCTGATCAATAATGAGGAAGCGACTCTCAAGACCTTCCGGCGGGAGGGCAACATGGTTCGCCTCGACCCCGCCAACCGCAATTACGAGCCGCAGCGCTATCGCCCTGATCAAGTGGCGATTCAAGGCAAGCTCGCCGGGCTGGTTCGGCGGTACTGAAGCGATGGCGACCGCTCGAATCGATTATGTCGAGCTGCCGAGCGCGACCGCGCACGAACTGGCGCGAGCTTTCTACGCGAAGGCGTTCGGCTGGACGTTCACCGATTATGGCGCGGATTA
>NZ_JAFAVR010000020.1 GCF_019242355.1 Sphingomonas sp. | reverse complement strand
CGCCGCCTGACGAGGAGGCACTTTTCGGCTGGACGCGGCCGCGGCAATCCTCTTTCGAGGAGCGCATGGACCGTCCAGCCGAGCTTCCCCAGCCGCCCGCCGCCGACCGGCGCCCCTACAGCTACGAACGCCACGGGGTCACGATCGAGGATCCGTGGCACTGGCTTCGCGATCCCAAATACCCCGAGGTCGGTGACGAGGACGTGCTCGCCTACCTGAAAGCGGAGAACGGCTATTTCGAGCATTGGGCGGGCAAGCATCGCCCGCTGCTCGACGAACTGTTCGAGGAGATGAAGGGACGGATCAAGGAAGACGACAGCTCGGTCCCGGTCCGCGACGGCGACTGGCTTTACTGGTGGGCGTTCAAGCCGGGCGCCCAGTACCGGACCTGGTGGCGCAAACTGGCAGCGGGCGGCCCGGACGAGGTCGTGTTTGACGAGCCTCCAGAGGCCGAGGGCAAGGACTATTTTCGGCTCGGCGCGATGGAGGTCAGCCCGGACGGCAAGCTGCTTGCGACGCTGGTCGACGACAATGGGTCAGAGCGATTCCAGCTGCGGGTGCGCGACCTGGCCACTGGCAAGGACATCGAGACGATCACCGACGTCGGCATTGGTCAGCCGGTCTGGACGAGTGGATCGGACGGGATTGTCTACACCGAAGTCAACGACAACTGGCGCAGCTACCGCGCCCGCTTCCACCGGCTGGGAGCGCCGGCTGACGACGACTTGACGCTCTATGAAGAGGTCGAGGAACTCGGCTTCTCGGTCGGAATCGGCAAGTCGCAGGACAAGAGCCTGATCTTCGTCGCGACCGGCGACAATGCGACCAGCGAAGTGCGGTTCGTCGGCGCTGACGACCCGACGCGGCCGCTGACGCTGATTTCGGCGAGGAAGCCGAACCGGGAGTATCACGTGGACGCGGCTCACGGGAAACTGTGGATCCACACCAACGACAATCATGTGAACTTCCGGCTTGCGGAGGCGGATATCGCCACTCCGGGCGAGTGGCGGACGGTGATCGCGGGGTCGGACCGTGTCTATTTGACCGGCGCGACATCCTACCGCGACCACCTGGCGATCAGCAGCCGGGTCGACGGGCTCGACCAGCTCCGCCTTCGCACCTACGCCGGCGACGAGACGCGAATCCCGTTCGAGGAGGCGAGCTACAGCGCCGCCTTCCTCGGCAATCCCGAGTTCGCACCGCAATCCTATCGCCTGGCTTATTCATCGATGGTCACGCCGGCGACGGTCTATGACTATCATCCGGACACGGCGGCGCTCGAGGTTCGAAAGGTCCAGGAGATCCCGTCCGGCTATGACCCGGCGCAATATGTGACCGAGCGGCTGATGCTGCCGGCGCGCGACGGCGTCCAGGTGCCGGCGTCCGTGGTCTACAAGAAAGGCTTCGAGAAGAACGGCGAGGGCAAGCTTTTCCTTTATGCTTATGGTGCCTACGGCCTTGCGATCCCGCCGGTGTTCAACTCCAACCGGATCAGCCTGCTGGACCGTGGCTGGGCCTGCGCCATCGCTCACATCCGGGGCGGTGACGACCTCGGCTACCAGTGGTTCCTGGACGGCAAGCTCACCAAGCGGACCAACACGTTCAACGACTTCGTGGATGCGGCGAAGGGGCTGGTCGCGGAGAAATTCACCGCGGCGGGAAAAATTGCGATCAACGGCGGCTCGGCCGGCGGCGAGCTGATGGGCGCAGTCGCCAACAGCGACCCCGGGCTGTGGGGCGCGATCGTAGCGGACGTCCCCTTCGTCGACGTGCTGAACACGATGCTGGACGACACGCTCCCGCTGACGCCGGGCGAATGGCCCGAGTGGGGCAACCCGATCGAGGACAAGGCGGCATTCGACTACATTCGCAGCTACTCGCCCTATGATCAGGTCAAGGCGCAGGACTATCCGCCGATGCTGATCACCGGCGGCCTCACCGACCCGCGCGTGACCTACTGGGAGCCCGCAAAGTGGGCCGCGAAGCTGCGCGCGACCAGGACGGACGGCAACCTCCTCCTGCTCAAGATCAACATGGGCGCAGGGCACGGCGGCAAGTCGGGGCGGTGGGAGAAGCTCCACGAGGTCTCGGAGACCTACGCGTTCGTCCTGACCCAGACCGGAGCGTGACCCGGCCGCAATTCGAGCTCGGCTTCACCGCCGGCCCGGAGCACATCGACGAGCTCGGACACGTCAACAATGCCGTCTGGGTCCAGTGGGTGCAGCAGATCGCGGT
>NZ_JAFAVR010000139.1 GCF_019242355.1 Sphingomonas sp. | reverse complement strand
GGACTCCTGGTCTGCCAGGATCACCGCCGAAGCCGACGGCCCGGCGAACTCGATCGACCGGATTGGAAGGCCGAGGACCGCGCGCAAATGAAGCTCGAATTCGTTCGGGAATTGCGAGATCAGGGTCACCATGCCCGTGTCATGCGGGCGCGGACTGAGCTCCGAGAAGATTGCCTGATCGCCCTTCACGAAGAACTCGACACCGAAGATGCCGTGGCCGCCAAGCGCTTCGACGACCTTGCGCGACTGATGGCGAGCGGAATGAAGCGCCTCGTTGGGGATCGCGGCCGGCTGCCAGCTCTCGCGATAGTCCCCCGCTTCCTGCCGGTGCCCGACCGGCGGGCAGAACAGGATCCCGTCCTTTGTCGCAACCGTCAGCAGCGTGATCTCGCTGTCGAACTTGACGAACTCCTCAACGATCACGCGAGGCCGGTCGCCGCGCATGTTGGCGACGGCGTAATCGTAGGCCGCGCCGACCTCGTCGGCTTTGCTCGCTGTTCTCTGGCCCTTGCCGGAGCTCGACATCACCGGCTTGACCACGCAGGGCATGCCAACTTCAGCCGCCGCCGTGATCGCTTCGTCGCGGGTCTCGGCGAAGCGATAGCGGGAAGTCACCAAACCCAGCTCGCGCGCGGCGAACTCGCGGATACCATCGCGGTTCATGGTCAGTTGCACGGCCCTGGCCGAAGGCGCGACCCGCCACCCTTCGCCTTCGAGCTGCGCCAGCGTTGCGGTGTCGATCGCCTCGATCTCCGGGATAATGACGTCCGGCCGATGCTTCTCGACCGCCGCCCTGACCGCGGCGCCGTCGAGCATCGGGAAGACCTCGAAAGCATCGGCCATCTGCATCGCCGGTGCGCCGGCATAGCGGTCGCAGGCGATCACTCGGCAGCCGAGCCGTTTGGCGGCAATGGTGAACTCGCGCCCAAGCTCTCCGGAGCCGAGCAGCATCAAGGTCGCAATCTCCATCGCATGAGCCGATAGCCGCCGAGGATTTGCTTCGCTAGACCGGCGGCGGAGGGGGATTGAATTGATGCGAAGCTTGCTGCTTGCCGCCGTTGCCGCGCTCTTGGTGGGGGCCGCGCCCGCCAAGAAATCGCAGACCCCGGGCGACGTCATCGCCGCATCGCCGGCGAGTGCGTGGCGAGCCATCGACCCCGATGATCTGCTGGTGATTGACCTCGCCGGGGGAGGTCGCATCGTCATCCAGCTCGCGCCGCAATTCGCGCCAGTCCATGTCGCCAACATCAAGGCGCTTGCCCGCGGCCATTATTGGGATGGCGCGACCATTTACCGGCTGCAGGACAATTATGTCGCGCAATGGGGCCTCAACGAAAGCGATAAGCCCTGGCCGACCGGCGTCGTCGCCAAGCCGCCGGCGGAATACACCCGTCCGCTCGCCGGCCTGGCCGTCCGCCCGCTGGGCTATGTCGATCCCTATGCGCCGGGCGTCGGCTACGCGGATGGCTGGCCGATCGCTTATGATCGCAAGGCTGGCTGGGCGACCCTCACCCACTGCTACGGCAGCGTCGGCGTCGGTCGCGACCTCGCGCCGGACACCGGCACAGGAGGGGAACTCTACGCAGTCATTGGCGGCCCGGCGCGAGCGCTCGATCGCAATATCGCGCTGGTCGGCCGCGTGCTCGAAGGCATCGATCGCCTGAGCGCACTACCGCGCGGCACCGGCGACCTCGGTTTCTACAAGGACAAGGCGCAATATGTGCCGATCACCGCGATCCGCATTGCCAGCGACATGCCAGCGGCAGACCGCCCTGCGTTCGAATATCTCGATCCGCAAAGCGCCGTCTTCGCCACCTGGCTCCGCGTGAAAGCCAATCGCAAGGACGATTTCTACGAAGTGCCGGCTGGCGGCGTCGACCTCTGCAACGCCGCCGTGCCGATCCGGAAAAAGGGCTGAAACTCTACGCTCAGGCGGCCCAGGCGGGCGTGTCGCCGTTCTTGTGGCGGATCGTGATGGGCGCGCCATGCGACCGGGTGCTCGCCTCGGCCAGCGGCAGTGCGGTTGCGCAAAAGGCGCACTCCGCCGACATCCTGCCGATCAGCCAGTGGGTCCGCCCGCAACCGGGGCAATGGTTGATCTCATGCTCGCGATAGACGGCGTGATAGCCCCGCTCGAAGGGCCTGCGCATCTCGCTCATCGATGAACTGCTCGCCATGCTCCCGTTTCCTTTCGCCGCTCGCCAACGAGCGACGGGCCGGGCGGTTGCAACAGCCGCTCGGCAACAGGTGGGATTCGTGATGAGTGGCGTTGGAGGCGCTCTCAGGAGCGCGCCAGGCCCTCGAGCGAAATCGGCTCGGCGAACTCGGCCCCGATGCGGTCGCCGGCGACCCATTTGACGACGGCGTTCGCCCGCTCGCGTCCCGGCAGCATCAGCCACACCCGCGCTCCGACCTCGAACTGTGCTTCGGCCTCGGCCATGAAGCCGCTCTCTGAAATGTTGAGCACCCGAGCCTCGACGCCGCTCGCGCCAAGCTCGCGCATCTTCGCCTCGAGCTCGACCCGGCGGCGAACGAAGCGGCGGCGCTCGTCGTGGTCGTCGATTTCGGCGATGCGCGCCCGGATCATTGAATAGTTCATCTCCATCGGCGGTCTACCCGATGCCGTCCAGGAAGGACAGGCCGATGCGCCCGCCCTTCGCCCAGATAACCTGAGCAGCGACATGCCCGCGGTCAAGCAACTGGATCCGCACCGCCTCTCCGATATGCGGAACGTGCGGGAAGATGATCATCGCGCCGGATTCGGAGACGTTGACCAGCCGCACGACGTGCCGGCGGCCTCGATAGTCGAGGACCGCGGTGCTCGACAGCGAGGCGTGCCGGAGCTCGCTGCGCTCGTCGATATTGCGCGCGGTCGATCGTGGGATCATGCCGCCGTCGAGACTGAGATCGGACGCCACTTGCCCGGTACTTCCCCCAAAAGTTCAAAGCCATCTGTAGCCGATTGAAACTTAAACTTTGGTTGTGATCGACCGCTATCGATGAGCGGAGCAACTGTGGCGCCGGGATCACTGGCGAGCGTTCGTCTTCCCGTGTATGCATCTTCAAGGGTGGAGATGTCCTTGAAAACGAAGGTTATGGTGCTGCCGATGAGCGGTCTGTCGAAGTGCATGTTGCTGGCCGCCGCGGCGGTGCTGGCGCCGGGCGCCGCGAGCGCTCAAGTTCGTCCTGCGCGTCCGGTTGCGCAGCCGCCGGGCACCGCCCCCCGCACCGGTCCTGCCGCGACACAGCCTGGGGCGCCCGTTCCCGGCAATCCGGATTACAAGCCGCCGCAGCCCAGCGACCAGCTGGCGCCGCTGCCGCTGCCGCCTGCGGTGTGGTCGACGCGCGATGCGCAGGACCTGCTCGCCACAATCGGCCAAATCGGCGCCGAGGGACTCGATCCCGCGGATTACGATCCGGCGGGGCTTGCCGCGGCGATTAGTGCCGGCGATCCCATCCTGCTCTCGAAGGCTGCCACCGATCGTTTCGATCGGGTGTCGTGGGACTTGGCCATGGGCCACGTCCGCCGGGCAGTGCGCGTCGATTGGTACGTGACGGACAATGATATTGATGCCGAAAAGCAGGACGCGCTGATGCGGAGCGCGCTGGCCACGCACCAGATTGGCGATGCCCTTCGCTCGCTGCTTCCGACCCACCCGCAATATGCCGCGCTCAAGGCCGCGCTGGCCTCGACGCCGGCAACCGATACCGCGAAGCTCGCCCGAATTCGCCTCAACATGGATCGCTGGCGCTGGCTGCCGCGCGACCTCGGGCAGAAATACATCATCGTCAACGTGCCGAGTTTCTACGCGACCCTGGTCGAAAACGGCGTCAACCGCTGGAAGAATCGGGCGGTCGCGGGCAAGCTCTCGACCCCGACGCCGCAGCTCTCGGCCACGGCGGTCGGCGTCATCCTCAATCCCTGGTGGGAAGTCCCCAAGAGCATCGAGCATGAAGCCGCCGGCAAGAAGGGCTTTGTCCCCGTGAAGGCGCCTGACGGCAGTGTCCAGCGTTGGCGCCAGCCGCCCGGCCCGACCAACGCCCTCGGCCAGATCAAGTTCGTCATGCCCAACAGCCAGGCGATCTACCTGCACGACACCAATGCTCGAAGCCGCTTCAACAGCGATGTGCGCGCGCTGAGCCATGGCTGCATCCGCACCATGAAGATCATGGACCTCGCGACGCAGTTGCTCGGCGACGACGGCGGGGAGTGGACCCCGGACAAGATCCAGGAGACGCTCGCCACCAAGAAGACGGTCCAGGCGAATTTCGTGAAGCCGGTGCCGGTCTACATCGTCTATTTCAGCTCGGCGGCACTGCTCGACGGCACGATCGTCAACTACCAGGACCTCTACGGCCGCGACGCCAAGGCGATGACGGCGCTCGAGATGAAGGACGGTGGCGCCAGCCTCGTCCCGCCCAAGGCGACGAAGCCGCCGGTGCCGGCCACCGACCAGGTCGCCGCCCGCTAGCTCAGCGCGCGTCCGGGCCCGTTCGCAGGACGCCGATGAGCTGGAAGAGGAAGATCAGGACGCCGAGCACCCACAGCACGGACGCCGCGATCGCAAGGCCCGGCTGGCTCTTCAGGATCGCAAAGCCGATCCCGATCGGCAGCATCACCGCCGCGCAGGCCGATATGATGAAGTGGAACAGCGCCAGCTTGCGCTCGGCCATCGCCGGGTAGGCGCGATAGGCGAGTCCGAAAAGGGCGAGCGAAGCCCAGCCAGCCAGGTTGATGTGCGCGTGCACCGGCGCCAGCGTGAAATCCTCCGACGCCCCCATCTTGATTCCCAACCCGGCACCGCACAGCAGCAGCACCGTTGCCAGCACCAGGAAGTAAATATCGATCCGCTTCATTGTTCGCCCCCACCGGACCCATCCGGACCACCATCGTGCGATGTTTGACGACTTCCGGCAATAGCTGGTGGGAGTGCCGGCGTTCTGGCCTCAGGTCGCCGAGCCGTCGCCGAGCCGCGAGTCAGCGTCGCTCAAACCGGCGGTCCGGGACCAGCCACAGAATGGCGACCGCAATGTACAGGACGACCGCGAGCCAAGGCGACACAAACAGGGATATGGCGACACCGAGCGCGTAGATCGCGACGCTCAGCCATTCCTTGCCGCGCCCACCCACGGCCCCGGCGACCGACGATATTTCACCTTCCGCCCAGATCAGTGCCTGCTCGAGGATGAAAAAGAACGCTCCGGCCATGAACAGCACAAGGCCGAAGATCGCTGTCTGGACCGGCGTCACTCCGTGCTCGCCGACCCAGCGGATCATGAAAGGGAACAGGCTCAGCCAGAACAGCAGGCCGAGGTTCGCCCACAACACTCGGCCGTCGATCCGCTTCACGCTCTGCATCAGGTGGTGATGATTGTTCCAGTAAATCCCGACATAGATGAACGAGAGCACGTAGGCGCCTAGCGTCGGCAATTCGCTTCTCAGCGCTTCCAGTCCCGTGCCATCCGGTACATGCAATTCCAGCACCATGATGGTGATGATGATCGCGATGACTCCATCG
The DNA here is from genome assembly GCF_019242355.1 of Sphingomonas sp. Classification (GTDB taxonomy): domain Bacteria; phylum Pseudomonadota; class Alphaproteobacteria; order Sphingomonadales; family Sphingomonadaceae; genus Sphingomicrobium. The sequence goes on along the minus strand of NZ_JAFAVR010000139.1, from coordinate 24,526 downwards.
GTGAATGCATTGACCCGTTCCGGACCCACGCCGTCCCCCGCTTCCGCTTCGCTCGGCACGTTAAGGCCCGCGTGAGCCAGGGCAAGCGCCGTCGCGAGCCGTCAGCCATCAAGTCAGAACTCGAAGACAGGCGTCCGGCGTACCGGCCGCCCAAAGAGCCGAGGTCCCATCGCTCACTCGCGAGGCACCCCGCTGCCTCTCGCGCGTTTGTCCACCAACAGCCTAAACGGAGTGACTCATGAACATCGACACGCTCGCCGGCGAAGGAACGACCGCCAAGGGCCGGATCAAGGAATCGTTCGGAAATGCGACCGGCGACATCGACCTTCAGAACGAAGGGCTCGCCGATCAGCTGTCTGGCAACATCCGCCAGGCTGTCGGCGCCATCAGGGACTTCGCGCGCGCCCAGCCATTGCTGACAGCGGTCATCGTCGCCGTCATCGGGTCGTCGTTACTCGCCGGTTCGGCTCGGCGGCGCCGGGCGGCATAGGAATAGAGGAACGCGTCGTCAGGCCCACCAGGGCGGGAGGGGGCGCTGCTTAGGCCAGCTTGTCAGCGTAGATCATGCGGCCGCCCGCAAGGCGACGCATGACTTCGTACTGGCTGGCGCGCGACATCGCGAAGCAGCCTTCCGACCGGCCGAGCTGGCCGTGCAGCGGGATCATGTCGTCCTCGGCGTACCAGGCGTTGTGGATGACGATGGCGCGACCCTCGGCGTTGCTGTTCGAGGCATCGAGGCCGCGGACCCGCAGCGACGTACCGTATTTGCCGTCGTAATAATCGCCGGTGACATAGGTCCCGTTCGACGTCGCATAGGAGCCATAGTCGTTCGAAAAGCGCTCGACGTAGCCCGAGTGCGACGGGTCTGATCCGCGGCCGTGGCAGACGCGATAGCTGTCGACGGCGCCGCTGCGCATGTCGACGACGTGGAACCGCGGCTCGCTCGACGGACGCGAAAAGTCGGCGATGCCGATCGTATCGCGCGGATAGACCTGGTGATGGTCGAGCGCGGCCTTGGCGCGCGCGAACAACTGCGGGTCGATACCGCCTGGCGCGGCCGGGACAGCCGGCTGCGCATAAGCTTGAGGCTGGACCAAGGCTGGCGGCGGCACCAGCGGCGCCAGCGGATCGCGGCTCGGCTGCTGGCCCGGATAAATGATGGACGGCAGCACCTGCGAGATCGCAGACGAGGACAGGACAGCACCGGCCGCGCCAAGGCCGCCGAGACGCAACATTTCCCGTCGATTCAAAGTCATTCGTACCCTCCGCTCAGGCATTCATATAACAATCAGAGGGTTAACCGCCGATAACCTAAGCGGCCGGGTTTCCGCGTTCATCCCGCCGAGCGCTCGATTCACCGCAGGTATGACGCCGGCGGCGCGTGACTCGCACCAGAATCGAGACTCGGGCCGATTGACGCATGGATCGCGCTGCTCTGTTAGTGCCGGAGGTACAGGGGAGATGAAATGAACTTGGGAGTGGCAATAGCGGTAGGCGTGGCGATCGGAGCCGGGATCGGCGTCGCCATGCACAATCTTCCGGTTGGAATCGCCATTGGAGCTGGCTTGGGGGCCGCGTTTGGTGCCGTCGGGGCGAGGAAACCACGACGTTAGGCCAGCGCGGGAGAATGTGCCGCGCGGCCGTCGAGGCGACTTGATGATGCGAAGGAGCGCTGCTATGGCGCGCCTCCGCTGCGGGCCCGTCCTGCGGCGGCAATGGACATTGGCAGTGACTTGCCGGGGCCCCATCATGCCTCTGCCGAGCATTGCGCGAGAGCCGGCCTGACATGGTCCGGACAGAGAAGAATCTAGGAGTGTGACGGCAGTTTATGCAGATCATCGTTCGCGACAATAATGTCGAGCAGGCGCTGCGCGCGCTCAAGAAGAAGCTGCAGCGCGAGGGCGTCTACCGCGAGATGAAGCTGCGCCGTCATTACGAGAAGCCGTCGGAGAAGCGAGCCCGCGAGCGTGCCGCCGCGATTCGCCGCGCCCGCAAGCTCGAGCGCAAGCGCGCCGAGCGCGAAGGCGCCCGTTAAACCGGCCGGCGGCGTGTCCGTCGCCACCACCGTGCACGAAAAGCACCGCGGCGCCCCGATCATGCGGGTCGTCGCCGCGTTCGTGCTCCTCATCGCCGCCGCGATTGCGCTCGCCTGGCTCGGCGCCGGATCGCTTCGCCCTGCCGTGTCCGCCAGCGGTCTCCAGTTCCGGACGATCAGCCCTGGCAGCGGACCGACGATCCAACCGACCGACGCCGCGATGCTGGACTATATCCTGACCAGCAAGGACGGCACCGTCTTCGACAGCAGCGAGACCCATGGCGGCCCGCAGCCTTTCACGATGGACCAGGTCTTCCCCGGCTTCGCCGAGGCGATGAAGCGCATGCAGATGGGCGGCCAGTACCGCTTCACGATGCCGCAGAGCCTTGCGTTCATCGGCACTCCGCCGCCGCCTGGTTGGCCCAAGGACAGCCCCCTGACCTTCGACGTTCGCGTCCGCAAGATCGTCCCGGGAGGCGCGGCGATGCTTCAGCAACAGCAGATGATGCAACAGGAACAGCAGCAGGGCAGTGCGGCGCCTGGTGCCGGCGCGGCTTCGAACGGCTCGCCGCAACAATAGTCGTCAGCCGGAGACGACCTCCGGCTTTTCGCCCTGATCCTCCTCGTGCTGGTGGCTGATGTCGACCAGCATGACCTTGATCGACGCGAGGATCGGATCCGCGAACAGGATTCCGAGGATGCCGAACAGCGCCCCCATCAGGAGCTGCATTGCAAGCAGCACCGCCGGCGCCAGGTCGACTGTCCGCCGCGCGACATAGGGCACGACGACATAGCCGTCGATGTTGTGGACCAGGAAATAGACGACCACGCACCACAGGCCCTGGCTGTTGCTCGCGCTGAAGCCCACCGCGACCATCAGGATCCCGCTGGTGATGGCGCCGATATTGGGGATGAACGCGAGGACGCCTGTAAGAAGGCCGAGCAGGCCTGCCATCGGGATGTGCCCAAGGCTTAACATGAACCAGGTGAACACGCCCTCGAACACCATGGCGATCAGCCGGCCGCATAGAAGTCGGCGAACGGTGAAGCCCACATGTTCGGCGATGCGGTAGAAGCCGGTACGGTAGCGGAGCGGCAACATCCAGGCGATACCGCGATCATAGAGCCTCGGCTCGGACGTCAGGAAGATGCCGATCACGATCATCGCAATCAGGCTTGCTACGGCGCCGACGACAGTTCCGACCGCGCTCGTCAGCCGTCCGACACCCCCCAGCAGTTGCGAGCTGAAATCCCCCAGCTGGCCCTTCGGCATGAGGCCAAGCGATGAGGCGAAGGCCGCGAGGCGGTTGAACTGCGCCGTGACGACGTCGCGCAATGCCTCGGCCTGCGCGGCGATCGTTGTCCCCGCAAACCAGGCCACCCAGCCAATGAAACTGAATCCGAGGAGCAGCACGATCAGCAGGCGCCAGCCGCGCGGGATGGGCAGCCAGCGGCCGAGCAGACGCACGCCGCCGTCTAGGAAGACCGCGAAGATCGCTCCGCCGACGATCAGCAGCAACGGCTGGCCAAGCACGATGACCCCAGCGATCGCCAGCGCCATTCCGAACCACACGGCCGCCTTCTGCATCTCGCGGCGGACGAGGGGATCGCGGAACTCCGCCGGACCTGGCCGCTCGACGTGCGGTTCGGTCGTGGCCGGAGTTTCGGCCATCAATTCTGCCGGAGCGACGTGCCGGCCCGGCCGTGTCGGAAGGCCGGGAGCCAGGTGAGGGGGTTCCACCAGACACTGGTGCCGTCGAGCGAGAAGGTGATGAACTCCGCCCGGCCTCCGAGATTTTCCCAGGGCACCGGGCCGCCGAGGCCGCCATCCGATTCAGGCACTCGGCTGTCCGCGCTGTCGTCGCGGTTGTCGCCCATCAGCCAGACGTGGTCGGCGGGGATCGTCACCGGGCCGAAATTGTCTTCTGTGGTCGGGCCAAGGTCGACCGTGTTGTACTGGCGGCCGTTCGGCATTGTCTCGCGAACGGTAGGCACCCGGCAGTAGATCTTTCCGTCGGCTCCGCGCACGCGATAGTCGTATAGCTTAGGATCCTGGGTCGATCCGCAAGGCGAGTTGGCGTCGATCGGGACGATGGTCGGTGCGACCCACTGCCGTTTCACCGGCTGGTTGTTGATGAACAGCTGCCCATCCTCCATCCGCACATTGTCCCCGGGAAGGCCGATCACCCGCTTGATGTAATCCTGAGTGGTTCCCGGCGGCGTGACGATGACGATGTCGCCGCGCTGGGGCATGCGGCCGAGCAGCCGCCCCTGCCAGTGCGGCAGGACGTGGAAGCTCGGGCTGACCCACGACCAGCCGTAGGGATATTTCGTCACCACCAGCCGGTCGCCGGTGAGAAGGCCGGGCATCATGGATTCGGATGGGATGTAGAATGGCTTGGCGACGAAGCTGTGGAACGCGAGCACGGCCAGGAGCACCCAGAGCAGGCCCTTGATCTCCCGCCACAGGGCGGACCCCTGCTGCTCGTCCTTAGCCGGGGGCGACGCTTCGTCGCTGGCGGTCGCCTCGGGGACAGTATCGGTCAACACTCAGGGCTCCAGTCTGCGGGCGGTCAGGATCACGAAGGCCTGCGCCCAGGGATGATCGTCGGTCATTGTGAGATGTATGTCGAGGGCGTGGCCGTCCGGCGCAAGTGCGTCAAGCCGCGCCTTCGCGCCGCCGGTGAGCCTTAGCGTCGGCGCCCCTGACGGCAGATTAACGACGCCGATGTCCTTCATGAAGACGCCGCCCTTGAACCCGGTGCCGACAGCCTTGGAGAAGGCTTCCTTTGCGGCGAAGCGCTTGGCGAGGGTTTCGGCCCGAGTGTGCGGACGCGAGCCAGCCTTGGCTTTCTCGACGTCGGTGAAGACCCGATCGAGGAACCGGTCGCCGAAGCGGTCGAGCGAATGCTGGATGCGCTCGATGTTGCACAGGTCGGAGCCGATGCCGACGATCACCGTGCTGCGTCCATCAGCTCACGCATCCGGCGGACGCTCACTTCGAGCCCCGTGAAGATCGCCTCGCCGATCAGGAAGTGGCCGATGTTGAGCTCGGCGATTTGCGGAATGGCCGCGATGGGAACGACATTGTCGAAGGTCAGGCCGTGACCGGCGTGAGGTTCGATGCCGTTCTTCGCCGCGAGCGCGGCGGCGTCGGCAATGCGGCGGAGCTCAGCGGTGCGCTCCTCGCCTTGCGCATGGGCATAGCGACCGGTGTGGAATTCGACGACCGGAGCGCCGAGGCGGACAGCGGCTTCGACCTGACGCTCCGTGGGTTCGATGAACAGGCTGACGCGAACCCCCGCATCGTGGAGCTGCGCAACCACCGGCGTCAGTTGATCGAACTGCCCAGCCGCATCGAGCCCACCCTCGGTGGTCCGCTCCTCGCGCCGCTCGGGAACGATGCAGGCGGCGTGCGGTCGGTGGCGCAGCGCGATCTCCAGCATTTCTGGGGTCGCCGCCATCTCCAGGTTCAGCGGCAGGTCGATCTCGGCCATCAGCCGCTCGATGTCGCGGTCGGTGATGTGGCGACGGTCCTCGCGCAGGTGGGCGGTGATGCCGTCGGCGCCGGCTTCGGCCGCCAGCGTCGCGGCGCGCACCGGGTCGGGATGATCACCGCCACGCGCGTTGCGAATGGTCGCGACGTGATCGATGTTCACTCCAAGACGGCACCTGCTCACGCGGCGGCGCGGCTCCCCGGCTTGACCGCGGGCATCGCGGCGAGATCCGCCGGCAGCGCGTCGGCGTCGTAGGTCGGCACATCGATGCGGATCAGCGGCGTGAACGGAATGCCGAGGTCGGTCTTGCCCGACGAGCGATCGACCAGCGCTGCCTCGCCGATGACGTCGCCGCCCGCCTTGCGCACCGCCTCGATCGCCTCGCGAGATGAAAGGCCGGTCGTGACCACGTCCTCGACCATCAGGACCTTCGTATTCGGAGTGAGCGCGAAGCCTCGGCGAAGCTCGAAAATGCCCTGTGGCCGCTCGACAAACATCGCGGGCTTTCCGAGCGCCCGGCCCATCTCGTGGCCGATGATGACCCCGCCCATCGCGGGGGAGATCACCACCTCGACCCGGTCGCGTATGTCGGGTGGAAGCTTGGCGGCAAGCGCCTTCGCCAGCCGTTCGGCCCGCGCCGGGTCCATCAGCACCCGCGCGCATTGCAGGTAGCGCGGGCTCCTCAGGCCCGAGGACAGGATGAAATGCCCTTCAAGCAGGGCGTCCGCAGCGCGGAATTCCGCCAGGATCTCGTCGTCGGTCATGGCCACTCCGGCTGTTGGCGAACCGGGCAATAGGCCTGCCCACGCGCGCCTTCAACCGCGAGCGGCGGAGGCGCCGATGAGGCGCTTGAGGCTCAGGGAACCCGCGCCTATAGAGCCCTCGCAATGATGGCGGCGCAGTCCCGCGCCCCAGGTCCAACCGCACGTCTGCCGGGGTGAAGATGAGATTGATTGGATGGGCGATCGCCCTGGCCGTTGCCGGCATCACACCTGCGGCGGCCCAGACGACGGCAAGCGCGCCCACCCCAGTGACGTCGAGCGCCGCGGCGCCAAAGGGTGCGACGGCGGCTCCGGTCGCGACTCCTCCCGCCGGGACGGCGCAGAATCCCGGCAAGGCCGATGCCGCGCAGCCGGCAATCGTTCCCGGCTCGGTCGGCCACATGATCCCGACGCCGGGCGCCGGCGAGCCGAACGGCAGCAAGGGGATACAGCTGCAGGTCACGCCGATCGGCGAGGAAGCATCGCATTTCCACAATTGGTGGCTGCTGCCCCTGTGCGCGATCATTAGCGCCTTTGTGCTGATCCTGCTGATCACCGCTCTGGTCCGCTTCCGCCGCGGCGCCAATCCGGAGCCGTCGCGCAATTCGCACAACACCCTGCTCGAGGTCGTCTGGACGTTGGCGCCGGTGCTGATCCTCGTCGCCATTGCGATCCCGTCGATCCGACTCCTGCGCCACCAGTACGACCCGCCCAAGGCGGACGTGACGGTGAAGGTGACGGGCCACCAATGGTATTGGTCGTACGAGCTTCCCGATTATGGCGTGTCGTTCGACAGCTACATGCTGAAGGAAGCCAAGGACCCGACCCGCCAGTCGAACCAGCGTGCTCGCACCAACGCCGACGGCCCGCCGCTGCTCGCGGTCGACGAGCGGCTGGTGATTCCGGCCGGGAAGGTCGTGAAGTTCATCGTCACCGCGGACGATGTCATCCACAGCTTCGCCGTCCCCGCCTTCTGGCTGAAGCAGGACGCCAATCCGGGCCAGCTCAACGAGACCTGGGCCAAGGTTGACCGTCCCGGTGTCTATTTCGGCCAGTGCTCGGAGCTGTGCGGCGCCCGCCACGGCTTCATGCCGATCGCAGTCGAGGTCGTGCCTGCGGCGCAGTTCGCCGCCTGGGTCGCCTCGAAGGGTGGCACCATGCCGGGCGCGAAGCCGATCGCTGCAGCCCTTCCCACGGGCGGTGCTGCCGGGCAGATGACGACGCCTGCGCCCGCCGTTCCCGGCACGGCGACGGCCGTCCCGGCACCCGCTCCCGCCAATCCGAACGTCGCCAATCGCGCGACCGCCAACGACTGACGACCAGGACCAGTAGCTCATGAGCACGACCGCCGACGCCTTCCACCTGCAGCCCCACGAAGCGCACGACGCGCATCATGACGCGGACCACAAGCCGGCCTTCTTCACCCGCTGGTTCATGTCGACGAACCACAAGGACATCGGCACGCTCTACCTGATCTTCGCGATCATCGCGGGCGTCATCGGCGGCGCGATCTCGGGCATCATGCGCTGGGAGCTGATGGAGCCGGGCATCCAGGTCCTCAACCGCGCTTGGCCGATCGGCGCCGGCACGGCGAACTTCGACGAGTGGACCCACCATTGGAACGTGCTCATCACCGCGCACGGCCTGATCATGGTCTTCTTCATGGTCATGCCGGCGATGGTCGGCGGGTTCGGCAACTGGCTGGTGCCACTGATGATCGGAGCGCCGGACATGGCGTTCCCGCGTATGAACAACATCAGCTTCTGGCTGCTGATCCCTGCCTTCCTGCTGCTTCTTGGCTCGACCCTGGTGCCCGGCGGGACTGGCCTTGGTGCCGGCACCGGCTGGACGCTCTACGCGCCGCTCTCGACCTCGGGTTCCAGCGGCCCGGCGGTCGACATGGTGATCTTCTCGCTCCACCTTGCGGGCGCAAGCTCCATCCTGGGCGCGATCAACTTCATCACGACCATCTTCAACATGCGCGCGCCGGGCATGACCCTGCACAAGATGCCGCTGTTCGTGTGGTCGATCCTGATCACCGCGTTCCTGCTGCTGCTGGCGCTGCCGGTGCTTGCGGGCGCGATCACGATGCTCCTGACCGACCGCAACTTCGGCACGACCTTCTTCGACGCGTCGGGCGGCGGCAACGTCGTTCTCTACCAGCACCTGTTCTGGTTCTTCGGCCACCCCGAGGTCTACATCATGATCCTCGGCGGCTTCGGCATGATCAGCCAGATCGTCGCGACGTTCAGCCGCAAGCCGGTGTTCGGCTATCTCGGCATGGCCTACGCGATGGTCGCGATCGGCCTCGTCGGGTTCGTTGTCTGGGCGCACCACATGTTCGTCACCGGCATGAACGTGAACGAAAAGATGTACTTCACCGCGGCGACGATGATCATCGCGGTTCCCACCGGCGTGAAGATCTTCAGCTGGATCGCGACCATGTGGGGCGGCTCGATCACCTTCGAGACCCCGATGCTGTTCGCAATCGGCTTCATCTTCCTGTTCACGGTCGGCGGCGTAACCGGCGTCGTCCTGGCGAACGGCGGCGTCGATACGTACATGACCGACACCTATTACGTGGTGGCTCACTTCCACTATGTGCTTAGCCTCGGCGCGGTGTTCAGCCTGTTCGCCGGTTTCTACTTCTGGTTCCCGAAGATGAGCGGCAAGATGTACAACGAGGTGCTCGGGAAGCTGCACTTCTTCCTGATGTTCGTCGGCGTGAACATCGTCTTCTTCCCGATGCATTTTCTCGGGCTCGACGGCATGCCTCGGCGCATTCCGGACTACACGCCGGCCTTTGCGGAGTGGAACAAGATCTCGACCTATGGCTACATGATCACCGTCGCCGGCGTCGCGATCTTCTTCGTCAACATCTTCTGGTCACTCGCGGCCGGAAAGAAGGCTCCGGCCAATCCGTGGGGCGAAGGCGCAACGACGCTCGAATGGACCCTGCCGAGCCCGCCGCCGTTCCACCAGTTCTCGACGCTGCCGCGGATCGACTGATCAGAGATCGCTGCGTCCGTACGATCGACCGAACGGCGCGCGGGCGCGGCGAGTGAAATTGGTGCGCTGGATGCTCGCCGTGGCCAGCATCGCGCTGGTCGCTGCGTTGTGTGCCGCGCATCATTCTCCTTCAGCCACCATGCGATCGGTCGTCTATGCCGCGGACGACACGGATTTCCCGAACCCGGAACGGGGATTTTCCAGGTCGAAGGGCAGTGGGGCGCAGGCGCGGGCGGCCGGTCTGTCGCTGATTCACGTCTACTTCCGGCTCGACGCGTTCCGCGGCTCTGCGCTTCCGCAGACCTTCATCGACGACATCAGCCGACGCTTGGCCGAGGCACGAGCAAGCGGCGTGAAGGTGGTGCCGCGCTTCACCTATAATTTCCAGAAAGAGCCGTTCCATGCCGGTGTCGATAACGACGCACCGCTGCCGCGCGTCCTCGAGCACCTGAATCAACTCGCGCCCGCGCTGCGCGACAATGCCGACGTCATCGCCTTCATGGAGGCTGGCTTCGTCGGCGCCTGGGGCGAATGGCACGATTCGACGAGCGGCCTTACCGATGTGGCGGCGGAGCGGACGATCCTGAGGCGCCTGCTCGACATCCTGCCGAAGTCGCGCTCCATCGTGCTTCGCTACGAAGGGGACAAGCGGGCAGTCTTCGGCCGCGACACGCCGCTGATGGCTAGCGAGGCGTTCAGCGGATCGAGCGTCTCCCGCGTCGGTCACCACAACGACTGCTTCCTGGCTTCGGACACCGATTGGGGCAGCTATAGGCCGACGCCGCAGCGCTCGATCGCCGCGGCGAAGGCCTATCTGTCGGCCGAAAACCGCTTCGTTCCGCAGGGCGGTGAAACCTGCAACGACGCGGCGGACGCGAAGCCCTACATCGGCTGCACCAACGCTTTGAAAGAGCTTTCCACCCAGCATTGGAGTCAGCTGAACGCCGACTATCACCCGGCGGTGCTGGCGCTGTGGAAACGGCAGGGCTGCTATTCCGAGATTTCCAGGCGGCTTGGCTACCGTTTCCGGCTGCTCCGGTCCGCCTACGCGCCGACCGTTGTCGGGGGAGGAACGCTTCGTGCGAAAATTATCCTCGGCAACGACGGGTTCGCTGCACCGTACAATCCACGCCCGCTCGAACTGGTGCTGAGAGGAAGCGCTGGTGAGGCAGTGCGGTTACACTTGCCGCAGGATCCGCGCCGTTGGCTTCCGGGCGCACCAATCACGCTCGACGTCGTCGTCAGGCTGCCCAGTGGCATGCCGAGCGGTACGTACGGCGCCTATCTTGCATTGCCCGATCCCGAGCCGCGCCTGCGTGGACGTGCCGATTATGCGATCCGACTGGCCAACCAGGGCAGCTGGAACCCCGCGACCGGCGAGAACGACCTCGGCTGGCGCCTGCGCGTCGACTAGCGGCTACTTCACTCGCGCGGCCTTGATGATCTTGACCGGCGGCTCCAGCATCTGTCCCTTCATCGGACCGATCCCCTTGGTCGCGGAGACCGGCGCCGCGAAGATCTGGCGCACGACATCCATCCCCTCGGTGACGTGCCCGAACGGCGCAAAGCCGTCGGGGTCCGTGCCGCCGGGTGCTCCGGCGTCGAAGCCAGGCTGGTCGGTCAGCAGGATGAAAAAGTCCGACGTCGCGCTGCCCGGAGCGCCGCGTGCCATCGAAATCGCTCCGGCGACATTGTGAAGGCCGGTCTTGCTGCTCGGCTCGTCGGTGATCGGCGGATAGAGCTTGCGGGCATCGCTGGTGATGCCGCCCTGGATCAAGCCCCCGCTACCGACATGCATCGCGCGGTAGAAGCTCTCGCCATCGAGTCGGTGGCTGTCGACGTAGTGCAGGAAATTCGCGGTCGTGACCGGGGCCTTCCCGCGGTCGAGCGCGATCACGATCCGGCCGAGGCTCGTGTCGATCGCGACCGGAACCAGGTCTGCGGCGGCTGCTGGAGCCGCTGCGGCGGAAGGGGTTGGCGAAGGGGTCGCGACCTGTGCGAGCGCCGGGTTGGCGAAAAGGGCGGCGGCGAGCAAGGCGATTCGTGTCTGCATGGATTCCAGACTAGCTGTCCCGGTCGCGCGCGTGGAGAGTTAATCGGCAAGGGGTTTTCGCCGCGCCCCCAGCCGCTTATACGCGCGCTCGTGCCCACCATCGAAATGACGAACACGGTCGCGCTGCCCGCGGACTGGCGCGACATCCTCGCGTTGACCAAGCCGAGGGTCATGAGCCTGGTCGTCTTCACCGGTCTCTGCGGGCTGCTGGCCGCTCCCCAACTGCCGCCGCTGGCGTTGGGGTTCACGGCGATCCTCTGCATCGCGCTTGGCGCCGGCGCCTGCGGGGCGCTCAACCAATGGTATGAGGTCGAGCTCGACGCCAAGATGCGGCGGACGGCCAAACGCCCCCTTCCCTCAGGCCGGATGGACCGGCAGGGCGCGCTCCATTTCGGCGTCGGGCTCGGCGCTTTCTCGGTCGTCCTGATGGGCCTTGCGACCAACTGGCTGGCGGCGGGGCTGCTGGCGGTGTCGATCCTCTTCTACGTGGTCGTCTACACCATGTGGCTGAAGCCGCGGACAGCGCAGAACATCGTCATCGGGGGAGCCGCGGGCGCCTTCCCGCCGCTGATCGGCTGGGTCGCCGCGACCGGGCATTTCGCGCCACTGCCGGTGCTCCTCTTCGCGCTGATCTTCATGTGGACCCCGCCGCACTTTTGGGCGCTGTCGCTGTTTGTCCGGTCGGACTACGCCACGGCAGGCATCCCGATGCTTCCGGTGGTGGCAGGCGTCCAGAACACCCGCCGGCAGATCTTCCTCTACACTTTGCCGATGGCTGCGGCCGCGATCGCGCCCTGGCCGCTCAGGCTCGCCGGCCCGATTTACGGCGTCGCGGCAGGCCTGCTCAGCGCGATCTTCGTCCTGCTGGCGCTTCCGGTCCTCGCCAACCAAGCGACGGAGCCGAGCGCGATGGCGCCGGAAAAACGGCTGTTCGGCTTTTCGGTCCTTTACCTCTTCGCGATCTTCGGCGCGCTGGTCGCGGACCGCTGGATCGTCGGGTGATGCGCGGGGACGATCGGAACGATGGCTCGAGCGGCCAGGGCCGGTGGGGACCGCCGGACTATCACTGGCCAAAGCTGAGCGACGGCGACTTCGAGCTCTTGCGCAGGCGCCAGCGGGATCGGGCGCGGATCACGGCATGGCTCCTTGGCGCCTTCGTCGTGCTGCTGTTCTTCATCACGATCGCCAAGACGAGCACCAACTGGTGACGACTGCGGCCGCGCAACGGAACAACCGTGTCGCGTTGATCACCGCGATCATTGCTCTTGCGGCGCTCGGGATGGCCTTCGCCTCGGTGCCGCTCTACCGCGCCTTCTGCAGCCTCACGGGCTGGGACGGCACGCCGCGCCGGGCCGAGCGTGCGCCGGGCGCGGTTGCGGGCCAGATCGGCGTCCGCTTCGACGCTAACGTCCACCCCGGCCTGCCGTGGAAGTTCGAGCCAATGCAGAACACGGTGAGGATCGCGCCCGGCGCCCGGACCCAGATCTTCTACAAGGCGACCAACCTCAGCAACCACGCCATCACCGCTCAGGCGGCGTACAACGTCACGCCGGATACCGTTGGGGAATATTTCAACAAGATCCAGTGCTTCTGCTTCAACGAGCAGACATTGAAGCCGCACGAGACCGCGATCATGCCGGTAATCTTCTTCGTCGACCCGAAGATCCGCGACGACGAGGACACTCGGACGGTCGACGAGATCACCTTGAGCTACACATTTTACCCGGTGGAAACTGGCGCATCGGCCCGCTAGAGGCCGAAGTCACGACCGGACGAACGAGGGAAGCTGAGACGACATGGCTGGAGCGAAGAATCACGACTACCATCTCGTAGAGCCGGATCCCTGGCCGCTAATCGGCGCCTTCAGCGCGCTGGCGCTGTTCGGTGGACTGGTCATGTGGTTCCACGACAATCGCTATGGCCCGATCGTCGCCGGCATCGGCCTCGCCTCGGTCCTGTTCACCATGTACAATTGGTGGCGCAATACCGTCATCGAAGCCCACGAGGGCTATCATACCCCGGTCGTGCAACTTCACCTGCGCTACGGCATGATCCTGTTCATCGCGTCCGAGGTGATGTTCTTCCTCGCCTGGTTCTGGGCCTTCTTCGACAGCTCGCTGTTCCCGTCGGCGGTCGACGCCGTCGGTGGCGTGTGGCCGCCCAAGGGCATCGAGGTTCTGACGCCGTGGGGCTTCCCGCTGCTCAACACCTTGATCCTGCTGTGTTCGGGAACCACGGTTACCTACGCCCACCACTCGCTCATCCACGGCGACCGGCACGGGCTGAAGCTTGGTCTGTGGCTGACGATCCTGCTCGGCCTGACCTTCACCTCGATCCAGGCCTGGGAATATGCCCATGCGCCGTTCGCCTTCAAAGGTAACATCTACGGCGCGACCTTCTTCATGGCGACCGGCTTTCACGGCTTCCACGTGATCGTCGGGACGATCTTCCTGACCGTCTGCCTGATCCGCTCCTACAAGGGAGACTTCACGCCGCGGCAGCATTTCGGTTTCGAGGCGGCGGCCTGGTACTGGCACTTCGTCGACGTGGTGTGGCTGTTCCTGTTCACCTCGATCTACGTCTGGGGCGGCTGGGGCGCGCCGCACGCCGGCTGACGTTCCGGGCTTCACGTGGCTGAGCCCAGCGTGCTCCAGGCGGCGATGACCGGCGCCTGCCCGCGCTGCGGCGCACGCACCGTGTTCGCCGGATGGGTCCGCTTCGCCGACCGCTGCCGAAGCTGCGGGCAGGATTTTGCGTCGTTCAACGTCGGTGACGGCGCCGCCGCCATTCTGATCCTTGTCGTCGGCGCGATAGTCACCGTCGGCGCGCTGGTGCTGGACGCCGCGTCCGAGCCACCTTTCTGGGTCCACCTCGTCTGGATCCCCGTCGCCACGGTGCTGACGGTCGGGGGTCTTCGCATCACCAAGGCATGGCTGCTCGCGCAAGCCTACCGTCACCGTGCGCGCGACGGGCGGCTGGCCGAATGATGCGGCGCATCCCCATGGTCGCGACACTCGTCGTTATCGCCGCCGTTGCGCTGATGGTCGGACTTGGCGTCTGGCAGCTCCAGCGCGCCCAATGGAAAGAGGGGCTGCTGGCGCAATATGCGAAGGCGCAGAGGCTGCCGCCGATCGCCTGGCCGACCACGCCCCTGTCCCAGGACCAGCTGCCGTTGTTCCGAAGCGCGACCGGCATGTGCCTGCAACCGATCGCGCGGCGCGCGGTCGCCGGCGAGAACATGTCCGGCGAACCCGGATTCGCTCAGATCGTCATGTGCCGCACCGGCGCCGAGGGTCCGGGAATGGCGGTCGAGGTCGGTTGGTCGAAGAACCCCAACGCGGCCGTCAACTGGCGCGGGGGGCCGGTCAGCGGCGTCATCGCGCCCGATTCGCAGATGGGCATGCGGCTGGTCGCAGCGTCTGCCCCGCCCGGGCTCGAGCGGAGCGCGCCGCCGACGCTGCAATCGATCCCCAATAACCATCGCTCCTATGCCGTGCAGTGGTTCGCCTTCGCGGCGATTGCTCTCGTCATCTATGCTTTGGCGCTGCGCAAGCGCTGGACTGCACCGGCGGCCAGGCCATGACGGCGGAGATTCAGCGTCTCGCCAATGGCATGACGGTCGCGGTCGACCCACTGCCGGGCGCCGAATCGGTCGCGCTCGGCCTCTATGTAAAGGTCGGCTCGCGATCCGAGCCGGAGGCGCTCGGCGGCATCGCCCACCTTGTCGAGCATATGGTATTCAAGGGCGCCGGCGGCCGCGACACCCGCGCGCTTGCGGAGGCGATCGAGGACGTCGGCGGGTCGCTCAACGCGTGGACGGCGCGCGATCAGACGGCATTCCACGGCCGCGCGCTTGGTCGCGACCTGAATTTGGTCGCTGAACTGATCGCCGACCTGATTCGGGCACCTCACTTCGACGAGGAGCACCTGGAGCGGGAGAAGCAGGTCATCCTGTCCGAGCTCGGCGAGAGCGTCGATTCCCCCGACGACATCGTCCATGACCATCTGTTCGAAGCGGCATTCGAGGGACAGCGAATCGGTCGGCCGGTGCTTGGCAATGAGGCCTCGATTCTCTCGGCCAGTCGCCAGGATTGCTTCGAGTGGCTCGGCCAAGAGTTCGTGCCATCGCGGATGATCCTCGCCGCGAGCGGCAGGGTCGACGCGGACGCGCTCGGGCGGCTTGCGGAGCGTCTGTTCGGTGACGTGCCGGCGCTGCCCGTGCCGGCAGTCGAGGCCGCCCGCTTCACCGGTGGGTTGCGGAACGACCGCCGAAGCTTCGAGCAGGCGCACTGGTGCCTCGCCTTTCCCGGCCTTGCGGCCGCGGACGAAGGGACGCCGGCGCTGTCGTTGTTCGTCCAGGCGCTTGGGGGAGGGACCTCGTCCCGACTGTTCCAGGAACTGCGCGAGGAGCGCGCCCTCGCTTATTCCATCTACGCCTGGAACCAGACCTTCGCCGATACGGGTCTGGTTGGGATCGGCTGCGCGGCGGATCGGGCGCGCGCCGCGGAAGCCATTTCTCTCGCCCGCGATCTCGTCTCGGCGACCGCCGAGGGATTGAGCGCCGCCGAGCTGCAGAGGGCGCGGGCGCAGATGGAAGCGTCCCTGCTGATGGGACTCGAAACGCCGCAAGGCCGGGCGGACCACCTCGCCCGCTCGATCGAGGTGTTCGACCGGGATCTCGAAGCGGGCGAGCTGGTCGATCAGCTCCGCGCCGTCGAACTCGCTGATGCCCGCGCCGCCGGGGCAACCCTGCTCGCGGGTCCAGTAGCGATCGCGGCTGTCGGCACTCGCCTCGCCCTCGCCGCGTGAGCGATCTCCTGACGATTGTCGCCGAGCCATGGCCCGACTGGGCCCTGCTCGACTGCGGCAATGGCCAGAAGCTTGAGCGTTACGGCAAGATCAGCGTCGTTCGTCCCGAACCGCAGGCGATGTGGGCGCCCGCGCTTTCCGCTTGGAACCCCGACGCAACCTTCGTTCCCGGCTCGGACGAGGAGGGCGGTGGGCGTTGGGTGCAGCATCGCCCGGTTCCGCGCCAGTGGGAGCTATCGCGTGGCAATATCCGGTTCAGCGCCTCGCTCACACCTTTCCGGCACCTTGCTTTTTTCCCCGACATGGCGCCGCAATGGGACTGGATGCGCGAGCGCTCCGCCGACGCCGACGTGCTGAACCTGTTCGGCTATACCGGCGTCGGCTCGCTCCAGCTGAGCGACGCCGGCGCCCGGCTGGTGCATGTCGATGCATCGAAGAAGTCCGTCGAGGCGGGACGGTCTAATGCGCAGCTGTCTGGAATGAATGATCGGCCCATCCGGTGGATCGTCGACGATGCGAGCAAGTTCACGGCGCGCGAGGTGCGGCGGAGGCGACGCTACGACGGAATCCTGCTCGACCCGCCGAAGTTCGGACGCGGCCCGGAAGGCGAGGTGTGGCGGCTCGAAGAAGACCTGGCGTCGTTGCTCGCCGACTGCCGCAAGCTCCTCGACGCGGATAGCCGCTTTCTCGTTCTTACCGTGTACGCGGTGCGGATGTCGGCCCTCGCGATCGGCGAACTCGTGAAGCAGACGTTCGCGGATCTCGGCGGCATCGTCGAGTGGGGCGAAATGGCCGTGCGCGAGGAGGCGAGGGGCCTGCTCCTGCCGACCGCTATTTTCGCCCGCTGGAGCCGCTGATCAGCTTCGCGCAGCCCGGATCGCAGCGCCGGCCGCAAAGGGCGCCCCGGCGGTCAGTAGCAAAGAAACCGCCGCTTCCAGCAACGGCGCGCCCGAACCGCCGCCGCTCGCCGCCGCGCCGAAGATCAGCAGCGGCACGGCCAGCGGGAACAGGAGTACTCCGGCAAGCGAGGCGGCGCGAGGCATCCCGGCAGTGACGGCGGCGACTGCGACCGTCAGCGCGGCCAGGCCCGGCGTCCCGATGGCCAGCGCAAGCTCTGTCCTCGCCAGCGCGCGGCCATCCATGCCAAGCAGCGCCGACGCGGGGAGGGCTGCGATCAGCAGCAGAGGCGCGAAGGTCATCCAGTGGCCGACGATCTTCGCAGCGGCGACGGCCTCTTCCGCGCAGCCGCTCAGCACCAGTTGGTCGAGCACGCCGTCGGCGCGGTCGGGCTCGATCAACCGCTCGATCGGCAGAAGCGCCGCGGTCAACGCCGCGATCCATAGCGCACCAGCCCCGACCCGGCCGAGCAGCGCGGCGTCGGGACCGATCGCGAACGGCATCAGAGTCGCGACTAACAGGAAGAAGGCCACGGGCAGCCAGGCAGTTCCAGTGACGCCCCGGCGAACATCGCGCGCAATCAGCCGGCCGATCACCGTCCGAGCTCCAGGATTCGCCACTCGCCATGCAGCGGCTGGTGCGACGCAGCGACGACCGCGCCGCCGGCATCGCGGTGGGCGCGGATGATCCGTGCGAGCCGCTCGGCTCCTTCCGCGTCGAGGGCATTCAGCGGTTCGTCGAGCAGCCACAGCGGCGCGCCCGACGCAGCCACGCGCGCCAGCGTCGCTCTTTTCCGCTGCCCGGAGGAAAGCAAGCGGACGGGCACGTGCGCGAGGCGCGAGATGCCGAGCGCGTCCATCGCGGGCTCCATGGGCGATCCCCAGAACTGCAGCGCTCGGCCAAGCGGTAGTTCGCGGTCGAGCGCCAGGCTATCGTCCGCAAGACCCGCCGGCGCCCGGACGATATCCCCGGCGGACGCCCGCAGCAGCCCCGCGGTGAGGCGGATCAGGCTCGATTTGCCGCTCCCGTTCGGGCCTGCGACATGGAGCCCTTCGCCGGGCGCCAGTTCAAAGTCGAGCGTGTCGAACAGCAATCGTCCGCCGCGCTCCAGGGCAACGCCTGCAAATCGCAGCAGAGGTCCGTTCGCTGTTGCTCCATTGACCTGGCCCAGCCCCTGCATTGTCCTCGCATAGGGTTCCCGGGCGAGAGCCCGCAAGGCCGCGGCGAGGTTGCTACCGACGCGGCCATTCCCTAGACGGGCGCGCTTCCAGGTGATTTCTGGTTATGCAGCGCGGTCCCGTTCGGAACAATGCGCTGCGGGCGGAGCGGTGGCCGAGTGGTCGAAGGCGCTCGCCTGGAAAGTGAGTATACGGCAAAACCGTATCGAGGGTTCGAATCCCTCCCGCTCCGCCATGCAACCAGGAATGATCTGACGTCGAGATTCTCAGCGCTACTGGCGACGGCTCGGCCATCAGGCGTAGCGGCGTTGCGGATTGCTGCCACATGGCTTCGGGGCGGCTAACGTGGGGGAGAGTATGACCGAGGTCCGTCATATTCGACGACTATCGGTGCGATCGTCGAGGAGGGGATGATGCGTTCGATTGCCGCCGCAGTGATATGTGTCGCCCTGCAGCTCGGATCTGCCGGTGCCGCCGATCCGCCCACGCAATTGCTTCCAACGGGGCAGGCGATGACGCCGACGGCCACACCCGGGGCGCGCTTCCAGCCACTCGTCACGCACGTCGGTCCGCATCCCGGCTTCGTCGCCGACGGGGCCGCTGCGATTGCCGTCAGTCCGAATGGCCGCGAGATGCTGGTCCTCACCAGTGGCTTCAATATCTACAACGGCCGTGACGGGAAAATCCTGCCACAACAGTCCACGCAATACGTGTTCCGCTATGCGATCGGAGCATCCGGAGCGATTGCCCTCCAGACCCTGCAGGTGCCGAACAGCTTTGGCGGCCTCGCCTGGCTTCCGAACGGTCGCGCATTCGTCGTCGGTGGTGGAGTCGACGATGCGGTCTATCTCTTCGCGCGCAAGGGCTCGACCTTCCGCGCCGATGGCAAGATCGCCCTCGGCCACAAGGCCGGGCTCGGCGCGAGCGTGCAGCCGCAGGCAGCCGGCGTCGCCGTCAGTCCCGACGGCCGGCAGGCGCTGGTCGCCAATTACTACAATGATTCCGTCAGTCTGGTCGATCTTGCGCGGCGCACCATCGTTGTCGAGCAGGATTTGCGCCCGGGAAAGATCGATCCCAGCCAGGCCGGCGTCCCCGGGGGTGAGTTTCCGTTCGCGGTTGCATGGACAGATGCGCGACATGCCTGGGTTTCGGCGCCGCGGGATCGTCAGCTCGTGCGTCTCGAGATCACTCCGGCGAGCCTTCGCGTCACAGCCCGAATTGCCACTGTCGGTGAACCAACCGCGCTCCTGCTCGACCGCAAGGCCAGGCGCCTGATCGCCACGGAAGATAATGACGATCGGCTCGCGATCCTGGACTTGGCATCGAGCCGCCTTGTCGCCGAACCCCGGCTCGATCTGCCGACAGTGCTTGCCGCGGGTCCGCTCGGCAAGGGTCTCAACCCGAACGGCCTGGCGATCTTGCCGGATGGGCGCCTGCTGGTAACGCTCGGCGGGATCAATGCCGTTGCGGTCGTGGGGCCCGGCGCGACCAGCAATCCCGTGCAGGCACTGATTCCGACCGGCTGGTACCCGAGTGCAGTGGCCACAAGCGCCGGCGGAGCGCGCGTCTTCGTCGTCAACCGAAAGAGTCCGCCCGGGCCGAACGTGCAGGGCTGCCAGCCTCAGCTCGCCGTCTATCGCGGACAGCCGAACGCCTGCGGCGCCACCAACCAGTACATCTTCCAGCTGGAGAAGGCCGGGTTGCTGCAGTTCCCAATGCCGTCTCCCAGAACACTTGCGGCCACGACCATGCAAGTCGCCGAGAACATCGGCTTGCCGGGTGCGAAGGATCGGGCCGCTGCCGAGATGCGCATGGCGGCCATTCGTGCGCGCGTCCGGCACGTCATCTTCATCATCAAGGAGAACCGCACCTACGATCAGGTGCTTGGCGATCTGGACGTGGGTAATGGCGACCCCCACCTCGCGATCCTCGGCGCCGCTTTGTCCCCCAATCATCACAGGCTCGCGCGCCAGTTCGTCACGCTCGACAATCTCTATGACTCGGGAGAACAGTCGAGCACCGGCTGGACATGGTCGACCGCGGCGCGGACGGTCGACCTTCTGGAGAAGACGGCGCCCGTGAATTACGCGGACCGCGGGCTCGCCTATGAGGCCGAGGAAGCCGACCGCTTCGTCTATGAGCAGCAGAGGCCGGCCGAGCGCCAGGCGGTCAACCCGGCCTTGTCGAAGGACCCGGACCTGCTTGCCGGACCCGCGCTCCTCACGGCCCCTGACCCGGACGGCGACGATGCCCCGAATCAGGGCTACCTTTGGGACGCGGCGATCCGCGCCGGGCTCTCGGTCCGCAATTACGGTTTTTCGGACGCCAGTATCTACGACCCCAGTTCGGCCGGTGACGTGCCTGTCCTCCGTGAGCCAGCCAAGGACCATCGGCGCATCTACACGCCCGGCGACCGGCTGCTGGCGAGCCGTAGCGACCCTTACTACCGCGGCTTCGACCTGAGGCTGCCCGACTATTGGCGCGAACTGGAATGGCAGCGCGAGTACGACGAGCAGGAAGCCGCCGGCACGCTGCCCGCGCTGACACTGCTCCGCCTCGGAGGCGACCATTTCGGGTCTTTTGACAAGGCGGTGGATGGTGTGAACACCGTTGAGGCGCAGATGGCGGACAATGATTTCGCCCTCGGCAAGGTCATCGAACGCGTTGCCACCGGCAAGGCAGCCGGTTCTACGCTGGTGTTCATCATCGAGGATGACGCGCAGAACGGGGCCGACCATGTCGATGCCCGCCGCAGCCTCGCGTTGATTGTCGGCCCCTACGTTCGTCAGGGCGCATTGGTATCGACGCGATACACGACACTTAACATCCTTCGGACGATCGAGGCGGTGCTTGGACTGAAGCCGCTCGGGCTGAACGATGCCCTGGCTATCCCGATGGCCGATGTATTCGATCCGTCGCTCACAAGGTGGAGCTATCACGCGCAGGCGGCAAGTGTCTTGAGGACGACGGCGCTCCCGATTCCGGCCGACCGCTTCATGTCGGCTCAGTCCGCGCAGTCCACGTGCCGCGCGCGGAGCACCGGCTGGTGGGCGGAGGCGATGAAGGGTCAGGACTTCCGCAAGGAGGATCATCTCGACACGCCACGCTTCAACGCCGCGCTCTGGCGGGGGCTGGGCACGGGTCCCGAGCCAAACGTCCGTGATGGCCGCGACCTGCGCGCCGGTCGGACCGAGGTCATGGCGGAGAACCCCGCGCCCTGCGCCTTCCGGCCGGCAGCGGCCCAGGTCAGGTGGTCTCGCGCAGCCGCTCCTGAAAGTCATGGTCCGCGATGATCGGCGGCCAAATGGGCTGTTCGCCTGCCGACCGCGCAAGCGGATAAGGGCTTCGGTCTAGAAAATCGGACTGAGCGTCGCGAGCAGGTTCTGCGACAGACGACGCGCGATTCCGTAGTATTCGACATCGCCGCGGCCGATCTGATCGGACTGCGCCAGATACTCGTCCTGGCGCGCCCGGACGGCGGCAGCGAAGGACTCGTCCTCGAACAGGATGTTGTTCTCGAAATTGAGCTCGAAGCTCCGCCGGTCAAGGTTGGCGCTGCCGATGAGGCCGATGCGGCGGTCGACGACCATGGTCTTGGCGTGGAGCAGCCCGGGCCGGAATTCGTGAATCTCGACGCCGGCCTTGATGAGGTCCTTGTAATAGCTGCGGCTGGCCCCGGCGACGACCAGGCTGTCGTTGCGTTTCGGGAAGATGGCGATTGTCCTGACGCCGCGCCGGGCCGCCGAGGTCATCGCGAACAGCAATTGCTCGTCGGGCACGAAATAGGGCGTTGTGATCACCAGCTCCTCGCGGGCCGCGTGAATCATTTGCGCAAAGCAGGCCGGCATCGCGTCAAACTCGATGGTCGGGCCGGTGCCGAGGACCTGGGCGATGATGCGTCCGCCGCCGGGCTGCTGCGGCCTCGACAGCAGGCCGGAAATGTCGTCGCCGCCTTCCGCAATCCAGTCACAGGCGAACAGATACTGGCACTGGCGAGCGACGAGGCCTTTCCACTGGCTCATGATATCGACCCACGGGGCGAAGCGCGGTTTGATGCGGAACTCGGCGTCCGCGCAATTCTGGCTGCCGCACCAGGCCAGCTCATTGTCGACGATCATCAGCTTGCGATGGTTGCGAAGGTCGATGCGACCCCTGATCGCGGTCCACAGCGGATTGCCGAGGGGAAGCGCGACCCGCGCGTCACAGGGGCTACGGCGCAAATCTTCCCAGTGGCGTGACCGGATGAAATGCCTGGAGCCGAGCCCGTCGGCGAGGATTCGCACCTTCACGCCTCGTTTGGCCGCCCGAATGAAGGCCTCCTTCAGCTTCACTCCATTGTGGTCGGCGAGCCAGATGTAGAAGCAGCCGTGAGCCGTGTCCCGGGCGGCATCGAGATCGGCGATCATCTCGTCGATCGCGGCATCGCTATCCGCCGCCAGCCGAGCCACGTTGCCCTGGGTCGGGGCGAGGCCGTTGACCGAGCAGGCAAGCGCGAACGGAGCCCAGTGGGCGCTGTCGCGAACGTCCCGGTCCGGATGGTAATTCCCCTCCGGCCGTCGAAGCCGCCCCTCGATCCCGCGGACGACCTCGCGCCTGGGGTTACTCAGCCGGGCTCCCCCCAGCAGCAGGTAAAGGAGCGCGCCCACGATCGGCAGAGCAACGATCGCCCCGATCCAGGCGAGGCGGGACGCGGGCTCGCGGTGCGGCCGGAGCAAGGCCCCTACGATCGCCGCGAGATCGGCGGCGACGATGATGGCCCAGATGATGGTGTCGATCCCGGCTCTCCCGCGGTGCCAGGCCCATCATATTTCCGAAGGCGCCGGATGCCAGAGGCGATTGCGCCATGCCCCCGGCAAGGCCGCGTCCGCAGCCGGTTGGCAATGTCAGGAGGAGCGGCGCGCCGCCCCGCGATCAGGCGACGATGCGCAGCTTTCCGCGTTTGCCGGGCGCCGCGTAGCACACGACCCCGAGCTCCGCCTGAAGCCTGGCGAGCTCGCGCTCCTTGGCCTCGCGCTCCTGCTCGGCATAGCGCCGCTCGCAGTCTGCTTCCTCGCAGGTCTGTGGGCGTAGATAGGAAATGCTGATCTTGCGCCCGAACACTTCGTCCCCGCGCAACCTCAATTCGGCCTCCGCTTCGGGCGGCAGTGCGTCCCGAAGCTCGACGAGCCGGTCAATGAGAGCGTCGATCGAGGAATGATCCTCGATATCGACAAACTCTTTCACGCGCCTGGTCATGGTCACCCTCCCCGGTCCCCGGGGCTAAATACCGCTCGCACGAATCCCTGTGCAACGCATATGTGCTTTTTATCCCCAGGAGAGTTTCATAGCCGTGAATCAATCGCTCATCCTTCGTGCAGGAAAGCTGCGTCTCGATATCCGGCCCGGTCTCGGCGGCTCGATCGCCGGCCTGCACTGGACGGATGGCGATGGCGAACGTCCGATCCTTCGCCAGTCGCCGGAGGCACTCGACCAAGTTCTCGAGGCGGCTTGCTTCCCGCTCGTCCCATTCGTGAACCGCATCCGCGGTGGCGCCTTCACCTTCCGGGGTCGCGAGATCCGGCTTCCGCTCAACATGGCGGGCGAGCCGAGCCCGATCCACGGCCAGGGTTGGCAAAGCGCATGGCGGGTCGATTCGTGCGACGAGCAAGGTGCGGCTCTCTCGTTTCGGCATGAGGCGGGGGATTGGCCCTGGACCTATGACGCGGCCGAGCAATTCGCGCTGGACGAAGGCGGTCTGTCGGTGCGCCTGACCTGCCGCAACGCAAGCGATCAGCCGATGCCCTGCGGTCTCGGCCAGCACCCCTATTTCCCCTGCGGCCCGGAGACGCGCATCGACAGTGATGTCACCGTCGCCTGGACGATCGACGAAAAGGTATTGCCAGTCGCGCAGGTGCCGGCGACCGGACGCTACGACCTGAAGGACCGTCTCGTCTGCGGCCAGGACCTCGACAATGGCTGGGGCGGTTGGGGCGGCAGGGCCGTCCTTTCCGATCCCGGCTGGCCTTATGAGGTGGCCGTTTCCTCCCCCCAAGCCAGGTTCTTCCAGCTTTACTCGCCGCCGACCGGCGGGGTCTGCGTCGCCGAGCCGGTAACGCACGCCAACGCCGCGCTGAACGCGCCCGAAACCGACTGGTCCGAACTTGGAATGCGGGTTCTCGAGCCCGGCGCGGAGATGAGCCTCGACATGCGCCTCGATGTGATGCCAAGGTCCTGACGCGCCGGTTGAACCGCCGGAAAGCCGCCACTATAGCCCACCGCTCTGCCGCATCCGGAGACGTGGGTGAGTG
>NZ_JAFAVR010000279.1 GCF_019242355.1 Sphingomonas sp. | reverse complement strand
CTCGACATTCTCGCTCTTCATCAGGCTGATGGCGAGATTCGACGGAGTACCTCCGAACAGATCGGTCAGGATGATGACGCCCTGGCCCTGCTCGACCGCTCCGATCGCCGTTGCAATGTCCTTGCGGCGGCCCTCCATGTCGTCGTCGGGACCGATGCAGATGGCCTCGATCGCTTCTTGCGGCCCGACCACGTGCTCGAGAGCGGTGACGAACTCGGCCGCGAGACGGCCATGAGTCACCAGCACTAGTCCAATCATTGGTTCAACTCGCCTGCCTCAGCATTGTCGGCGGATCCGGTCCCGATCGGTCCGCCGGAAGCCGGGGCAAGGTCCCGGTGGCGAACGATCGGAGCGAAGCCCGAGCGGCGCAAACGCCGCGCAATCTCCACGGCGGCGGCGACCGAACGGTGACGCCCTCCCGTGCAGCCGAATGCGACGGTCACGTAGCTTTTGCCCGCTGCCCAGTAGCGGGGAATCCAGTCGTTGAGAAGCGCATCGAGGCGGTCCATCGTCTCGCCCCAGGACGGTTGGGCGGCAAGATAGTCCTGGACTGGCGAGTCTTCGCCGCTGAGCGGCCTCAACGCGTCAACCCAGTGCGGATTGGGCAGGAACCGGAGGTCGAACACCAGATCGGCGGTGCGGACGATGCCGTGGGCGAAGGCGAAGGACATGACGGTCAGGACCGGCTGGTCCGAATCGTCGCCGTAGCGCCGCCTGAGCTCGTCGCGAAGCTCGGCCGGGCTGAGATCGGTCGTGTCGAGCACCGTGTCGGCGGCGTCCCGGACGGGAGCAGTCAGAGCGCGTTCCCGGGCGATGCCTTCCTCGGCGGGCTGGTCCGACGCCAGCGGATGGCGGCGTCGGGTTTCGTCATAGCGGCGGATCAGCTCGGCAGTCGCGCAGTCGAGGTATAGGATTTCCGGTGTCACCCCGGGGATCGAGCGAATGAGCTCGGGCACCGTGTGCGCGTCGAACCCCCGGCTGCGCGTGTCCATCCCGACTGCGGCCGATACCATCCGCCGGTCGCCGCGACCGCCGACGAAGCCTTCCAGAAGGTCGGTGGGAAGATTGTCGACGGTATCCCAGCCCATGTCCTCGAGGGCGTCGAGGACACTGGACTTGCCCGCTCCGGACATGCCGGTGACGAGCAGCAGGCGAGGGGAGCGTGGTTCGTCGCTCATCGAAAGTGCAGCCCCATCCGGTCGAGCGCCAGAGCGACCTTGGACGGCGCGGAGGCGGTCATGGCGTCAATGCTGACCATCGGCAGCCGGACGCCCAGGATTGGTCGTTCCCGGCTTTCGCCGGGCATTCGCTCCATTATGCCGCTCAGCTCGACCACCAGGGCGACCGGCACGTTTTCGACATGATCCATGTCAACGATGCCGATACCGCGAATTTCGATCTTGCCGGCGATGGTCTGAGGCGGCGACGCGATCAACCGGTCGCCTGTGCGCCAGACCAGCGTCCGATCGTCGCTGACCAGCCTGAAGCCGCGGTCGAGCAGCCGAAGCGCGAGGTCCGACTTGCCCGAACCAGATGGGCCGGTGATCGCTACGGCCCGGCCACCGCTTGCAACCGTGCTTGCATGCAGAGTCTCGGAGGACACTGGCGGACCGGTCACGACGATCGCCTCGTTCACGGCCGCTCGGCCGCCGGAAGACGGATCGTGAAGCGGGCGCCCGACGGCGCGTCGTCGCGGTCCTGCACGTCGATCTCCCCGTCGTGGCCTTTGACGATTGCCACCGCGATCGCAAGGCCGAGGCCGGAGTGACGACCGAAATTCTCGCTTTCCGGCCGGACCGAATGGAAGCGGTTGAAGATCGCCTCGCGGGCTTCGACCGGCACGCCGGGGCCCTCGTCGTCGACCCGTATTTGCACCCAGTCGCCGACCCTCGCCGCGGCAATCTCGACAAGGCCGCCCGCCGGCGAGAAGCTCACCGCATTGTCGATGATGGCGTTGATTGCGCGAGCGAGCCGCTCAGGCTTGCCCATCACCACCGCAGTGTCCTTGCGTGGTCGGGCGAAGGCCAGGCGCGCATCGCCGGTCTCGCGGCGGTCCTGCCAGCTTGCGACCAGTTGCTCAATAAGCGGCCCTAGGTCGACCGGCTCGAACGCGGCCCGGGCAAGCTCTGCATCGGTTCGCGCGGCCTCGCCGATGTCGGTCACCAGCCGGTCAAGGCGCATGACATCCTCGCGGGCAACAGTGATGAGGCGGCGTCGAAGCTCCGGGGCCTCGACGCGTTCGATCCCGTCGACGGCCGAGCGCAGCGATGCGAGCGGGTTCTTGAGTTCGTGCGTGATGTCGGCGGCGAAGGCTTCCATGTTGTCGATGCGCTGACTGAGGGACTGGCTCATGTCCGACAGGGCGCGGGCGAGAAGGCCGATCTCGTCGCTCCGCGAGGGCAAGCGGGGTACACGCACCTCGCGCGACCGACCGAGGCGGACCCGTTGAGCCGCGAGGGCCAGTCGGCGGATCGGTCTTGCGATCGTCCGGGCGAGGAACAGCGACAGGAAAACCGAGAGAGCAATCACCGCAGCCATGACGGCGGCAATGATCGCCCGCTGGCTTCGGACCGTGCGGGTGAACGCCCGGTCGTTGTTGGTGACAAGGAGGATGTCGGACCCGATTGGCGACGCGGCGGAGATGACCGGTGTAAGGTCCGGGGCATTGCGCACCGTGCTGACGGTCCGGCCTGTGGCGCGAGCGCTCATGCCCTCGGGCCAGGCGGCCAGGCGGTCGGGAGCGGGTTCGACAAAATCGTCCAGCGGCTTCGCCCCGACGATCGCGTTGAACCCACGGTCGAGTGCCCGGGCGGCGTTCTTCGGCCACCCCTGTGTCGTCGGGTCGACCAGCTGGTAGGTTGGCGCGATATGGTCCCAGCTGTCCGCGATGCGCCGGCCGTCGCTTCCATAAAGCCGCAGCCGGCTACCCGTCGCCTTCGAGACATCGGCGAGCAGGCTTGGCCATTGGCGCTCGTCGGCATGAAGTAGCGCTTCGGCGGTCGCGGTCGCCTCGATCCGGGTCTGACGGCTGCGCTCCGAACTTAGCCGATTACGGAACACATCGAGATAGAGCGTGCTTAGGCCGACGAGGACCAGAGTCAGCACGTTCACCGCGAGGATGCGGTGAGCGAGCGTCCAGCGCCCCGACCAGCTCAGCCGGAGGCCGTCGTCCTCACTGCTCGTCGAAACGGTATCCGACGCCATACAGGGTCTCGATCGAATCGAAGCTCGGGTCCGTGGCCCGGAACTTGCGGCGGATGCGCTTGATGTGGCTGTCGATGGTCCGGTCGTCGACGTAGACGTCCTCGTGATAGGCAATGTCGAGCAGCTGGTTACGCGACTTGACTACGCCGGGTCGCTGGGCGAGCGTCTCAAGGATTAGGAATTCGGTGACGGTTAGGGTCACATCCCTGCCGTTCCAGCGTACCTTGTGGCGGGCCGGATCCATGACAAGGCGTCCCCGCTCCAGTAGCTGAGGTTCCGGCTCCTGCGTGTCGACCGCCGCTTCGCCACGGGCCATTTCCTGGCGACGGAGGATGGCCCGGATGCGAGCGATCAGAAGCCGCTGCGAGAAGGGCTTGGCGATATAGTCGTCGGCGCCCATTGCGAGGCCGAGCGCCTCGTCGAGCTCGTCGTCCTTCGACGTCAGGAAGATGACCGGCATCGCACTGAATTCGCGAACCCGCCGAAGCAGCTCCATGCCGTCCATGCCCGGCATCTTGATGTCGAAAACGCCGAGTGCCGGCGGGCTGTCGGTGATGGCCTTGAGGGCCATGGACGGGTCGGAATAAACCCTCGTCACGAACCCTTCGGACTGCAAGGCGATCGAGACCGAGGTCAGGATGTTGCGGTCGTCGTCGACCAGCGCGATCACCTCGCTCATGCCCGCTCTCGCGCATCCTCGCCAGTGGAGGTCACGGCTTAGCAGAGGGGCTGCGCTAAACAAGGCGACAACGCTGCCGCGATGTTAGCGCTACCGAGCGCCGAACCGGTTCGCCTGCAGCCTGTACCGTTTTGACCCGGCATGTTTTCCGGGGTTATACGCGCTGCTCATGCATACGTATGCGGTGGCGGACCCGACATTGGCCGTCGCCGCTTTTTGGCATTTGGGAGAGATACATTGTCAGTGACCGATCGCGTTCCGCGCAGCCGCCTTGATGCGCAGGGGATTGCCACCGGCGCCGAGATCTTCTGGAATCTCACGACCGCGCCTCTGGTCGAGCATGCCGTTCGTCGCGGCGAAGGCCTGCTCGCAAAGGACGGACCGCTGGTCGTTCGCACCGGACTTCACACCGGTCGCAGCGCGCAGGACAAGTTCACGGTCAGGGACGAACTCACCGACAACGTCATCTGGTGGAATAAGGGCAACAAGCCGATGGAGCCGGCGGCATTCGACCGGTTGCACGACGATTTCCTGCTCGCGCTAGGCTCGATGGAGCAGCTCTATGTCGCCGATCTCTACGGTGGCTCGCAGCCTGAGCACCGGGTCAAGGTGCGCGTGATCAACGAGTTCGCCTGGCACAATTTGTTCATTCGCACTTTGCTGGTCCGTCCCGAGGCGGAGGAGCTTGCGGACTTCGCGCCGGAATATACGATCATCGACCTCCCGAGCTTCCGCGCCGATCCGGAGCGCCACGGCTGCCGCACCGAGACCGTCGTCGCGGTCAACTTCGCCAAGAAGCTGATCCTGATCGGCGGCACGGCCTATGCCGGCGAGATGAAGAAGTCGGTGTTCGGCCTGCTGAACTTCATCCTGCCTCCCAAGGGCATCATGCCGATGCACTGCTCGGCGAACATCGGCCATGAAGGCGACACGGCGATCTTCTTCGGCCTTAGCGGAACCGGCAAGACGACTCTGTCCGCCGATCCAAAGCGCACACTCATCGGCGACGACGAGCACGGCTGGTCGGACACCGCGGTCTTCAATTTCGAAGGCGGCTGCTACGCCAAGATGATCCGTCTGTCGGCAGAGGCGGAGCCGGAGATTTACGCGACCAGCAAGCGCTTCGGAACGGTGCTGGAGAATGTCGTCATCGACCCAGTCACCCGCGAGCTCGACCTCGACGATGCGACCCACGCCGAGAATAGCCGCGGCGCCTATCCGATCGACTTCATCCCGAACTGTTCGGCAGAGAACATGGGGCCGACGCCGAAGAATGTCATCATGCTCACCGCGGACGCGTTCGGCGTGCTGCCGCCAATCGCCCGGTTGACGCCGGACCAGGCGATGTACCACTTCCTGTCGGGCTACACGGCCAAGGTCGCCGGTACCGAGATCGGCGTCACCGAGCCGGAAGCCACCTTCTCGACCTGCTTCGGAGCGCCGTTCATGCCGCGGCATCCATCCGTCTACGGCAACCTGCTGAAGCAGCGGATTGCCGAAGGACACGTTAGTTGCTGGCTGGTCAACACCGGCTGGACGGGCGGCAAGTACGGCGTCGGCAAGCGGATGCCGATCAAGGAGACGCGCGCGTTGCTCGACGCGGCCCTCGACGGCAGCCTCAACAATGCCCAGTTCCGCAAGGACCCGAACTTCGGGTTCGAGGTCCCGGTCGCGGTGCCCGGCGTCGACAGCCGACTGCTCGACCCCCGAAGCACCTGGGCAGACCCGGCCGAGTATGACGCTACCGCCGCGAAGCTCGTCGACCTGTTCGTCGACAACTTCGCCCAATTCGCCGACCATGTCGACGAGGGTGTCCGCAGGGCCGCTCCAGGCGTCGGCCAGTCAGGGCTGCAGGACCATCCCCAGGCTCAGGCCACTCTCGCCTGACCCGACGGGAAGGCGGCTGCTTCGGCTACTCCGCCTTCGTTCGCGCGATATAGTCGTCGATGTTTGACGCGAGCACGTCCATCGGTACGTTGCCGCCGTCGACTACGGCATTGTCGAACGCCTTGAGGTCGTATTTGGACCCGAGCGCTGTCCTTGCCTTGTCTCGCAGACGATCGATGGTCGAGTGGCCGACCTGGTAGCCGCAGGCCTGTCCTGGCCACGAGCAATAGCGATCGACCTCGCTTGCGACCTCCAGCGGATTGGAGCCGTTGACGTTGACGAAGAAGTCGACGCCCTGCTGCCGGGTCCAGCGCTTGGCGTGGATGCCACTGTCGACGACCAGGCGGCAACAGCGGAAGGCGATTGACTGCAGATAGCCGAGGCGACCCACCGGGAAATCGTCGTAGACGCCGAGTTCGTCCACCAGCTGCTCGGCATAAAGCGCCCAGCCTTCCGAATAGGCGTTGAAGGCCAGGATCGTTCGGATGAGCGGCAGCTTGTTGGCATAGCCGCCCTGCAAGACGTGGCCCGGAATGGCCTCATGAGCGGCGAGGTCCGGCAGGCTGTATTTGCTGTGCAGGTCGGTGGCGCGCAGGTTGATCCAGAACTTTCCCGGGATCTTGCCGTCGATCGAGCCGCCGTCACCATAGGCCGCGGGCGCACCGAGCTCGGCTTCAGGAGGAATGCGCTTCACTTCCAGATCGGACGGCGCGTGAGTGTTGAACGCGCGCGGCAGGAGGCCGCGATAGGTTGCCAGCCAGTGCTGAATATAGGCGACGATCTCCGCGCGGCCCTTGTCACCCTCGGAGAATTTGTAGCGCGGGTCCTTGGCAAGAGCCTGCATCCGCGCCCCAATGGTGCCGCTGGTGTAGCCGAGCGACTTGAGGATCGGGTCCATCCGGCGGTGCAGGTCCTTCAGTTGCTCAAGGCCCATGGCGTGGACCTCGTCGGGCGTGAGGTTCGTGGTGGTCGAAGCCTTGAGCGCCCAGCGATAATATTCCTCTCCTTGCGGGCGTGACCACATGCCGGCGATATCGGTGGCGACCGCACGCTCGGCCTGGAGTTCCGCGATCTGGCGCTGCAGGGCAGGGGCGACTTCGCCAGTGACGATCCGACGGGAGCGGGCGTCCCAATCGCCGGCGATATTCTTGGCGGTCGTCCGGCGGGTCAGCGATTCGACCAGGTTCCCGCCCGATTGCGCACCCTTCAGCGCGATGCCGAGCTGGGTCAGTGCCTTGTCGAGCAGGAACGAGGGCGGGACGAGCCCATGCGCGCGAGCCGAGCGAAGCCGGCCCAGCTCGCCGTCGAGCTGCGCCGGATATTGAGCGAGCCGCGCGAGATACGCCTCGGCATCGGCGGAGTTGTCGACCGGGTGATCGGTGTCGAGGAATTGAGGCGTGTCGATGTACGCGCCGACGTTCTGAATCACGACGTAGGGTGTGTTCCTGTAATCGCCGACCGCAACGTCGCCGTACGGGAAGGCGAAACCCTGCAAGGCCGTGCGGAAGGCGCTTTTCAGTACGTCGACGCTGGTGCGTGTCGGGAAGCTCAGCGCCGCGGCATCCAGTGATTCGGCGCGCTTGAGGTCGGCGGCGATGGCTTGGGCAAAGCGCTGCTGCCCGCCGGCGGAGCGATCGCTCAAGCGGGAACGCATCGCAGCACGAGCGCCGGTGTCGACCCCGAGCGACGTTGCACGTTCAGGACCGAACTGAAGGAGGTGCTCGGCCGAGGACTCGAGCAGGGCCTTGGTCTCGGCTTCGGCGGTAGCTGGCGTCGCGAAGGCTGCATTCGAAAGAAGCGGAAGGCTCCCGGTAGCGGCCAGCCCGGCGAGCGCTTCCCGGCGATTGAGCATCATTCCGTTCAAGACTGGCTCCGGTCGGTTGAAGGAAGTGGGCGTTCTGTTTCGACGGTCAGGCAATTGCCATCGACGCCGGTTATCCGCACGCGATCGCCGGCCTCCGCGGGCCCGCCCCGGGCGCTCCATTCGCTGTCGCCGACGCGGACTCGGCCGCTGTGTTCGTCGACGTCGGTCACGGCCGTCACACTCTTGCCGATCAGGCGTCCCGCGCGGTTATTGAGGAGAGGGTCGGAACTGTCCCGGCGGCCGGCGTAGAAGCGCCGACCCGCTGCAATGGCCAGCAAGGCGTAAATGACGAACAGCACCAGCTGCGGCGCCGTCCCGAGCCCGAAGAGAATGGTGAACAGCCCGGTCGCGACCGCGGCTGCGCCAACGAAGATGAGGAAGAAACCCGGCGCAATGACCTCGGCGATCAGCAGCAGGATCCCGCCGATCAACCAAGTCCAGCCAGGATCGAGACCAATGATGCTCACGCCGGCGGCTTGGGGACGCTCGGAACAGCCTTGACCTTGGTGCCTGGCTGTGGCGAGTCCGAGCCGACAGCCTCCTTTGCCAGCTCTGCAATGCCGCCGAGCGTGCCGATGAGCTGGGTCGCCTCGACCGGGAACAGGATCGTCTTTGCATTGGGTGAGCGGGCGAACTCGGCGACCGCCTCGACATACTTCTGGGCGACGAAATAGTTGATCGCCTGGGCGCTGCCGGACTCGATCGCATCACTGACCGCCTTCGTCGCCGCAGCTTCGGCCTGGGCGGCACGCTCGCGGGCCTCGGCCTCGCGGAAGGCGGCTTCCCGGCTGCCCTCCGCCGACAGGATCGCCGACTGCTTTTCGCCCTCGGCGCGGAGGATGGCCGACTGCCGCGAGCCCTCGGCCTCCAGGATGATCGCGCGCTTCTCACGCTCAGCCTTCATCTGACGGGTCATGGCGGTGACGATGTCCTGCGGCGGGCGGATGTCGCGAAGCTCCACGCGAGTGATCTTCACGCCCCAGTTCTCTGTCGCATTGTCGACGACGGCGAGCAGGCGCGTGTTGATCTCGTCGCGTTTCGAGAGCGTCTCGTCGAGGTCCATCGATCCCATGACGGTGCGCAGATTCGTCGTCGAAAGCGCCATGATCGCGGTGTAGAGGTCGCTGACCTCATAGGCGGCCTTGGCGGCGTCGAGCACCTGGAAGAACACGACTCCGTCAACAGCGACCATCGCGTTGTCCTTGGTGATGATCTCCTGCCCCGGGATGTCGAGAACCTGCTCCATCATGTTGATGCGGCGGCCCACCCGGTAGACGAAGGGCGTGACGAAGTTGAAACCCGGCTCCGCGACGCGCGTGAAGCGCCCGAAATGCTCGATTGTATAGCGATAGCCCTGACGGACGATCTTCACGCCCATCATCAGGTAGAGGAACACGAGGACCGCAATCGCGGTCAGGAAGCTGGTCAGCATGGGAACCCTCGCATTATGCTGGGCCGATGATGCGACGAGCAATGCCACGGTGGAAAGCGAAATCGATATGACGGCGGACCTCTTCGGCGTGCGGTCACTGCTGTTCCTGCCGGCGTCCAATCCGCGAGCGATCGCGAGGGCGCGAGACGCAGGGGCTGACCTCGTCGTCCTCGACCTCGAAGACGCCGTGAAGCCGGCCGACAAGGAGGCGGCTCGTGATGCGGCTGTCGAGGCGGTGGCCACGGCCTGGACAACGCCGGTTGCGATCAGGATCAATGGCGCGGGCTGCGAGTGGCACTCGCTCGATCTCGACGCAGTGGCGCGGTCGCGGGCCGACTTCGCCATCGTGCCGAGAGCCATCTCCGGCCATCTCGTTCGCGGCGTTGCCGATGTCGTCGGCAAGCCCGTGCTGGCGATGGTCGAAACGGCGGCGGGCGTGCTTGCAGCGGCGGATATTGCAAATGCTTCGGCCGGTCTGATCGCCGGAACGAACGATCTCCGCGCCGATCTTCGCCTGCCGCTCAATTCAGATCGCCGGGCGATCTCTGCTGCGTTGCAGATGATCGTCCTGGCCGCGCGATCGGCGGGACTGCCGGTGTTCGACGGGGTCTATAACCGTCTCGATGACCAGGATGGCTTTGCTGCCGAAGCGCGGGAGGGCAGGTCGCTCGGTTTCGACGGCAAGAGCCTGATCCACCCTAGCCAGATCATGCCCTGCCACCAGGCATTCGCACCTTCAGCCGAGGAGACAGACCGCGCCCGCCGCCTTGTCGCGGCCTTCAACGGCGGCGCCGAGCGCTTCGACGACGGCATGATAGAGCGCATGCATGTCGATCAGGCAGAGCGGATTTTGGCGCGGAGCCAAGCCTGACGCCCTTGGCGAATCGCCCGTTCCTTGGCATGGGCCGATATGGCCGACCTCTCCCAAGCTCCCGACATCCCGCTGGGCCTCACCTTCGATGACGTGCTTCTGCAGCCGCTCGAGTCGAGTGTTCTTCCCAGTCAGGCGGACACGCGAACCCAGCTGACCCGCGAAATTCCGCTGAACATCCCGATCCTGTCGTCAGCGATGGATACGGTCACCGAAGCGGACATGGCGATTGCGCTGGCGCAGCTCGGCGGGATCGGGGTGCTCCACCGCAACCTCGACGTCGACGCGCAGGCGACCGCTGTCCGTCAGGTGAAGCGGTTCGAGAGCGGCATGGTCGTCAACCCGATCACCATGACCCCCGACCAGACGCTGGCCGAGGCTCTGGACCTGATGCGCGGCAACCGGATTAGCGGCATCCCGATCGTCCAGCGCTCGGGCAAACTCTGCGGCATCCTTACCAATCGCGACGTTCGCTTCGCCGAGAACCCCCGGCAGCCGGTCAGCGAGCTGATGACCAGCCACAACCTTGCGACCGTGCCGATCGGGACGACGGAGACGGAAGCTCGGCGCATCCTTCACCAGCGGCGGATCGAGAAATTGCTGGTGGTAGACGAGGAGAATCGCTGCGTCGGCCTGATCACTGTCAAGGACATCGAAAAGTCGGTGGCGTCGCCGCTTGCCGCCAAGGATAGCGAGGGTCGCCTTCGTGTTGCTGCGGCGACCACGGTCGGCGATTCCGGGTTCGCGCGCTCGGAAGCGCTGATCGACGCGGGCTGCGATTGCATCGTCATCGACACGGCGCACGGCCACAACACCGATGTCGCCCGTGCGGTCGAGCGCGTGAAGCAGCTGTCGAACTCGGTCCAGGTCGTTGCCGGCAATGTCGCGACCGGTGAGGCGGCGCAGGTGCTGATCGACGCGGGGGCGGACGCGATCAAGGTCGGCATCGGTCCGGGATCGATTTGCACGACACGCATCGTTGCCGGCGTCGGCGTGCCGCAGCTGACGGCGGTGATGAACGCCGCCAGAGTGGCCTCTCGATCCGGAGTACCTGTGATCGCCGATGGCGGCATCCGGACCAGCGGCGACATCGCCAAGGCGCTTGCCGCCGGAGCTTCGACCGTCATGGTCGGCTCACTCCTTGCCGGCACCGAAGAAGCGCCAGGCGAGATCTTCCTGTATCAGGGGCGTAGCTACAAATCCTATCGCGGCATGGGATCCGTTGGCGCAATGGCGCGCGGGTCTGCCGACCGCTATTTCCAGCAGGACATCAAGGATCATCTGAAGCTCGTTCCCGAAGGAATCGAGGGGCAGGTGCCCTACAAGGGCCCGGTCCGCGAG
>NZ_JAFAVR010000128.1 GCF_019242355.1 Sphingomonas sp. | reverse complement strand
CGCGGCAAGCGCCTGGTCGCGTCCGCGCCGCATGGGCATTCGCGAACGAGCACGTTCCTGGCCGGGCTTCGAACCGACGGCTTGATTGCGCCGGCCGTGTTCAACGGCGCGATCAACGGGGCGGCGTTCCGCGCCTATGTCGAGCAGGTCCTGGCGCCGGCCTTGCGCGTCGGCGACGTGGTCGTGCTCGACAACCTGGCCAGCCACAAAGTCCACGGCGTTCGCGAGGCGATCGAGGCCCGCAGTGCCAGCTTGCTGTTCCTGCCGCCCTACAGCCCCGACCTGAACCCGATCGAGCAGGTCTTCGCCAAGCTCAAACAGCTGATCCGCAGCGCAGCGCCTCGGACACGCGAAGCCCTGTGGAACGCAATCGGCTCCATGCTCGACCGCTTCTCGCCGAACGAGTGCAGAAATTACCTGGCTAATGCAGGCTATCCCCGGTCAGGGTGATTCCGCTCTAGTTGAGACCTGGGCGCGGGTGAGCTTGAGGCACTGAGATGGTGGGCGATCTGCCCGGCCGATTGATGCGGCCCGCTCCGGCACAGCGGAGAGCATCACTCCGGATCACGGTTACGGGGCGAGGATGTTGAGGCTGCGTTTGAGGTTGTAGGCGATGGCAGTGAGGCGGACTTGAGCAGCGGCGCGCGCAAGACCTCGCCATCGCATCCGACGCAGCCCATAGCAGCGCTTCCAGGTGCCAAAGATCTTCTCGATCCGGGCACGGACGCGATGGATCGGCGCGTTCCAGGCGTCCAGCACGGCCAGCGTCTCCTCTTCGTCCCGGCCCCACATTGCGGTGGCCACGATACGCGGCAAACCGCCCTTCGCCCGAACCGCGTCGCCGAAATGCGACCCACGGTATGCGCTGTCGGCAAACACCTCGCCGGGATGGTTCGGCAACGCGTCCGGACCGGCGCGACCGTCATTGACGTTGGCTGGAGTCACCGAGACCTGCTCCACCAAAGCCGTGCTCGCATCGGCCCCGACATGCGCCTTGAAGCCATGCACCGCGGCCCGGCCCTTGTGCTTGACCCAGCGACCGTCCGCATCCGCCTCGCTCGCTGACGCGATAATGGTGGCGTCGACGAGGGTACCCGTCTTGACCCGGATCGACTTGGCCTTCAGCTCGGCGGTAACCGTCTCGAACAGCGTCCGGTCCAGACCGTGCTCGATGAGAGCCCGGCGAAAGCGCACGAAAGCGGTGCGCTCCGGCGTCGGCTCGTTGCTTGAGAAGCCGCAGAAGCGCCGGAACGAGGCACGATCATCCAACGTCTCAGCGAGCTTAACGTCCGACAGGTCATACCAGACCGCCAGCAGCAGGGCCTTGAACATCGCGAGCGGGGGCCAGGCGGGCTCGCCCTTGCGCGCCGGATAGAGGGGCTCGAGCAGGGCCTCGATCTGCGTCCAGGCAATCAGACCGGAGAGCTTGTCCAGCGACGACGATGGTCGCGGCGACGGTGCAACGCTCAGCTTCTCCTGCCCAATCGCCCGATGCGCCATGACCGCTCTCATCACCGAGAAAGCGCATCGAATCAGCACTCATCCGAGTCGCCAACGCTCACCCGCGCACAGGTCTCCCTAGAGCGGAGCCGTCCTAACCGGAATCGCACTTTAGGATTCCGAATCGGCTGTTTGGTGTGATTCATCACCCTCCGGCATGGCCGGAGGCTGGGATGAGTTGGCGGTCGGGGCGGTCCTACTCGCAGGACCTGCGGGACAAGATCATGGCGGCGTTTTACGGCGGGAAGCCGGCTCGCGCCGTGGCCAAGCGGTTCGCGGTGAGCGTGTCGTTCATCTACAAAGCCGACCTGCGGCGACGCCGAACCGGCGACACGGGGCCGGGTCAGCAGCGATGCCGCATGCCGCTCCGGCTCGAACCCCACCGTGACGCCATCATCGGCCACCTGCGGCAGCATCCGGACGCAACCATGGCCGAGCTGCGGGACTGGCTCGAGCGCGAGCATGGCGTGCGGGTCGCGCTTGCGACGATCTGGAAGACGCTCGGCCGCTTCGGCCTGACGTTCAAAAAAAGTCGCTCCGGGCAGCCGAGCAGGACCGTGCGGACGTTGCCGCCGCGCGCACCGAATGGAGACGCCTGCAGACCCGTCTGAACGCCCGCAAACTGGTGTTCATCGACGAAACCTGGGCCAAAACCAACATGACCCGGCTCCGCGGACGCGCTCCTCGCGGCAGGCGCTTGGTTGCGTCCGCGCCACATGGGCATTGGCGCACCAGCACGTTCTTGGCCGGGCTTCGGACCGACGGGTTGATCGCGCCGGCAGTGTTCAACGGCGCGATCAACGGGGCGGCGTTCCGCGCTTATGTCGAGCAGGTCCTGGCGCCGGCCTTGCGCGTCGGCGACGTGGTCGTGCTCGACAACCTGGCCAGCCACAAAGTCCACGGCGTTCGCGAGGCGATCGAGGCCCGCGGTGCCAGCTTGCTGTTCCTGCGTATCCGTCCGGTGAGGGCCACGGGTGGTATGAGATCGCGGCGGTGATTGTCAGGAGGCCGGCTTTTTGACCCTGGCTTGAGCGGCGTTTCGACGCTTTGCGATCCGTCCGAGGGTGATCTTGATCTGGAGTTCGTCGGCCGTCTCCGGGTCGTAGTCGTCGAGCCACTCTTTGATTTCGTCGTGGTCGGGGTGGCT
>NZ_JAFAVR010000126.1 GCF_019242355.1 Sphingomonas sp. | reverse complement strand
CACGCGCCCGCCGGGAAGCCCTCCGGTCCCGCGGCGCACCTGCCGGCGGACTTTCCCGCGCTCGTTGAAATGCTCGAGCGTTCCGGAAAGCGGCTCCTCGCCCAGCAGCTTCACGACCAGGTCGGTCTCGTCCGCTACGCACCGCCCGAGCTCGCGCTGAAGCCGGTGCGCCCCCTTGGCGCGGAGTGGACCCGCGACCTCGCGCTCGCCCTCAAGGCCGTGACTGGCGCCAACTGGCAGGTCGCGCTGTCCGATGAAGCCGGCGAGCCGTCACTCCTTGACCAGGAGAAAATCGCCGAGCAGCGCGTTCGAGCCGACGTGCTCGCCGATCCAGCAGTCCGCGCCGTGATGGAGGCCTTCCCCGGCGCGGACCTCGAATCCTTCTCAAGCAGAGGCGCCTAAGATGCCGGAAATGCCAGATTTCGATGAGATCATGAAGCTTGCCCAGAATGCTCAGAACGAGCTTCAGAAGGCGCAGGACAATCTCGACTCGATCGAAGTCGAAGGTTCGTCGGGGGGCGGCATGGTCAGCGTTCGCGCGACCGCCAAAGGCCGGATCCTGTCGGTCGCGATCGACGATAGCCTTCTCCAACCATCGGAAAAAGGCATGCTGGAAGACCTGATCGCCGCTGCCTTCAATGACGCCAAGGCGAAGGCCGACACGGCCGCCGCGGGTGAAATGCAGAAAATGCAGAGCAGCCTGCCGCTGCCGCCGGGGTTCAAGCTGCCGTTCTAGCCGCGGCTGCCTGGGAGGCGCCGAGGCGAGGGGTGACATTCGCGGCGCGAGACACTAACTCGCAGGCGAACTCCTCACCTCATTTGCAAGGACGTCCGCGACCCCATGGCCGCTCAATATGCATTTGTCATGAAGGACATGACCAAGTCCTTTCCCGGCGCGCAGAAGCCCGTGCTGAACCACATCAACCTGCAATTCTACCACGGCGCCAAAATCGGCATCGTCGGCCCCAACGGCGCCGGCAAATCGACGCTGATGAAGATCATGGCCGGCATCGACAGGGACTTCCAGGGCGAGGCTTGGCCGGGCGAGAACGTCACTGTCGGCTACCTGCCGCAGGAGCCGCAGCTCGACTCGACCAAGACCGTTCTCGAGAACGTCAAGGACGGCGCCCGCGACGTTGCCGACATGGTCGACCGCTTCAATGCCATCTCAGCCGAAATGGGCGACCCGAAGGACGACACCGACTTCGACGCGCTGATGGAGGAGATGGGCGAGCTCCAGGGCAAGATCGACGCGGTCGATGGCTGGACTCTCGACAACCAGCTTGAGGTCGCGATGGAG
Source organism: Sphingomonas sp. (assembly GCF_019242355.1). Classification (GTDB taxonomy): domain Bacteria; phylum Pseudomonadota; class Alphaproteobacteria; order Sphingomonadales; family Sphingomonadaceae; genus Sphingomicrobium. The sequence continues at coordinate 8,976 of NZ_JAFAVR010000126.1, read as the reverse complement.
GCGCTCCGCTGCCCGCCGTCCGACTGGCCGGTGGGAAACCTCTCCGGCGGTGAGAAGCGCCGCATCGCGCTCACCCGCCTGCTGATCCAGAAGCCGTCGATCCTGCTCCTCGATGAGCCGACCAACCACCTCGACGCCGAGAGCGTCGAATGGCTCGAGAACCATCTGAAGGAATATGCCGGCGCGGTGCTGATGATCACCCACGACCGCTATTTCCTCGACAATGTCGTCAGCTGGATCCTCGAAATCGATCGCGGGAAGTATTTCCCGTACGAGGGAAATTATTCGACCTACCTCGAGAAGAAAGTGAAGCGCCTCCAGCAGGAGGAGCGCGAGGAATCGGGCCGCGAGAAGGCCATCAAGGACGAGCTCGAGTGGATCCGGCAGGGTCCCAAGGGGCGGCAGACCAAATCCAAGGCCCGCATCGCCAAGTTCGACCAGCTCGTCGCCGCCCAGGAGAATCGCACGCCTGGCAAGGCCGAAATCCTGATCCAGGTGCCCGAGCGGCTTGGCGGCAAGGTCATCGAGGTCGAGAACATCTCCAAGGCCTATGGCGACAAGCTGTTGTTCCAGGATCTTACGTTCAATCTGCCGCCGGGCGGGATCGTCGGCGTGATCGGTCCGAACGGCGCCGGCAAATCGACCCTGTTCAAGATCATTACCGGCCAGGAAACGCCCGACACCGGCCAGGTCGACATCGGCCCTACCGTACACCTCGGATACGTCGACCAGAGCCGCGATCACCTGAACGACAAGAACAACGTCTGGGAGGAGATCTCGGACGGGCTCGACTACATGAAGGTCAACGGTCACGACCAGTCGACCCGGGCCTATGTCGGCGCATTCAACTTCAAGGGTCAGGACCAGCAGAAGAACGTCGGCAAGCTGTCCGGCGGCGAGCGCAACCGCGTCAACATCGCGAAGATGCTGAAGCGCGGCGGCAACGTGCTGCTTCTCGACGAGCCGACGAACGACCTCGACGTCGAGACTCTCGGAGCGCTCGAGGAAGCCATCGAGAATTTCGCCGGCTGCGCGGTGGTGATCAGCCACGACCGCTTCTTCCTCGATCGCCTGGCGACGCACATCCTGGCGTTCGAAGGCGACAGCCACGTCGAATGGTTCGAAGGCAATTTCGAAGCCTATGAGGAGGACAAGCGCCGCCGCCTGGGCGACGAAGCCGACCGGGCAAGCTCGACGAGCCACCGCAGGCTGACGCGGTAAGATACGTCACCCCGGGCTTGACCCGGGCCCCGCCTTGGCTTCCACTCGGGCAGGGGCCGAATGCACTGGCACGAGGAGCGGAACCATGGTCGACGACGGTCCGGCGGCGGTCGATGCAAAGATCAAGTCGCTCGGCGACTGGCGCGGCGCACTTCTCACGCGGCTTCGGCGGCTGATCCGGGAAGCGGACCCGGACGTCGTCGAGGAGGTCAAGTGGCGCAAGCCCTCCAACCCGCTCGGCGTGGCGACCTGGTCGCACGACGGGATCGTCTGCACGGGCGAAAGCTATAAGGACAAGGTCAAGCTGACCTTCGCCAAGGGTGCGTCGCTCAAGGATCCCGCCGGCCTGTTCAACTCCAGTCTCGACGCCGGCACTCGCCGGGCGATCGACATCCCCGAAGGGACGAGCCTCGACGAGGACGCGTTCAAGGCCCTGATCCGCGAAGCGATCGCCGCCAACGTCGCCACGAAGGCGCGTTAGACCGACGTTGATCACTTTCACTGGCCCGTTGCAGCTCTGGCGCTGGAACGAAGGCAGTGCGCATTTCATGACCGTGCCGGAAGAGCTGACAGGCGCCCTTCGGCTGCAAGCGATGGAATTCCCGCGCGGCTTCCGCTCGGTCCGGGTCGAATGCCGTCTTCATGACATCACTTGGCGGACGTCGGTCTTTCCAATGAGGGAGGGCGGCTATTTCCTGCCGGTGAAAATCGACATCGTCCGCAAAGCGGGCATCGCCGAGGGCGACGAGGTGAGGGTCGAGCTGACGCTGCTTTGAAAGGCGTTCTTTCGGCGGTCACCGTTTCGGTCGTCGGAGTCCGCACCGTCGATCCGCCAGTCCAAATCGGGCAGGACATTCTCCCGAGTTTACTTCGCCCCGGAGAATGTCCGACGCGCCGCCCTCCCGTCCGCGGGAACCCTTCCGCCTTGGCTCCAGTTGAGGGATTGTGCTGCAGGGCCCGACTCAGGTGGCGAATAGCGCCCAGGCTGCGCCGAGCGCGGCCATCCAAGGCCTGCATCTGTTCGGGGTCACGTTAATCGGCGCGACGCCCCAGAATTTGCACAAGCTCGTGCTGACAGTCGGGTTCATCCTTGTCGCCTGGCTTCTCACCAAGCTTCTCCGGGGCGCACTTCACCTGTTGATCGGTAGCCGCACCGGGACGCGCGTACAGTTCTGGGCTAAACAGGGCGTCAGCCTAATCCTGGCGGCGATGGTGCTGATCGGCATCCTGTCGATCTGGTTCGACAATCCCGCGCAGCTAGCGACGGTGCTCGGAATGGTCGGCGCTGGCGTCGCCTTCGCCCTCCAGCGGGTAATCACCGCGGTGGCGGGCTATTTCGTCATCCTGCGGGGCAGGACCTTCAACGTTGGAGATCGCATCGTGATGGGCGGCGTCCGCGGCGACGTCATTGACTTGAGCTTCATGCAGACCCGAATCATGGAAATGGGCCAATCGCTCAAGGAGCAGGCCGACGCGCCATCAATGTGGATCCGTTCCCGGCAGTTCACCGGTCGCATCGTGACCGTCACCAACGACAAGGTCTTCGATGAGCCGGTCTATAATTACACTCGCGATTTCCCTTACATCTGGGACGAAATGAACCTGCCGATCAAGTATGGCGATGATCAGGCGAGGGCCGAGGACATCCTGCTCGCGGCCACGCGGCGCCACGCACTGACCCGGGACCGAACCGACGAGGCGGAGATCGACCGCCTCAAGAGCTTGTTCGGGATCGACATCGGCGATGTCGACCCGAGGGTCTATTGGCGCCTGACGGACAATTGGCTGGAGCTGACCGTCCGTTTCCTCGTGCCAGACCATGGCATCCGAGTGATCAAGGATGCGATCAGCCGTGACGTCCTGGCCGGCCTGGGCGAGGCGAAAATCGGGATTGCGTCCGGCACCTACGCAATCGTCGAGGTGCCGCCGATCCGGATCGAGGGCGCCCCGCCCGCTAGCGCAACCGCTTGACCAGCAAGCGGCCGTCGCTTCCGGCCTTCACTTCGAAGTTGGGCACCGCCTTGATGAGCTCGGACAAGCGGGTGAAGCCATAGTTGCGAGCGGCGAAGCTCGACACGGCCTTGGCGCGCTGGCCCAGCTCCGACAATGGCGTATAACCTTCCTCGTCACGCTTCGAGGCCTTGTAGGCCGAGCCCAGCACCTGCAGCAGTTCGGCGTCGACCGGACGCTGGCCCTCGCTCGTCTCCGGCTGCTCGAGCCGCTCGTCCTCGGCCAGGCCGAGCGCGCCGACGTCGAAGAAGCGGGAGCAGGCCTGCTGGAAGGATTGCGGGGTCTTCGACGTCCCGAATCCGTAGACCTGCAGGCCGTCCTCGCGGATTCGCTGTGCGAGCGGAAGGAAGTCGCTGTCCGACGACATGATCCCGAAACCATCGACATTACCGCGATAGAGGAGGTCCATTGCGTCGATGGTCATGCGCATGTCGGTCGCGCTCTTGCCCTTGACGACATCGAACTGCTGCATCGGCACGATCGAATGAAGGCCGGTAAGCTGGCCCCATCCCTTGAGGCTCGCCTTCGCCCAATTTCCATAGGCGCGCCGGATGTTGATCGTCCCGAGCTCGCCGAGCACCAGCAGAACCTCGTCAAGGTGATCCGGCGAGGCGTTGTCGGCATCGATCAGCAGCGCAATGTTGCGTTCGGAATCGCCGTTCGTGTCGGGCATGCGCTCAGAATCCTCGTCTTGCCGAAACTCTCTATCGCGCCGGCCCGGAATGACCACACCCCGGCGCTCCGTTCGCCCCGCGCCGGCACGGGCAATGATCGATGCGGGAACGAAACGCCCGCTGAAGCAATAATGCCTCACAGGGGGCGTGTTTCGGAAGGGACGGAGTAATGAGGAAGATCGCAATTGCAGCGGCAATGGCCGCCAGCGTGGCCGTGACGGGCTGCGCCACCAGCCCATATGGCTACGGTCCGGGCTACGGCCCCGGCTACGGCTATGACAACGGCTACTACAACAACGGATATGCGCCGGGCGGCGGCTCGCGCGCCGGGAATGCAGTGGCCGGCGCGGCCATCGGCGGTGCTGCCGGCGCAATCGCCGGGGCGGTTCTTCCGGGCGTCAGCACCGGCACCGGAGCGGTCGCGGGCGCGATCCTTGGCGGCGTGCTCGGCGCAACCGTCAACGGCCATCAATATTACCGCGATACCCGCGGCTATTGCTATTACGTCGACCAGTACGGGCAGCCGCACTACAGCTACGACATCCGCTGCTAGCGCATGAAGGGCAACAGCTTAGGCTGCTGCCTTGAGAAATCCTGCTAGACGGGGCGGAATTCGCCTTCCGCCTCGTCGAGCAGGTACAGGCGTCCTTCGGAAACGGAAAAATGGGCGCCGTGCAGCTTGAGCTGGCCATCCCGCTCGCGATCCGCGATCCACGGGAAGGTCCTCAAGTTGGCGAGGCTGACCTTCACCGCCTCCCATTCCATGTCGAGGAAGGCCGCTCTGTCGAGCTCCTCGTGCCGAGCGCGGACCTGATCCCGGGCTCCGGCGAGCATGTCCACCCAGTCGGCGATGAAATGACCCTCACCGTGAGGAGTGCCTTCGAATTTGTCGGTGAGCGCCGCCGCACAGCCGCCGCAGAAGCCGTGACCCATGACCAGGATCTCCCCGACCTTCAGCTGGTCGACCGCAAACTCCAGCGCCGCGGAGACGCCGTGGAAGCCGGGACTGGTTTCATAGGGCGGAGCAAGCGCACCGATGTTGCGCACGACAAACATTTCGCCTGGCCTGGCATTGAAGATTTGCGCCGGGTCGACGCGGCTGTCGGCACAGGACAGGATCATCACCTGCGGGCTCTGGCCCTCGGCGAGTTCGGCCCAGCGGTCGCGTTCGCGCGCCCAGTCCTGACTGCGGAAGCGGCGATAGCCTGCGATGAGATTGGAGAGGTACGGCATCGGTCGCGGCTAGCGCGATGAGGGCGGGGGTGGCAAGCGCGCGTCGCACTCGCTATCTGCCGGGCCATGAACGCCCCCGCAGGATTGCCGCGCCAGCGCAAGCCAGACTGGATTCGGGTCAAGGCACCGACCAGCCATGGCTATGCCGAAACCCGCAAGCTGATGCGCTCGCTCAACCTCGCCACGGTCTGCGAGGAAGCGGCGTGCCCCAATATCGGCGAGTGCTGGACCAAGAAGCACGCGACGGTGATGATCCTCGGCGACACCTGCACCCGCGCCTGCGCCTTCTGCAACGTGAAGACGGGAATGCCGCGCGCGCTCGACCCGCTTGAGCCGGAGCATGTCGCGGCCGCGGCAGCCGAGCTTGGGCTGGAGCATATCGTGGTCACCAGCGTCGACCGCGACGACCTTCCGGATGGCGGCGCATCGCAATTCGTGAAGGTTATCCAGGCGCTTCGTCGGAACACGCCGACGACGACCATCGAGATCCTGACGCCGGACTTCCGCAACAAGAGCGAGGCCGCCGTAGAGGCGATCGTCGAGGCGGGGCCTGACGTCTACAACCACAATCTGGAGACGGTGCCGAGGCTCTATCCGACGATCCGCCCCGGCGCGCGCTACTACGCGTCGCTCCGACTTCTGGAGAGCGTCAAGCGCCATGACCCGCATATCTTTACCAAGTCCGGCGTCATGGTCGGCCTTGGGGAGCAGCGGCTCGAGGTGCATCAGGTCATGGACGACATGCGTTCCGCGGACGTCGATTTCCTGACCATGGGGCAGTATCTTCAGCCGACGTCGCGTCATGCCAAGGTCGAGGAATTCGTCACGCCGCAGGCCTTCGACGCTTATGCGGCGATCGCCCGGGCCAAGGGCTTCCTGCTGGTCGCCGCGTCGCCGCTGACTCGCTCGAGCTATCACGCCGGCGACGACTTCAAGGCGATGCAGCGGAACCGCGAAGCGAAGCTGGCCCGGGAAGGCGCGAATGCCGCGGCATAGCGAGACGCGGCATCTTCCCTACACGCCCGAACAATTGTTCGACCTGGTGGCGGACGTCCGCCACTATGACCAGTTCCTGCCCTGGGTCGTCGCGGTGCGCGTCCGTTCGTCCACGGAGCAGCAGACGATCGCCGACCTCGTGGTTGGCTTCAACGCCTTCAAGGAGCGGTTCACCAGCAAGGTGACCAAGGAGCGGCCGAATCGCATTCTAGTCGACTACATCGAAGGCCCGCTTAAGTATTTGCACAACGAATGGCGTTTCGAACGTGCAGCAGATAACGGCACCAACCTGTTCTTTTCCGTGGACTTTGCATTCAAGTCCCGGCTGTTCGAAACGCTTGCCGGATCAATGTTCGACCGCGCCCTTCGGCGAATGACTGCCGCCTTCGAGCAACGGGCTGCGACGCTCTACGGCATTAGCAACTCGAGCGCGCAAAGCGCCGCCTGAAGGCGGACTCCGGCTCGGTCGGGCTCTTCGAAATGCTTCTGGTCCGCGACGATCTTCGCGGGATCGGCATCGCGTTCCGCTCGAGCGAAGACCACCGTCCCGACGGGCTTGGCCGCCGTTCCCCCCGTCGGCCCGGCAATCCCGGTGATCGCAACGGCGACGTCCGCATTCGAGGCCAGGAGGGCGCCGCGCGCCATCGCCCAGGCCGTCGCGACGCTGACCGCGCCGAAGGTGTCGACGACGTCTTCGCTCACCTTGAGCTGAGCGATCTTGGCCGCATTGGAATAGGTTACATAGCCCGCCTCGAACACGTCCGAGGAGCCGGCGATCTCCGTAATCGAGGCGCTGACGAGCCCTCCCGTGCAGCTCTCCGCGACGGCGACGCGGCGGCCGGCTGCGCGATTGGCTTCGACGACTTCGCGGGCCTTGTCGACAAGCGTCTTCGAGAGCAGGGCTTCAGACATGACCGGGCATCCGGATGCTGGCGACCGCTTGCGCTGCAATCCCTTCTCGACGTCCAGTGAAGCCGAGCCCCTCGGTGGTCGTCGCCTTGATGCTCACCTGCGCCTCCCTGAGATCGAGGATCGTTGCAATTCGTGAACGCATGGCATCGCGATAGGGACCGACCTTGGGCACCTCGGCGATGACTGTGCAGTCGACATGGTCAATGACACCGCCGCCGCCGCGCACGAGCTCTGCCGCATGGCGCAGGAACAGGTCCGATGCCGCGCCACGCCATCGCGGGTCCGAAGGCGGGAAGTGCTGGCCGATGTCGCCGAGCCCCGCCGCGCCGAGGAGGGCGTCCGTGATGGCGTGAAGCACGACGTCGGCATCGCTGTGGCCGGCGAGGCCTCGCGGATGGGCGATCGATACGCCGCCCAGCATGATCGGTCCGTCCCCAGCGAAGGCGTGCACGTCGAACCCCATCCCGGTCGTCGGGACGAGGGACCCGACGAGCCATTGTTCGGCGCGTCGAAAGTCCGCGGCCGTCGTAAGCTTGTCCAGAGCAGGGTCTCCCTCGACCGCCGCAACCGTGAGCCCCGCGGCCCGGGCGACCGTGGTCTCGTCGGTCGGGGCAGGGCCGAACCAGCGGAGATATGCCTCGCGCAAAGCGGCCAGACGAAAGGCCTGGGGCGTCTGCACTCGTCCCAGGCCTGTGCGATCCACTGGAGTCTCCACGCGATCGGTTGCGCGCGCGAGGGTGTCCCCGACCGGCAGCACGGGCGCGGCCCCGTCGAAGAATTCGAGCGGCGCGATCAGGCGGTCGATGACCGCGGCGGGACAGAAGGGGCGGGCGGCATCGTGGACGAGGACGGCATCGCTCGCGATCTCGGCAAGTCCCGCCTGGACGGAATGCGATCGCTCCGTTCCACCCGTAATGTGTCCGAGGCCGAGGCCGGCAAGCGCTTTGGCCGCGCTTTCTTCCTGGCCCGCGCCAATGACCACGCGGACCTCCGAGATTGCGGGATGAGCGAGGAATGGCTCTACCGCCCAGCGCAGAACCGGCTTGCCGGCGAGCTCGCGGAATTGCTTCGGCACTCCACCGCCGAGGCGTTCGCCCTTGCCGGCGGCAACAATCAGCGCTGTGACGCTCATGGCGCGCGCCTTGCCCCTCTCGAGTGCCTTCTGTAAAGGCGCGCCGTCCCATGCAGACGCTGAAGCCCATCAGGATCGGACCGGTCGAGGTCGGATCGCCGGTGATCCTGGCGCCGATGACGGCCGTCACCGACCTGCCGTTCCGCCGCGCGGTGAAGCGCTACGGCGCGGGACTGACGGTGACCGAGATGATCGCCAGCCAGGCGATGGTGAGGGAAACCCGCCAATCCCTCCAGAAGTGCTTGTGGGATCCGTCCGAGGAGCCGGTCTCCATGCAGCTCGCGGGGTGCGAGCCAGAGGTGATGGCCGAGGCCGCCAGGCTGAACGAGCAGCGCGGCGCTGCGATCATCGACATCAACATGGGCTGCCCGGTGAAGAAGGTCGTCAACGGCTGGGCCGGGTCGGCGCTGATGCGCGACCTGACGACGGCGGCGGCGATCATCGATGCGACCGTGAAGGCGGTGAAGGTCCCGGTCACGCTCAAGACGCGCATGGGCTGGGACCATTCCAGCCTCAACGCGCCCGAACTTGCCCGGATCGCCCAGGACCTCGGCGTCCAGATGATCACCATCCATGGCCGCACTCGCTGCCAGATGTACAAGGGCGAGGCCGACTGGGCGTTCGTTCGAAAGGTGAAGGACGCCGTTTCGGTCCCGGTGATCGTGAACGGTGACATCTGCACCATTGCCGCCGCACGGACGGCGCTTGGCCAATCCGGCGCGGACGGCGTGATGATCCGTCGCGGTGCCTACGGTCGTCCATGGTTCGTGGCGCAGGTCATGACCGAACTCACCGGGG
>NZ_JAFAVR010000050.1 GCF_019242355.1 Sphingomonas sp. | reverse complement strand
CCTCCGGAATCCGGGATTTCTGGCCGCAGGACTACCAGCTTCCCGAGATGACCCATCCGGTGAAGCCACAGGAAATCCTTGCGCGCTGGGCTCGCCAGGATCTGGACTTCGAGCCGGGCACGCGCTGGCAGTACAGCAACACCGGCTATGTCGTCGCGGGCATGATCGCCGAGAAGGTGAGCGGCGTTCCGCTCCTGACCTATCTCCACCGCAAGATCTTCGATCCGCTAAGAATGACCAGCGTCCGCGACCAGGACGATACGAATACGCCCGCGTTTCCCGCGGGCTATGAACGCAGCGCGCTCGGCCCGGTGCGGGTCGCCCGTCAGCCGGGCCGCGGCTGGCTCTACGCGGCGGGAGAGCTGTCGATGACTGCGGCCGATCTCGCCAAGTGGGACATCGCGCGCATGAACCGCTCGCTGATCCCGGCCAGGGACTGGGTCGAGCAGGAAACGCCGGTGGTCCGGGCCGACGGGCGCAGCAATGGCTATGGCCTCGGCATCGCGAACCATTATGCGCGCGAGCGGCACGTTATCGACCATGGGGGCGAGGCGGTCGGCTTCCTCACCCAGAACAGCATCTATCCCGACACGAAGGATGCGATCATCGTCTTCACCAACTCGGATTTCTCGGAAGCGACAAGTACGCTCACCGAAGGTCTTGAAAAGATCGTTCTCAACAGCCCCGACCCAGGACTGACGAGCGAAGGCGACCGCCTGGCGGACGTCCATGCGACCTACGCCGCGCTTGTCGGCGGGACGGTGGACCGCGCGAAGCTCACTTCGAACCTGAATTATTACTTCGATCCGACCAGGCTCGCCGACTATCGCTCGAGCCTTGCGGCGCTCGGCCAGCCGAAGATCAGCGAGACCGGCTCGCCCAGGCTTCGCGGCGGCTTCGTCAACCGCAACTACACGCTCCATTATGCGGACGGGAAGGATCTTGTCCTGGTCACTTATGCCGAGCCCGGCGCGGCCGGCCGCTGGGAGCAGTTCATGATCATGCCGCAATAAGGCATGACCGACTTCGCTCCCCTGCTCGTCGCCGACCGCGGCCAGTCCGCGCGCCCGATCCATCTCGTCGACAAGGCGAGCTTCGCCGACTGGCTGAAAGGTCGCCCGGCCGAGGACCGCACCTTGCTCCAGGCCAATCGGTTCGAGGGCAAGAGCGGCCTCATTCTGCTGCCCCGCGGGCCGGAGTTCGAAGTTGTCGCCGCGGTCAAGGACGCGTCGGTGCTGTCGCCCTGGTGCCTTGCGCAGCTAGCCGCCGAGCTACCGGAAGGGACGTACAAGCTGGCTTCTGGCGAGGTGGGCGCTGCGGGTCTCGGCTGGCTCCTGGCCCAGCATCGCTTCGACCGCTTTCGCTCCTCCGCCGAAGACGCCGAGCGCGGCCCGCGCGTGCTCCTCACCGGCGACGCGGCGCGGATCGGCGAGACGGTGCGGCTGGCCGAAGCGACCGCGCTCGTTCGCGACCTCGTCAACACGCCCGCCGCCGACCTCGGGCCGGCCGAGATCGAGCAGGCGGTCCGAGACACGGCCAACGACCTCGGCGCGCAGGTGCGCGTGACCACCGGCGACGAGCTTGCCAGCGGTTATCCGCTGATTGCCGCGGTCGGCGGGGCGGCAATCCCGGAGCGGGCGCCGAGGCTGATCGAGCTCGAATGGGGCAAGCCCGAGGACCCACGCCTCGCGATCATCGGCAAGGGTGTCTGCTTCGACAGCGGCGGCCTCGATCTCAAGTCCGCGTCCGGAATGCGGTTGATGAAGAAGGACATGGGCGGCGCGGCTCACGCCCTGGCCCTGGCGCGGCTCGTCATCGCGGAGAAGCTGCCGGTCCGGCTGCACCTCCTCATTCCGGCGGTGGAGAATGCGGTGTCGGGTGCGTCCTACCGGCCGGGCGACGTGATCAAGTCGCGGAAGGGACTGTTCGTCGAGATCGACAATACCGACGCGGAGGGGCGGCTGATCCTCGCCGACGCGCTAACCCGGGCGGGGGAGGAGCAACCGCGGCTCATCGTCGACTTCGCCACGCTGACCGGCGCCGCGCGCGTCGCTCTCGGCCCCGACCTGCCGGCGATGTTCGCGAACGACGACCCTCTCGCCGCCGAGCTGGCTGGCGCGGCAACCGCTTCGGCGGACCCCGTCTGGCGGATGCCGCTGTGGGACCCGTACAACGACCTGCTGAAGAGCGAGCTTGCTGATCTCGCGAACGCGGCCAATTCGCCGATGGCCGGCTGTATCCTTGCGGCCCTGTTCCTGCAGCGGTTCGTGACCGCCGAAATTCCCTGGGCGCATTTCGACACTTACGCGTGGCGCGACATCGCGAAACCGGGTCGTCCGAAGGGCGGTGATGCGCTCGGACTGCGCGCTGTATTCTCTGCAATTCGCAAGAAGTTCCCTGCCGACCGATTGATTTAAATCGGAACGGCATCGGGATTTCGGCTAAATTCCCTGCAACATTTCGGCTCCTTACCGGTTTACCTGACGCTTACGCGGCACAGCGTTCATCCGGGCGCTCCGCGGCGTGACCGAGGAGACAAGCCACTATGGGCGAGGTTTCGCTTACCGGCTGGATGAAGGCGCTCATCGCCTATGTCCGATCTGGCGAGCCGGATCTCACCAACCGGCAGATGGCCTTGCTGATGCTCGTCTATCTGACTCCGGGACCTCACACCGTGCGCGGGCTCGCCCGGGTTCTGGGCGTGTCCAAGCCCGTCGTCACGCGCGCCTTGAACACGCTTGGCGCGCTCGGCTATCTGCGCCGCGAACGGGATCAGGACGACCGCCGCAACGTGTTCGTCGTCCGCACCAGCAACGGGGCAGAGTTTCTTGAAGGCTTCAAGCGCAACCTCCGCGACGCAGAGCCAGGCGCCGCCGCCCACCGGCCGATCATCGGCCAGGCACCGGCCTACGCCCACCAGGGCTGAGGGCTTCGCGCTGACCGGCCCGTCGCAACTGCCCGACCCCGCGTTCAACGCCTTTCGAAAAGACCTCGCCGACGTCGCGCTCGCCGGCAAAGTCCTCGCTTCTCATTATGCTGAGCCGGTCAGCCGCACGCTTCGCGCTCCGGCAATGCTGCGGAGTAACCCGTCGGACGCGGCCGCGAGCGTCCGCGAGCTCGCTTCCGGCGAGGCTTTTCGGCTGCTCGAGGACAGCCTGGGCTGGGCCTGGGGTTACGCGGAAAGCGACCGCCGGGTCGGCTACGTGCAGTCCAGAGCGCTGTCGCCCGTCAGCTGACCACCGAGCGTAGCCACCAGAGCTGATAGAGGCTGCTTGCGGCAAGTAGCGCGAGGAGCCCGATCAACAGCCAATCACGCACCGGCGAGCGCGGGCGCCGCGTCGGGAACAACAGCCAGGCCGATAGCGCCGCAAGCGCCAGCGTCCCGATCGCGGTGTTGCGCACGTAGACGACGATCACCGTTCGAACATGGTCGACGCCGCTGTGGCCGCTCGTCTGCCCATGCGGGCTCATCATCAGCCCGGTTCCCCAGCTGATCACCGCAGCGGCAAGCAGGAAGGCGCCCACGAACATCCGCGCCCGGCCGATTCCCCGATTTCCCGTCACATCTCTCCCCGAGTCTTGCGGATCGCGTACCACTTGGCGACGTTGGCATTCTGCTCGGAAAGCGTCTCGGCAAAGGCATGTCCGCCAGTCCCGTCCGCGACGAAATAGAGCCATTTTGTCGCCGCCGGGTGGAGCACCGCGGCGATGCTCTCCTTGCCCGGGTTGGCGATCGGCCCGGCGGGAAGCCCCGTGATCCTGTACGTGTTGTAGGGATTGTCCGCCTCCAGCTCCGACTTGAGGATTCGGCGACCGAGCGGCTTGCCTTTGGTGATGGGGTAGATGACCGTTGGATCGGCATCGAGCTGCATGCCGGTGCGGAGGCGATTGCAATAGACGCCCGCGATCAGCGACCGCTCGGCGGGCTTGGCCGTCTCCTTTTCGACGATGGAGGCGAGGATGATCGCCTGCTGAGGCGTCGTCACCGGGCAGTCGGTCCCGCGCTTCGCCCACAGTGCCTTGATCTCTCTGGCCATGGCGAGCTGCATCTTCGCGACCAGCGCCGCGCGGGTCGTGCCACGTTCATAGCCATAACTGTCGGGAAGCACCGAGCCTTCCGGCACGTCGGGAAGCGGCCCGGTAAGATACGGACTGGCGGCAAGCCGTTCCTGAACGATGATCGAGGGCATTCCTTCCGTGACCGTGATCAGCCGCTGCACCGGTTTGCCGTGCTGCAAGAGGTCGAGGATCGCGGCGCCGCCCATGCCCTTCGGGATCTGGAACTCGCCGGCCTGGACCGGGTCGGAGGAGCCGAACAGACGCGCCATGACGCGATAGGTGCGCGCGCTTCCCGGAATCGCACCCTGCGTCTCGAGCTCGCGGGCCACGCCGGCGATGGTCGAGCCCTGCTGGACGACGACCGTGTGCGGGCCGGGCTTCGGGCCCGGCGCCCACCACAGCATGTAAACCGCAACGAAGGCGGCGAGGACGAGCGCCGCCGCGCCGATCAGCAGGCGGCTTCTCACACGGCCTTCACGATAAGGCTGGCGTTCGTCCCGCCGAAGCCGAAGCTGTTGTTGAGCGCAGCCCGGACCGGGCGTTTCTTGGCCTTGTGCGGAACGAGATCGACCCCCTCGGTGCCCTCGTCCGGATCGTCGAGGTTGAGCGTCGGGGGCACGATCTGGTCGCGAATGGCGAGGATGCAGAAGATCGTCTCGACGGCTCCGGCGCCACCGAGCAGATGGCCGATCGCCGACTTGGTGCTGCTCATCGAAGCGCCTCCGAGATCGTCGCCAAGGACGCGCTTGACCGCGCCAAGCTCGATGGTGTCCGCCATCGTCGACGTGCCGTGCGCGTTGACATAATCGATGTCTTCGGGCTGCATCCCGGCCTTTCGCAGCGCCATCTTCATCGCCAGTTCCGCACCGCGTCCTTCCGGGTGCGGCGCCGTTACGTGATAGGCGTCGCCGGACAGGCCGTAACCGACGACCTCGGCATAGATTTTCGCGCCGCGCGCCTTGGCGTGTTCATATTCCTCGAGCACGACGACGCCCGCGCCTTCACCCATGACGAAGCCTTCTCGGTTCTTGTCATAGGGGCGGCTCGCCTCGGTCGGGCGATCGTTGAAGGCCGTGTTGAGCGCCTTGGCCTGGGCAAAGCCCGCGACACCGAGCGGGTTGATCGTGCTCTCCGCACCGCCCGCAAGCATGATGTCGGCATCGCCGTCCTTGATCATGCGCGCGGCGTCGCCGATCGAATGCGCGCCCGTGGAGCACGCGGTCACAACCGAGTGGTTCGGGCCCATCAGGCCGTATTTGATCGAAACCTGGCCGCTGGTGAGGTTGATCAGCCGTCCATGGACGAAGTGCGGCGACACGCGCCCGGGCCCGCGCTCGGCCAGAACCAGGGATTCGCTCTCGATGCCCGGCAATCCGCCGATGCCCGAGCCGATCGAGACGCCGGCACGCTCTTTCGTCTCGTCATCCATCTCCATGAGGCCGGCGTCCTCGAGCGCCTGACCGGCAGCGTCGATCGCGTAGACGATGAACGGATCGACCTGCCGCTGCACCTTGAAGTCGACGCGCTTGTCGGGGTCGAACCCCCACTCATGATCCTTCGGCTTCACCTCGCCGGCGATCTTCGCCTTGTGATCGGTAGTGTCGAAGCGGGTGATCGGACCGATCCCGCTCTTGCCCGCAATGAGGTTCTGCCAGGTGGTCTCGACGTCGCCGCCCAGGGGCGTCACCAGACCGAGACCCGTCACCACGACTCGCCGCATCGTCTCTCCTCCGTCCTCTCAAAAACAAACGGCCCCCCGAATGGTTCGGGAAGCCGTTCG
>NZ_JAFAVR010000111.1 GCF_019242355.1 Sphingomonas sp. | reverse complement strand
CCCCGTCAATCATTTCGCGGGTCCACAGCGCGCCTTCGATGTCCTTCAGGATTTCCCCGTCCAGCTCCTGCCGCCCAAGCCTGGTCCCGCCGTAACTCGCCGTCAGCAATGCGATCACCTTCTCGTCCAGGTTGATATTGTCGCTCGTCCGTCCGAGCGTCGTCACCGTCGTCGGCATCGCCTCGATCGTCTCCAGCAACCGCATCGACCGCGGCGTCGTCGTCACCAGCGTCCGCGGCCGCGATCCGCGCCGAAGCCCGAATTGCAGATTGTCCCACGATTCCTGCGCCTGGTTCCATTTGGCGAGCTCGTCGCACCAGGCGAAGTCATGCTCCGGGCCACGCAGGCCATCCGGGTTTTCGCCGGAAAACAGTTGCGCCTGGCTTCCATTGGGCCAGCTCAGCCGTCCCAGGCTCGGCTCCCAGGTCAGCGACCGTCCATATCGGTTCGCCACCGTCAACAGGCCGCTGATGCCTTCAACCATCACCAGCCGCGCTTCCGTCATCGTCGCGCCGATCAGGGCGATGCGTGCGCCAGGCTTGCCATCGCCCAGCCTGAACACCCACTCCGCGCCCGCCCGCGTCTTGCCGAAGCCCCGCCCGGCCCGCAGCATCCAGGTGCGCCAGCCCTCGCCGCTCGGCGGCAGCTGGTTCTCGTGCGCCCAGCTTTCGAAGTCCGCGTCGATCTTCATCATGTCCATCACCGACATGCTGCAGATGATCTTCTCCTGGTCGGCGGGCGACGCATTCGCCAGCAACTCCATGTCGCGCGCCCAGCGGCTGCACGTGCGCCGTCCGTCCTTCATTCGCCGCTCGCCTTGGCGGTGCGCCGCTGGCTCAGGCGCTTCAACTTCTGGACCAGCTTGGCGCGGATCTCCGCGATTTCGCCCGGCGGCAGCTCGGCGCTCGCGGCAACGGCTTCGTCGCGATGCATCTTCAACAGCTGCAAACCCAGCTGGTTGGAATATTCGCGAATCCGCTCCGAGCTTCCGTCGCGCTTCGTGACGAGCTTGTCGAGCCCGTTGAACGCCCGGTCGAGCAGCTCCAGCTCCAGCCGCTGGTAAGCGATTCCGATCGCCTCCAGCCACTGCGCCCGGAACGCGGCGTCGCTCTTTCGCCGATTGTACGCCGTAGTCATCGCCACGCCGCTTTCGCGGCAAGCCAGGGTGACGTTGCACGTCTCGACGAGGATGTTCAGGAAAGCGCCCGCCTTCGCCTTCGTCCAGCCGTTCGCGCGGCAGTTCCGCTTATGCGGCCGCTTGCCGCCGACCAGCGCCCTTTCCCTCTTCGCCGCCACTGTGTCCCTCCCCAAACGCAATCGGGCCGGATCGCCCGAAGGCGCCGGCCCGTCCCGAGCCCCGAAGGGCCCGACTCGCAATTCTTCACTGTTCCTGTCGTCTAACCAGGTAGCGTCACGATGTCAACACTTATTTTGCCTATTTGGTTATAGCACGTTCCTGGCCCGCGACCTGCGCTCGATGCGCAGCCGCCGCCTGCTCGATCAGCTCGCAGGCGCGGTCGCGATTGCCGACGCCCAGCACGTTGTAGGTCTGGCCGCGCGCTCGCTTGTAGGCGGCGAAAAAGGCACCGAGCTCGCTTACGAACGTGTCGCCAAGCTGGCTCAGGTGATGGACCTGCGCGAACAGCCGGCTCTCGACCAGCCGCGCGATCACCCGGTCGTTGCGGCGCGGCCGCTTGTTGGGCTTGAACTGCTCGGCTTCGAGCACGCCGAGAATTTGGACCTTGACCATCGATCCCACGGGCAGCGCGGACTCGGGCAGGATGAGCAGGTCCAGCGGGTCGCCGTCCCCGCCCAGGGTCGACGGCACGAACGCGAAGTCGAGCGGGAACGCCATCCCCAGCGGCAACGACTTGCCGACCCGGAACAGGTGGCAGTCGGGATCGTAATAGACCTTCACTCGCGACCCGGCCGGCGCCTCGACGATCGCAAGGCAGGTGGACTGCGCCCGGTCGAGCTCGTGCGGCAGTTCCTCGAGAGACCCACTCATCTAGGCCTCAATTCCCGACCTCTTCGGAAAGTTGCTCCGCTCCACGCATCGCCGCCCTCATTGTCGCGGCGTCTTCCTTGCCCCGGCCCTGGATCCGCCACGGGCAGGCTCGTCGCTCCGGCCAAGCGATTCGATGCTGCGCTTGCCGATCTCCAGCGCCATCTCCCACAGCGCATTGCCGCGCTCGGCGCCTGCCTTGGACAGCTTCCCAAGCTCGTCGGCGGCTTCCGACGCCAGCGCCCTCGCCCTGTCCGGATTCTTCAGCGCGGTTGCGGTCGCCACCAGGGCTGCCGCGACCACGTCCGCCACCAGCGGATGCTCGACCAGCACTCGAAGCTTGGAACCGCCCTCGGCGGCTGCGCCGGTCACCGTCTTGCCCGTCTTGGCGGCGACCTTCGCAGCCTTGTCGCCGGTGTTTTTCGACGCCTTGTCCTTCTTTCCGGCCTTGTCCTTTTTCGGCTTCTTGTCCTTGGCCATCGCGACGCCTCCGCTCGGATTTGCAACCTGGTGATACCTATATCCGTCACATCCCTGTAACACGTGTCTGTTTCAGTTTGGCGACATGCAGTGGCTGCAAACGAACGACGACGGCTTCGGACCCGGCTGATGGACGGCAGCCACCAGGCCCAGGCGAGCGTCGCATCGGACCCGTCCGATCCCGCGACCCGCTACTTCAACCGCGAGCTGAGCTGGCTCGCCTTCAACCGGCGGGTGCTGGACGAGGCCTGCAACCCGCGACATCCGCTCCTCGAGCGCGTCCGGTTCCTGTCGATCTCGGCCAGCAACCTCGACGAATTCTTCATGGTCCGCGTTGCCGGGCTCAAGGCGCACCAGGCGATCGGCGTGGAGGAGCTGTCCCTCGACGGCCTCACCGTCGCTCAGCAGCTGGTCGCGATTACCGCCGACGCCGACCGCCTCGTCACCAGCCAGCATGAGGTCTGGAGTTCGATCCAGGCGGACCTCGGCGGCGCGGTCCGGGTCATCGGCGACGAGCCTCTCGACGAAGCAGCCGAGCGCTGGCTCGACCAGCATTTCCGCGAGCAGATCTTCCCGGTCCTGACGCCACAGGCGATCGACCCGGCGCACCCCTTCCCGTTCATCCCGAACCAGGGGCTCAGCCTCATCTTCGAGCTCAAGAAAGGCAAGGCCAATGTCCGCGAACTGATCATGGCCCCGGCCACGATTCCGCGCTTCGTCCGCCTTCCCGGCGAACCCGGCCGCTACATCGCGCTCGAAACCCTGATCCGCCGCAAGACCGCCTATCTTTTCCCGAAGTACGAGGTGCTGCGCGGCGGCGCCTTCCGCATCATCCGCGACAGCGACATCGAGATCGAGGAGGAAGCCGAGGACCTCGTCCGCTACTTCCGCACCGCGATCAACCGTCGCCGCCGCGGCCGCGTGGTCCGGCTCGAGCTCGAGCCTGGAATGCCCGAGGGCCTCGTCCAGTTCGTCCAGGACGGGCTCGACGCGACGAGCGCCATCACCTCCGAAACCCGCGGCTTCCTCGGCATGGCCGACCTGGCCCAGCTCGTCGACGAGGATCGTCCCGACCTCAAGTTCACGCCCTTCAACGCCCGTTTCCCCGAGCGCATCCGCGAGCATGGCGGAGATTGCCTCGCCGCGATCCGGGAGAAGGACATCCTCGTCCACCACCCATACGAAAGCTTCGAGGTCGTCGTCGAGTTCATCCAGCAGGCCGCCGCCGATCCCGACGTCGTCGCGATCAAGCAGACGCTCTACCGCGCGGGAA
>NZ_JAFAVR010000272.1 GCF_019242355.1 Sphingomonas sp. | reverse complement strand
GTTCGCGAGCGGCTGGGCGACAGCTACGGCGTCAATGTCGCCAGCAATCAGTCCTCCACCTTCACTGGCTACGGTTATCTGTCCGTCGCGGCGGTGGTCGCGCCCGGCAAGGTCGATGAGGTGCAAAAGGCGATCGCCGACGCCGCGGCCGAGCTTCGCGACAAGCCCATCAGTTCGGATTTGCTGGACCGCGCCCGCAACCCCGACCTCGACAAGGCGGATCAGGCGATGCGGGACAACGGGTTCTGGCTGACGGTACTTGCAAGGGCGCAGAGCAAGCCGGATCGGCTCGATCGCATCCGCCAGCTGAAGAGCCTGCTCCAGTCTACGACCCCGGCCGACCTCCAGGCGCTCGCCCGGAAATATCTGCGTCCCGACCAGGTGCAAGACGTGCGGATCGTCAGCAGCAAGGCCGTGACGACCGCATCGCGCTGACGGTCAATTGCGATAGCGCGGCGGCTCGCCTATAGGCCCGCTCCTTCCAGTTCCTGTTGGAGTGATGCTCAGCCGATGGCTCGCCGCCGCCAGATCTACGAGGGCAAGGCTAAGATCCTCTACGAGGGTCCCGAGCCCGGAACCCTGATCCAGTATTTCAAGGACGACGCGACGGCGTTCAACGCGCAGAAGCGCGGGACGATCAGCGGCAAGGGCGTCATCAACAACCGCATTTCCGAGCATATCTTCACCTCGCTCGCGGCGATCGGCGTCCCCACCCACTTCATCCGCCGCCTCAACATGCGTGAGCAGCTGATCCGCCAGGTCGAGATCATCCCGATCGAGGTCGTGATCCGCAATGTCGCCGCCGGCTCGCTTTCCAAGCGCCTCGGGATCGAGGAAGGCACGCAACTCCCCCGCACGATCATCGAATATTATTACAAGGACGATGCGCTCGGCGACCCCATGATCGCCGACGAACATATCGCCTGCTTCGGCTGGGCGACCCAGGAGGAAATGAACGACATCGCCGACATGGCGATCCGCGTGAACGACTTCCTTTCGGGCATGTTCGCGGCGATCGGAATTCGCCTCATCGACTTCAAGCTCGAGTTCGGGCGCGTCTGGGACGGCGACTATGCTCGGGTTATCCTCGCGGACGAGATCAGCCCCGACGGCTGCCGGCTGTGGGACATCAAAACCAACCAGAAGCTCGACAAGGACCGCTTCCGGCAGGATCTTGGCGGAGTCGAGGAAGCCTACCAGGAAGTCGCGCGGCGGCTCGGCTTGCTCCAGCCGGAGGAGGAATCCGCGGTTCTCGACCTCGACAGCCACAGGAAGAAACGGGGCAAGTAAGGCCGACTGCATCGGCTAGCGCGGACTTGACCCGGGGGCTGCCTTCTTCCTTCCTGTGCATGTGGGGGACGAGTCGGCATTCCTGAAGCTAGACAGGCAGGCCCAGGCTCAAGGCCAGGGTGACAGCTGGTTAGTCACCGCCGTCCGCTGGACCGGCTGGAGCCTTGCCGCCGCGACCTGGGTCAGCGGCGCCCTGTTCGGCCTTTACATCCTGCTTTTCTTCGGCGGAGCGGCTGCACATGGCGCGCTCGACCGCTGGAACGAGTCGCTTGATCATCTGCATCCTGTCAACGCTCCGGCGGCGACGGCCGGCATCGGCTTCCACTTCCTTGCGGGCGGCCTGCTCCTGATCCTTGGGCCGATCCAGCTCATCGGCGGGATTCGTCGCGCGGTCCCTGCCTTCCACCGCTGGCTCGGCCGTCTCTATGTCCTGTCAGCGGGCATCGCCGGTGCCGGCGGCCTCACCTTCATCCTTGCGAACGGCACGGTCGGCGGCCCAGTGATGAGCACCGGCTTCGGCCTCTATGGCGCTCTGGTCGTCACTGCCGCCATGGTGAGCTACGTCCATGCCCGCGCCCGGCGCCTCGAAACCCACCGCGCCTGGGCGATCCGCCTGTTCGCGCTCGTGGTCGGTTCCTGGCTCTACCGAATGGAATATGCCTTCTGGTTCATGGCGATCGGACGCGCCGGTCACACGACCAGCTTCCATGGCCTGTTCGACCATGTGATGACTTTCTTCTTCTACCTGCCAAACCTCGCCGTCGCCGAACTGTTCATCCGCTCGCGCAGCGGCTCCGGCAGCAACGCCACGAAGGCCGGCGCCTGCGCCGTCCTCCTCGGCGCCACCGCCTTCGTCGTCACCGCAACGACCTATTTCACGGCCAACTATTGGGGTCCCGGGATGGTCAGCGGCATCACCGGAGCACCGCTCTAGCGCTCCGGGCCCCATTCGACCGATTGCGGACGAAGACTCGTGCAAGAACTGGCACTCAAATCATTCGACAGAAGGCTGGCGCGTCGGCGCCTCCGCAAACATCGGGCTTGGTATGCGTGGCTTTCCAGTAGCTGACGAGGCCGAGATGCTTCACGACCGCCGGAAAGCTCGGATCGTTCAAGGATCCGCGCATGCTGCGGTGCCAGAATAGCCAGGGCCTCTCCCCCGCGGCGAGCAGGGCCTCGTGGCTTGCGCCGAGAGCCCCCAACATCGTCGCGACCGTTTCTCTTTGTTCGTCCGTCGCAAGCGGCAGCAGCGCGTGGATCGCCTTGCCCTTCTCTTTGGGATCGCCCGATGCCAGCGCCTGATAACCTGCAAGCAAAGCGCCCCGCTCGGCTTCGGGCATATGAAACCGCGGATCCCGAAGAGCGGCGATGGCCTGCGCATAATCACCCGTCTCGGTGCCCTCGGCGATTGCGAGGGATTGTGCGAGCATCGGATCTTCGCTGAGCTCGATTGCGGTATCGATATGCGACTTCGCCTCGCCGGCATCGCCTGTCGCAATAAGTGTCGTCGCCAGGGAGATTTGCGAGTCTGGCCAGAGGGAAAGCATGTCCGTCGCGGCGCGGAACTGTTCGACAGCCTCGTCAAGACGTCCAACCTGGCTCAATGTCAGGCCATAGCCGTAATGCTCGCAGCCGCAGTCGAGCGGCTTCGCGGCGATTGCGCTCTTGAACAAGGCTTCCTGGCTCGGCCAGTCGTGGGGGTCGATCAGATAAGCCTTATGAGCCAGGGCCTCGCTGTTTTTCGGATCGAGGGCGAGCGCTCTGGCTTCAGCCTGGAGGCCTGACGTGCGCAATTCCGCCGCGTTCCCGGCCCCGGCCGCCACCGCCTGCATGAACCCGTTCGCCACGGCGGACCATCCCCAGGAGAAGTCGGGGACCGCAGCAACGACCCTTTGGGCCGGAAGCAGTGTCTTGCTCCCTCCATAGGCCCAATATTCCTGACAATATTGCATGTAATTGCTCAGAACTGAGTCTGGCAGCGCCTTGTGATAGGTTGAGGTCCCGAACAGTCCGCAACGGACAACGGTGCCCGCATCGACCGCGATCCGGTGGGGCACTTTCGCCAGCTCACTTGCCGGATAATCCTTGCTGTCCGACCAAAGGATCACCCCCGATCTCTCGTTCTTGAACTGGGTGATCACTCGGATCGTGTTGCCAATGCGATTGATCGTCCCGCCGAGCGCATACGCTGGTCCGGAGCCGCCTGATGCCGCGGAGGCAGTCGAAACGCCGATGACTCCATCGGCGTTAAAGGCGGCGATGATTTCCGTGCCAATCGCTTCGTGGAGGGTTACGGGCAGGACAGGCGACAAGGATCGAAAGTCGGCCAGGCGCACCGTCATGCTATGTGCTGCCGCGGAGGACGGACGAAGCCACCACCAGGCTCCCGCGGCGATCACCAACAAAGACAGTCCCCCGGCTATCGCCAGCCGATGACGTCCGTGAACAGATGTGCGGCGGAGAGCGCGCGCGGTGGCCACGGCGCGAGCGGACTCGTCGCCGGCGTCGTCGCGCGAAAGCTCCTCGACGCGGCTGACCAGAGAGTCGATCGACCTCTCCAATCCTTTGGAGGCTTCGATCCATTGGCGGGTCGAAAGCTCATAGGCGAATGCGTCGCTGGGCTCGACGTCTTCAATCCTCAGGGCGATCACGGGCACCCGGAAGCGGCTGGCGAGCGATAGTTCCTTCTTGATTTCGTCGCTGGTGTTGGCGGCTTTCGAAAACACCAGGACGAGGGCGGGCGCTTGTCTGAGGGAGCGTACGATCGCTTCCTGGTAGTTTTCGCCAGGAGCGACGTCGCGGGTCGAAATCCAGCACTGCGTGCCCCGGCGTTCAACGGCCTTGCATACGGCCAGCGCCTGCTTGCGATCAGCGGTCGCATAGCTAATGAACACAGGCCGCGGTCTTCGGCTCTCTTCGATCGCTACACGGCCCGGATCAGTCACGGCTTGCCCCCGGCTAAGCGCAAAAATGTAAAAAATATCAGCCCGAATGAGAAGCCCAAACGACCGCAGGCCATATCACCACTTCCTGCCCGGGGCGGATGCACCGCGAGAGCTGTCCTGCAAGCCGGCACGATGTGGAATGCAGAACATCACTGTCCTTTCGCAGCCTGCTTGTGCTTAAGCGCGACGATGATCTGCAGCCGGGACTTCGAGATTCTGCGCCGAAAACAGGCCATGCGAGCAAGCTCGTGCGGACGCGGGTGTAGGGCCGCCACATTCGCTGCGTTTCGACCGAAATGAGACTGAAGCGGGCCCGCGTCGTGACGATGAACTCGGCGCTTGGGCCGCTCGATTACCGCGTGCCCGACGGCATGCGGGTCGAGCCGGGCTCGGTCGTCATCGCGCCCCTTGGGCCTCGCCAGTTGCTCGGCGTCGCCTGGGAGGCTGATCGGCTGAAGACCGAAGAAGTCGGCGACAATCGCCTGCGTCCGCTTGCAGGCGTTCTCGACGTCCGCCCCATCGCTCCGCCCTTGCGCCGGCTTTGCGAATGGACTGCCGATTATTACCTCAGTCCGCTCGCCTCGGTGCTACGCATGGTCCTGCCCTCATCGGCCGCGCTGGACGGCCCGCGCCAGCTCACCGAGTACCGGCCAACCGGCCTGATTCCCAGCCGACTGACGC
Source organism: Sphingomonas sp. (assembly GCF_019242355.1). Classification (GTDB taxonomy): domain Bacteria; phylum Pseudomonadota; class Alphaproteobacteria; order Sphingomonadales; family Sphingomonadaceae; genus Sphingomicrobium. The sequence goes on along the minus strand of NZ_JAFAVR010000272.1, from coordinate 8,975 downwards.
CGCAGCGCGAGCAGGCCCTCGGCCAGCTCGCGGGCCGCCAGGGCACAATCCGCGAGCTTGCTGACCATGCCGGCGTCAGCGACACCGTGATGCGCGGCCTTGCCAATGCCGGAGCACTTGAAGCCGTGGCGGTCGACGCGGACCGCGCGCTCGCCTGCCCCGACCCTGACTTCGCGCCGCCCAACCTTAACGACGACCAGCGCGAGGCGGCGGTTTCGCTCGCCGCCGCCGTCGGCAAGGGCTTCGACCCCGTCCTGCTCGACGGCGTCACCGGCTCCGGCAAGACCGAAGTCTATTTCGAAGCCATCGCCCTATGCCTCCGCCAAGGGAAACAGGCCCTCGTCCTCCTCCCAGAGATCGCGCTGACCGAGCCCTTCCTCAAGCGCTTCGAGAGCCGCTTCGGCTGCGCGCCCGTTGCCTGGCATTCGGGCCTGCGCTCGTCGGAGCGCCGCCGGGCATGGCGAGGGATCGCCAGCGGGGAGGCCGCCGTTACGGTGGGAGCGCGATCCGCCCTCTTCCTACCCTACCCCAACCTCGGCCTGATCGTCGTCGACGAGGCGCACGAGCCGACCTTTAAGCAGGAGGAAGGCGTGCAATATCATGCCCGCGACACTGCCGTGATGCGGGGCCTGTTCGAGGACATCCCGGTCATCCTCTCCTCGGCCACGCCTGCGATCGAAAGCCGACACATGGTCGAGGCAGGTCGTTATCGCGAGGTCAGCTTGCCGCAGCGGTTCGCCGGCGCGTCTTTGCCCGAGATGCGCGCCATCGACCTCACCCAGGACCCGCCGCCGCGCGGACGCTGGCTAGCACCCGGACTGGTGCGGGAGTTGGAGGCGAACCTTCAGCGCAGCGAGCAGTCACTGCTGTTCCTGAACCGCCGCGGCTTCGCCCCGCTGACCTTGTGCCGTCACTGCGGCCACCGCTTCCAATGCCCGAACTGCACGGCCTGGATGGTCGAGCACCGACTGATGCACCGCCTCGCCTGCCACCATTGCGGGCACGTCATGCCGCCGCCCAAGGCCTGCCCGGAGTGCGGCACCGAGGACAGCCTCGTTCCCTGCGGACCCGGCGTGGAGCGCATCGCGGACGAGGTCGCCGCGCTGTTCCCGGGGGCGCGAACGGCGATTGTCACTTCCGATACGATCTGGTCGCCGCTGAAGGCCGCGGAGTTCGTCGGCGCGATGGACGCGGGCGCGATCGACATCGTCGTCGGCACCCAGCTCATCACCAAGGGCTATCACTTTCCCAACCTGACCCTGGTCGGCGTGGTTGATGCCGATCTCGGTCTGGCTGGCGGCGACCTGCGCGCAGCGGAGCGCAGCTTCCAGCAGATCCAGCAGGTGGCCGGGAGAGCGGGCCGTGGGGACAAGCCGGGGCGCGTCCTCGTCCAGACCCACGATCCCGACGCTCCCGTCATCGCCGCGCTGGTGTCAGGCGATGTCGCCGGGTTTTATTCAGCCGAGACCGATGCCCGTCGCGAAGCCGCAATGCCTCCCTTCGGCCGGCTCGCGGCGATCGTCGTCTCGGCCGAGGATGCGCTCGAGACCGAAGAAGTTGCCCGCCGCATCGGCCACTCCGCGCCCGAGGTCGAAGGCATGGCTGTCTACGGACCTGCGCCGGCGCCGCTCGCCATGCTTCGTGGCCGCCACCGGCAGCGACTGCTGGTCCACGCCCGCCGGAGCCTCGATGTCCAGGACGTGATCCGCGACTGGCTCGCCGCCAACGCCTGGAGCAGCCGGGTCCGGGTCAGCGTGGACGTCGATCCCTATAGCTTCCTTTGACAAAGTCTTGCGAAACAGCTGCTTGCGCGCCGCGCACGGGCGATTAGTCTCTCTGCTTGCTCGGGGACGATTGGGGGACTTCATGCGAATTGGTTGGGTAGCATCATTGGCGATCGTTGCGTCGATCTGGTCGGCACCTGCCGCCGCGACATGGAATGAAGCCATCAGCAAGCATTTTCATGTCTATGCCGACGAGAGTCCCGACGACCTAAAAGCCTTCGCGACCAAGCTGGAACGTTTCGATGCCGCCGTTCGCCAGGCGCGCGGCACCCCGGACGTGGATGCGGGCGCATCAACCCAGGTCACCGTCTATGTCCTGCGCGATATCGCGGCAATCCGGAACATTTACGGAGATCGCGACTCCGGAGTCGCCGGCTTTTACGTGCCGCGCGCCACCGGCTCAGTGGCGTTCGTCCCGCGCGCCGGCGAAGTGGGAACCTACGAACTCAGCGCCGAGTCCATCTTCTTCCACGAATATACGCACCATCTGATGCTCGAGGACACGGATCGGCCGCTGCCGACCTGGCTCGTCGAAGGATTCGCCGAGTTCTTCGCCGTGCCGCGCTTCGAGAGCAATGGAGGCGTCACCCTAGGTCTACCGCCAAGATATCGGGCGGAAGTCCTTTATGACCAGGGCATGGGCGGGCTTTCGCTCCCTCGAATGCTGGCAGGCGACTATACGACACTCGACGAGCTTCAGTTCGAGTCGCTTTACGGTCGAGGTTGGCTTCTCACGCACCTCCTGTCGTTCGATCTCAAGCGGCGTGGGCAATTGTCGAAATACATCGACGAAATCTCCGCCGGCAAGCCGGCACTCCAGGCCGCCACGGATGCGTTCGGGGACCTGAATCAGCTCGATAGGGAGCTGAACGCCTATTTCAAGGCGGACAAGTTCACGGTCGCAACGATCCCAGCGTCCGCCCTGCACCTGCCGCCGATCGAAGTGCGCCCGCTAAGCCCGGCAATGGCCGAACTGATGGACACGAAGATCAGGTTCGCTCGCGAGGGAAAACGATACACGGCGCCGACGCTGGTGGGCCGGGCGCGATCCGTGGTCCAGCGCTATCCGGCCGATGCCCAGGCCGCGACGTTGCTCGCCCAGATCGAGAATTCGGCCAAGCAATATGATGCGGCCGCGAGGGATGCCGATACGGCGCTCAAGCTCGATCCGCGATCAGAGCAGGCCGAACTTGCCAAGGGCGAAGCCCTGATGAACATCGCCAAGGCGAATCCGACGACTGCGGACTGGAACGGCGTGCGGACGGTTCTCAGCACCGCGAACCGCATGGACGTCGAGGATGCGCAACCCCTGATCCTGTTCTTCCGAAGCTATAGCGCTGCGAACCAACAGCCGACGAGCAATGCGATCGACGGCCTTAAGTACGCAATTCTGCTAGCGCCGCAGGACGCCAAGCTACGGCTCGAGGCGGTGGGCGCGTTCCTGAAGGGCAATCGGCCGGCGGATGCCCGGGAAGTTCTGCTGCCGCTTGCCTATAGCCCTCACGCCGGCAAGTCTCACGATGCGGTCCGCAAGATTCTGGATCAGATCGACGCCAAGAACATCCCACAGGCAATCGTGGCCTGGCAGGCGGCGGAGAAGCTCTACGACGACGATTGAGACGCCAGGCGGTTCTCGCGGGACCACATCGGCCGTTTCAGCTCGCCCTTCCGGATCGCGAGCCACAGCAGCCACAGGCCGAACAGGGTCGCGACGACGATGCAGATCAGTGACGCCTCGAGACCGAAGCCGTTGCCGGTAAGCAGCGGATCGCCTGCAAGGCGGGCGACAACGATGCCGTGGACCTTGGTGCCCGACACCGGAATGTCCCAGATCTCGCCCTGGGCGAAGTTCCAGGCCGCGTGCAGGCCCATCGGCAGCCATAAGCTCCGGGTCAGCATGTAGGCTGCGCCGAGCATCACTCCGGCTTCGAAGGCGATGCCGACGGCCGCGATAGGGGAGGCGTTTGGGTTCATCAGGTGGGCGGCGCCGAACAAGCCGGACGTTACGAACAGCGCCAACCAGCTGCCGCCGAATTCCTCGATCCAGCGGAACAGGATGCCTCGGAACAACATCTCTTCATTGATTGCGGGGAAGATCGCAGAGGCGGTCAGGGCTGGCAGCAGGCCGCTGAAATCGCCCTCGCCCGTGATCCGGTAGACGCCCAGAAGAGCGGCAACGGCCACCGACGCGGAAAAGATCGCCAGTCCGCCGAACAGCCCGAGGCCGAGCCGGCGAAGCGCCGCTGGATCGCGATAATCGTTCCGTGGATATCTACCGAGACGGCGAATGACCAAGAGGTAGGCAGCGACCAGCAAGATCATGGCGATCAGGTCGAACTTCATCTCCTGCGAGAAACCCGGGATCGCCGGCAGAACGAATTCCGCAAGAAGCACGCACGCCGTGAAGCATAACAGTACGACAAGGATCGCGATCACCATCGCGACCAGTGGAAACTGGACGATCCGCTTCCACGTCGGCCGCTGCTCTGCGACACTTCGCTCGATCAATCCGGTCATCGCAGCCCCCTGGTTCCGGATTGAGCCCAAGTCCGGAAGTCACGCAAGCGGCTATTCGACCAGCGGCAACTCCGGCGCCGCTGGCACATGGCCCTCGGCCGCGAGCAGTTGCCGCTTCCGGTCGAGCCCGCCGGCATAGCCGCCGAGCGAGCCGTCGCTGCGGATCACGCGGTGACAGGGGATCAGCACTGCGACATGGTTGTCGCCATTGGCCGACCCGACCGCTCGAACCGCCGTCGGCTGGCCGATTGCCGCCGCGATCTGAGCGTAGCTGCGGGTCTCGCCCGGCGGGATTTTGCGGAGCTCGCTCCAAACCGCCTCCTGGAAGGCCGTGCCCGCGACGTCGATCGGCAGGTCATGAGCGGCGTTCGGCTGTTCGACTGCCGCCAGTGCGCCCTGGACGAGATCCCGCATCGAACCGTCATCCTCAATGATCTCGGCCCTCGGGAACAGGAGTCGCAGCGAGCCGACGCTATCGTCGAACGTCAGCCGGCAGATGCCCTTCGACGTGGCCGCAACCAGCATCGGCCCGAGCGCGCTGTCGACGATCGTCCAGCGGATGATTGCCCCGCGCCCGCCGTCGCGCCATGCCGATGGTGTCATTCCAAGCCTCTCCTTCGCATCGCTGTAAAAGCCGCTCGGCGCGGCATAGCCGGCATCGTAGACCGCGTCGGTCACTCGTCCTTCGGCCTTCAGTGCCGCCTCGCCGCGGCGGTTGCGCAGAGCCCGTGCATATCCCGCGGGCGAGATGCCGAGGTCGCGTTTGAACAGGCGCTGAAAGTGATGGGGGGCGTAGCCGACGGCGGCCGCGAGCTCGTCGAGGTTCATCGTCTCCTCCGATTGCTCGATGAGCCTAATGGCGATCGCGATCGCTTCCCGGTCGCGGCCGATCTCATCGGGCGTGCAGCGCATGCAGGCGCGATAGCCGGCTGCCCGGGCCTCCTCGCCAGATGCGAAGAACTCAACATTCTCGCGTTTCGGTCGTCGCGCCGGGCAGCTTGGCTTGCAGTAGATGCCAGTGCTTCTCACCGCTCCGATGATCTTGCCGTCCCAGGCGCGGTCACGCCGCTCGAAGGCGGCCCACGCGGCGTCGCTGTCCATAAGTTCACTCGACATGGTGCTCTTATAGCGCGAGGTTCGGTCCGCCCGCATCCGTCAGCTTGCGGTCAAACCGAGCAGCCGCCTTGCATCGCCGCGCACCCCTTGCTACGGGCGCGCCAACCCATGGGGGCGTGCGGGGTAAGCCTCGACAAGCGCCCCATTTTTTCGCTCCGTTCTTCGCATGGGGGCGGGGCACTTCAAAGTTCTGGAGCTTTTCGCGCGTGGAGACATCCGGCGGCATTCGGGCCAGCTTAGCAGGGCGCTACGCGTCGGCCCTGTTCGACCTGGCGCGCGATCAACGGCAGATCGACAGCGTCGGCCGCAGCCTCGATGCGCTCGATCAGGCCCTCGCCGATTCGAAGGACTTCGACGAGCTGGTGTCGAGCCCGCTGGTTTCGCGCGAGGAGGCCGGCAAGGCATTCGCAGCGCTCGCTCCACAGCTCTCGCTCGATCCGGTCACGGCGAATTTCGTCGGCGTCCTCGCCCGCAACGGCCGCAAGGGCGAGCTCCGCTCCGTCATCCGCGCATTCCGCCGCCTGGCCGCCGAGCATCGCGGCGAGACGACGGCCGAAATCGTGACCGCGCGGCCGCTCAACGACGACCAGGTCGCACAGCTGAAGCAGCAGCTTCGCACCCGCGCCGGCCGCGACGTCAATCTCGACATGAGCGTCGACCCCGCAATCCTCGGCGGAATCGTCGTCAAGCTGGGCAGCCAGCGCATCGACGCCTCCATCCGCACCAAACTCAACCGTCTCGCTTCCGCGATGAAAGGCTAAGCAACACCATGGATATCCGCGCCGCTGAAATCTCCCGCGTCATCCGCGACCAGATCGCGAATTTCGACGCCGAAGCCGAGGTCTCGGAAGTCGGCACCGTGCTGTCGGTCGGCGACGGCATCGCCCGCATCTACGGCCTCGACAACGTCCAGGCCGGCGAGATGGTCGAGTTCGAGAATGGCACCAAGGGCATGGCGCTCAACCTCGAGGCCGATAACGTCGGCGTCGTGATCTTCGGTTCGGATGCCGAGATTTCCGAGGGCTCGACCGTCAAGCGGACCGGCACCATCGTCGACGTTCCGATCGGCAAGGGCCTGCTTGGCCGCGTCGTCGACGCGCTTGGCAACCCGATCGACGGCAAGGGGCCCATCGAGGCCACCGAGCGCCGCCGCGTCGAGGTCAAGGCGCCCGGCATCATCCCGAGGAAGTCGGTGCACGAGCCGGTGCAGACCGGTCTCAAGGCGCTCGACGCCCTCGTCCCGATCGGCCGCGGCCAGCGCGAACTGATCATCGGCGACCGCCAGACCGGCAAGACCGCCGTCGCCCTCGACACCTTCATCAACCAGAAGCAGGCCAACGCCGGAAACGACGAGAAGGACAAGCTCTACTGCATCTACGTCGCGGTCGGGCAGAAGCGCTCGACCGTCGCTCAGATCGTCCGCGCGCTCGAAGAGAATGGCGCGATGGAATATTCCATCGTCGTCGCCGCGACCGCCTCCGAACCGGCGCCGCTGCAGTTCCTCGCGCCCTACACCGGCTGCGCAATGGGCGAATATTTCCGCGACAACGGCATGCACGCCGTCATCGTTTACGACGACCTTTCGAAGCAGGCCGTCGCCTACCGCCAGATGTCGCTGCTGCTGCGCCGTCCGCCGGGCCGCGAAGCTTATCCGGGCGACGTCTTCTACCTACACAGCCGCCTGCTCGAGCGCGCAGCCAAGATGAACGACAGCCTCGGCTCCGGGTCGCTGACCGCGCTCCCGGTCATCGAGACGCAGGCGGGCGACGTTTCGGCCTACATCCCGACCAACGTCATCTCGATCACCGACGGACAGATCTTCCTCGAGACCGACCTCTTCTACCAGGGCATCCGCCCGGCGATTAACGTCGGCCTGTCGGTCAGCCGTGTCGGCTCGGCCGCGCAGACCAAGGCGATGAAGAAGGTCGCCGGCTCGATCAAGCTGGAGCTCGCTCAGTATCGTGAAATGGCCGCATTCGCCCAGTTCGGCGCGGATCTCGACGCCTCGACCCAGCGCCTGCTGGCCCGTGGCGCGCGCCTCACCGAGCTCCTCAAGCAGGGCCAGTATCAGCCGATGCCGGTCGAGGAGCAGGTCGCCTCGATCTACGCGGGAACGCAGGGCTTCCTCGACACAGTCGAGGTGCGCGACGTGACCCGCTACGAAGCGGCAATGTTGAGCTACCTGCGCTCGGACAAGCCGGAAGTGCTCGCCAAGATCCGCGATACCAAGGCGCTCGACGACGACACCGCCGCTGCCCTGAAGGACGCGCTCACCGCGTTCGGCAAGCAGTTCGTTTAAGGACGGCGTAGCAATCCATGGCGAGCCTCAAGGCACTCAAGCTCCGCATCGGCTCGGTGAAGTCGACGCAGAAGATCACCAAGGCGATGAAGATGGTCGCCGCGGCGAAGCTGCGCCGTGCCCAGCAGCGCGCGGAGTCCGGGCGGCCCTATTCGGCGCGAATGACCGACGTCGTCGGCTCGCTTGCCGGGCGCATTACGCCGGGCCCGCAAAGCCCGAAGCTGCTGTCGGGCACAGGCAAGGACGACACGCATCTCATCATCGTCGCGACCAGCGACCGCGGACTCGCGGGTGCGTTCAACACGAACGTCGTTCGTGCCGCCCGGCGGTTCGCCGACGAGCTGACCGCGCAGGGCAAGACGGTGCTGTTCTATATCGTCGGCCGCAAGGGCCGGCCCGTGCTGCAGCGCTTCTACCCGAAGTCGATCATCGCCCAGTTCGACACCAGCGAGATGAAGGCGCCGAGCTACGCCGACGCGCAGGCGATCGCGAAGGACATCGTCGACCGCTACGTGACTGACGGCATTGACGTCGTTCACCTCGCCTATGCGAACTTCCGCTCGACGCTTGTCCAGGAACCGACGATCGACCAGATCATCCCGGTCCCTGCCCCGTCAACGGCCGAAGGCGGTGCTGCGGTGTCGCTGGCCGCCGTCGAATATGAGCCCGACGAGGAAGAGATCCTCGCCGACCTGATCCCGCGCAACATCGCGGTGCAGATCTATCGCGCGCTACTCGAGAATCAGGCCGGCTTCTACGGCTCGCAGATGACCGCGATGGACAATGCGACGCGCAACGCCGGCGACATGATCAACCGCCTCACCATCCAGTACAACCGCAGCCGCCAGGCCGCGATCACGACCGAACTGGTCGAAATCATCTCGGGCGCCGAAGCGCTCTAACCCGATACGAAGGCAAGGAAGACAGACATGGCCACCGCCGCTGACACCCTCAACGCTCCGCAGACGAGCAACCTCACCGGCCGCGTCGCGCAGGTCATCGGCGCCGTCGTCGACGTCGCTTTCGACGGCGAGCTGCCGCCGATCCTGTCCGCGCTCGAGACCGAGAATGGCGGCAACCGCCTCGTCCTCGAGGTCGCCCAGCACCTCGGCGAGAACACGGTCCGCACCATCGCGATGGATTCGAGCGACGGCCTGGTCCGCGGCCAGGAAGCGGTCGACACCGGCGCGCCGATCTCGGTGCCGGTCGGTCCGGCGACGCTCGGCCGCATCGTCAACGTCGTCGGCGAGCCGGTCGAC
>NZ_JAFAVR010000216.1 GCF_019242355.1 Sphingomonas sp. | reverse complement strand
GGCACGCGATCGAGCACGAGCTTGCGGACGACAAGCGGCGTCAGGACGCGCTCGTGAACCGCTCGTTGCGCGGCCTGGACCACCCGGGTCGGGAAAAGCCGGCGCTTCTGCACCTTGGCCAGAAGCGGTGTGACGTCCTCACCCCGGGAGAGCGATGCAGCGAGGATGTTGGCCGCGGCAACGGCGTCCTGGATCGCGAGGTTGATGCCCACTCCACCGACCGGCGACATCGCGTGCGCGGCATCGCCAACGGCAAGGAGCCCGGGCCGCCACCAGCGATCGAGCCGGTCGAGCGATACGGAAAGCAGTTTCACCTGCTCCCAATCCTGCAGGGTCTCGACAACCGGGGCGAGATCCGGGACTGCCTTGACGAGGTTGGCCCGAAACGCCGGAAGGCCGGCCGCCCGCAAGGCGCCGGAATCGCCCTTCGGGACGACGTAAGCGCACTGCCAGTAATCGCCGCGGTCAATCTGGACGACCATCGTTCCCGAACCGAAACTGCCACCGGTTTCGTTGGCCGGGGTCTTCTCCTTGGGAAGACGGAACCAGAGCACGTCGATCGGAGCACCAAGGTCGGTCTTCGGCAGGCCGGCCTTTTCGCGGACGATCGAGCCTCGCCCATCGGCAGCGATCGTCAGGGGAGCCCTTACCTCCTCGCCATACTGGAGCCGCACGCCCGCAACCCGGTCACCGTCGAAAACGAGGTCGACGACCTCGGACTCCATGCGAAGCGCGAAGGTGGGATAATTCCGTGCTTCGCGGGCAAGGAAGTCGAGGAAATCCCATTGCGGCATCAGCGCGACGAATCGGCTTCGCACCGGCAAATGACTCATGTCGGCGATCACGATCCGCTGATTGGCGACTCGGCCGGTAACGCTGGTCACCTCATCGTGCGGGCGCTTCAGGAAGTCGTCGAGCAGGCCGAGCTCGCGTAGAAGCTCGAGAGTCGAGGGGTGGACGGTGTCACCGCGAAAATCGCGGAAGAAGTCCGCGTGTTTTTCAAGGACCAGGGTGCGGCAGCCGGCGCGGGCGAACAGCAGCCCCGCCATCACCCCTGCGGGCCCGCCACCGGCGATAACGACGTCAAGGTTCACCTGCGGAAGGTCACAAAGGTCGCGTTCATCGTGCGCGCGAGGGACACCGGGAGGCCCTGTCCACTGCCCACAAACCGTTCGATCGATGCTGAACGCGAAATCATCTGCCGCGAGGCTGACAGACAACTTCCTACATTGGAAGACCGGCGCCTCAGCTCTTGGTCAGCGCATCCGCCTTGTGCGCCGCCCGCTTGCCCTCGTCGGTCTCGACCAGATATTCGGGATTGTCCCGCGACGCGGCGACCTTGTGGCCCTTGATCGTCGTACCGGAAGTGATTTTCTTGACCACCTTGCCGTGCGCCTCACCCCCGTGGGAGCTCCAGCTGACTCGGTCGCCGGCCTTGAGTGTCTTCGTCATGATCTATCTCCGGCCGGCGAACGCCTGGCGGTGACAGTCGGCTCCGCGCCTGCTCTAAAGCCGGTATGGCGGCAGAGCTCGGTGGAACCGGACTAAGCGACGCGCTGACGATCCTGGGCGCGGCCGGAATCGTCATCCCGGCGTTCGCTCGGCTGAAGGTCAGCCCGGTGATCGGCTTCATCCTCGTCGGGATCATCGCCGGCCCGCACCTGCTTGGCGACCTTGCCCCGGCCCATCCGTGGCTTCACACCGTCTCGATCAGCAATCCGGCGTCGATCGAGCCCTTTGCCGAGCTCGGAATCATCCTGCTGCTGTTTTCTGCCGGGCTTCACATCAGTTTCCGCCGCCTGCGGTCGATGGGCGGCGCATTGTTCGGCATCGGCAGCGCGGAACTGATTGGGTGCGGAGTCCTGATCGCCGCTGGGCTCCTGATCGGCGGGCTAACGCTGCAGGCGGCCGTCGCACTGGGAATCGCCCTCGCCTTGTCGTCGACCGCGCTGGTGCTTCCGATCACCGGAGTCGACAGCCCGGTCGGACGAGCCGCGTTCGCGATGCTGGTGTTCGAGGACCTTGCGCTCGTGCCGTTGCTGTTCCTGATCGAGCTGATCGGCGGCCACGCCGAGATGGCCGAGCTGGTGCGGACCGGCGTGCTTGGCATCCTCGTCATTGCCGGGATGCTCGCGATCGGCCGTTTCGCGCTGGCGCCCCTGTTCGGCCAGGCGGCGCGGACCAAGAACCCCGAGCTGTTCCTTGCGATCAGCCTGCTGACCGTCATCCTGGCGAGCATGGCGACAGCGGCTGTCGGCCTGTCGCCGATCCTGGGCGCCCTGATCGCCGGCGTGCTGATCGGGGAGACGGACTATAGCGCCGAGGTCGAGGCGATCACCGCGCCGCTCACCGGCCTTGCGCTCGGCATCTTCCTGATCACGGTCGGGATGCGCATCGACCTTGCGGCGCTGGCGCGGGACTGGCCGCTGATCCTTGGCGCTGCGGCGCTTGTCCTCGCGCTGAAGGCGGCGATCACCGGCGCATTGCTGCGCGCATCAGGCGCGCGCCGGGCAGTCGCCGTCGAGACCGCGATCGTCATGGCCAGCCCGTCGGAAACGACGCTGATCGTGCTTTCGGCGGCGGCGGCGGCAGGGCTGCTGTCCGCCGGGCAAGCCGGGTTCTGGACAACGGTCACCGCGATCGGCCTCACCGTGACGCCCCTGCTCGCGGCTCTCGGGCGGCGGATGGGCCGCCGCGTCGAGCAGCGCCTCACGGACGTTCCGGAAGACGGCTCGACCGCCGACCGGACGATCATCTTCGGCTTCGGCCGCGTCGGGCAGATGGTCGCGGACATGCTGGCCGAGCACGGCAAGCCCTATCTGGCGGTGGATAGCGACGTCGATTCGGTGCGGCACGCGCGCGAGGCGGGCTATCGCGTGCTGTTCGGAGACGTGGCGCGCGGCGAACTGGTCGACCAGCTGAAGCTCGGCAATGCGTCGGCGCTGGTGCTGACCATGGACGATCCGGTGCTGGTGGCGCGGATTGCGCGTGGGGTGCGCGCCGCGGTGCCCGGATTGCCGATCGTCGCCCGGGCGCGCGACGCGAGGCATGCCGCTGAACTCTATACGGCGGGCGTGACAGACGCGGTCCCCGAGGCGCTGGAATCGTCGCTGCAGCTTTCGGAAGCGGTGCTGGTCGACATCGGAATCGCGATGGGACCGGTGATCGCAAGCATTCACGAGAAGCGGTCCAGCCTTCGAACGCAGATCATGGAAGAGGCGGCACTCGATGCCCAGCCGCGCCTTCGCGGCCGGCGCCTGCGGGATGCTGCGCAGAACGGCTAGTCAACGCGCCGGCCAGTGATCTTTCGCCAACTCCTCAAGGTCGGAAAGCTCCGTTCGGCTCAGCCGGACACTCAGGCGCCCATCCTCGATGCATGCCTTCGCCCATGGAAGCCGGCGCAGGGTTTCGCCAACGCCGGCAACGCCGCCTTGCGAGACGACGACATAAGCGAGACGACCGCTCGAGCAGCCGGCCATGGCATCGACGCAGCCGCCGACTTGCGCGCCGTCGCAGTCGACCGGCGCGCGGGTTAGGAGCGAGACCGGGAACAGCGCCTCGCCCGGCGTCAGCTCGCTGGCTTCGGCGGCCGCCTGGGCCCCTTCCTCGACCCGCGCCTGGCGGCCCAGCCAGCGCCAGACGCCGAAGATGTCGAGCGCCAGGAGGACGACGTTGGTCCAGATGAGCGCCGGCTGGTGCGTCATCAGGCCGGTCCCGATCCACAAGGCAGCGCCCGCGGTGAAGACGGCGAACCCGTAGCCGGTGATCCGCGAGCCAAGGTTGGCGGCGGTCATGCAGGCGGCGAGGATCGTCGTCGCCGTCGCCGCCCAGGAGACGATGTCGGTCATCACGCCGCAATGCGCGGGATGGCTCGAAGGTTCAGATTTCGACCTGGCTGCCGAGCTCGACCACGCGGTTGGTCGGGAGCTTGAAGAATTCCATGGCGCTTTCCGCGTTGCGCAGCATCCATGCGAACAATTTCTCGCGCCAGATCGCCATTCCCGGGCGCGACGACGCCAGGAGCGTCTGGCGCGCGAGGAAGAAGCTGGTGTCCATCATCTTGCACGTCGGCCCGCAGCCCTGGAGCTGAGCGAGCGCCGACGGGACGTCGATCTCATCCATGAAACCGTAGCGGAGCTTCACCCGGTAGAAGCCCGAGCCGTAATCCGTCACCTCGACGCGCCTTTCGGCCGAGACATAGGGCACGTCCTCGATCCGCACGGTAAGCAGGATCACTCGCTCGTGAAGCACCTTGTTGTGCTTGAGGTTGTGGAGCAGCGCGTGCGGCACGCCGTTGGTCGAGCTGGTCATGAAGACCGCGGTGCCGGGCACGCGCGCGGCACTGGTCGCGGCCGACTTGATGAAGATTTCCATCGGCAGGCTGGCCTCGTTCATCCGGCTGATCATCAGCTGGCGGCCCTTCGCCCAGGTGGTGAGGAAGGTGAACGCGATTGCTCCGACCAGCAGCGGGAACCAGCCGCCGGCGGGAATCTTGGTCAGGTTCGACGTGAAATAGCCAAGGTCGACCATGAAGAAGACGACCAGCAGCAGCCCGACGAGGATGCGGTTCCACTTCCACATGGTGATGAGCACGACGGCGATGAGGACGGTATCGATCAGCATCGCGCCGGTGACCGCGATGCCATAGGCAGCGGCAAGGTTCGACGAGCTTCGGAAGGTGACGACGAGCACCAGGACCATGATCATCAGCGCCCAGTTGACGAGCGGGATGTAGATCTGGCCGGCGGCGCTTTCGCTGGTGTGAGTGATGCGAAGGCGCGGCACGAAGCCAAGCTGGATCGCCTGCTGCGTGACCGAGAAGGCGCCGGAGATGACGGCCTGGCTGGCGATGATTGCGGCGAGGGTCGCGAGGATGACGAGCGGCAGGCGGAAGCTGTCGGAGGCGAGGTAGAAGAACGGGTCCTTCACCGCCGTCGCCAGCTGCGCCGGGCCCATCGAAAGCAGCATTGCCCCCTGCCCCATGTAGTTCAGCAGCAAGGCCGGGAGGACGAAGAACAGCCAGCTGACCTTGATCGGGTTGCGGCCGAAATGGCCCATGTCGGCATAGAGCGCCTCGGCGCCGGTCAGAGCGAGGACGACCGAGCCCATTGCAAGGAATGCCTTGAGCGGTTCGTGGATGAAGAAGCCGGCGGCCTTCAGTGGATTGATCATCGCCAGGATGACGTCCGAATGGTCCATGATGTGGATCAGGCCGAGTACAGAGAGCGCCGCGAAATAGACGAGCATGATCGGCCCGAACAAAGCGCCGACACGTGCGGTGCCGCGCGCCTGGATCGCGAACAGGCCGACCATGATCCCGACCGCGAGCGGCACGACGAACGGCTGGAAGCCCTTCTGGACCGTCGTCAGGCCCTCGACCGCCGACAGGACCGACTGCGCCGGCGTGATCATGCTGTCGCCGTAGAAGAGAGCGGTCGCGAAGACCCCGAGCATGACGATGCCCGTGGCCCAGCGCTTCTTGCCGCTGATGGTCCGGTTGATGAGGGCCAGCAGCGCGAGACTGCCGCCCTCGCCCTTGTTGTCCGCGCGCATGATGATGAAGACGTATTTGAGAGTCACGACGATCATCATCGACCAGAAGATCATCGAAAGGACTGCGTCGATGTGGAAGCGGTCCGGGGTCAGCGGGTGATGGCCGGTGAATGTCTCCCGGAACGCGTAGATCGGCGAGGTACCGATGTCGCCGAAGACGATTCCGACCGCGCCGACGGCGAGCTTGAGCAGCGAGCCATGGGCATGGCCGTGCGAAACGTCTTGCGGCGCTTCGGCTTCGGCGCCCCCGGTCGCTGTAATGTTCATGCAGTGGGACTCGGACTCGACAGACTGTACGTCGCATTCCTGCGGCCGTTGCCGAGGGCCTCGGTCACGGGCGCGCTCCGTTAGCACTGCCGTTACGGTGCTGCAATCGGCGCCTCGCCCAGTCGGAGCGAGACAAGAGAGGACAGGGGCAAATCGCCCGTCTATAGGCCGGCCCAACCATATCAGCGGAGCGAACGAACAATGCGCGTCGGGGTGCCAAAGGAGATCAAGGTTCACGAATATCGCGTCGGACTGACGCCCGCGTCGGTCGCCGAGCTGACGGCGGCCGGGCACGACGTGGTGGTCCAGGCCTCGGCGGGCGACGGCATCGACTGCCCCGATGCGACCTATGAGAAGGCCGGCGCGACCATCCTTCCGGACGCGGCGGCAGTGTTCGCGGCATCGGACATGATCGTGAAGGTCAAGGAGCCGCAGCAGTCGGAGATTGCCCTTCTGGAACCGCGCCACATCCTCTTCACCTATCTCCATCTCGCAGCCGACAAGCCGCAGGCCGAGGGCCTGATGAAGTCCGGCGCGACCTGCATCGCCTATGAGACGGTGACCGCAAGGAACGGCTCGTTGCCGCTCCTGAAGCCGATGAGCGAGGTCGCCGGCCGGATGTCGGTCCAGGTCGGCGCCCACTACCTCGAGAAAGAGCAAGGCGGCCGCGGCGTCCTGCTTGGCGGGGTTCCGGGCGTTGCGCCAGCGAAGGTCGCGATCCTCGGCGGCGGAGTCGCCGGCGTCAACGCGGCGCAGATGGCGGTCGGGATGCGCGCCGATGTCACCATCTACGACATCAACATGGAACGCCTCGCGGAGCTCGACATGTTCTTCTCGAGCCAGATCAAGACCGCCTTTGCATCGCGCAGCGCCATTGCCAATGCGGTCAAGAAGGCCGAGCTGGTGATCGGCGCCGTGCTGGTCCCCGGCGCAGCCGCGCCGAAGCTGGTCACTCGCGAGATGCTGAAGACAATGAAGCGCGGATCGGTGCTGGTGGACATTGCGATCGACCAGGGCGGCTGCTTCGAGACCTCGCACGCGACGACCCACGCCGACCCAGTCTACGAGATCGACAACGTCATTCATTATTGCGTCGCCAACATGCCTGGGGCGGTTGCGCGGACCAGCGCCTTCGCGCTCAATAATGCGACCCTGCCATTCGCGCTGAAGATCGCGAACCTTGGCGCCGAGGAAGCGATGCGGCAGGACCCGAACCTCGCTAACGGCCTCAACGTCTCGGGCGGCAAGATCCGGCACCAGGCGGTCGCCGAAGCGCTCGACCTCGCGTTCGAGCCCGTTGCGGCTTAGCGGAACATGAAGAGAACATCGGCGTTGATGCCCTGATCAAGCAATTGAAAAGGTGCAGCAATGTCGACAGACGTTACCGACGATCCAAAGCAGCATCCGACTGGCAATGCCGTCAAGGATCCGGATCATTGGGTGACCGGCGATGAACCCATGACCGGCGCCCAGGCGTCCTATCTTCAGACGCTGAGCGAAGAGGCCGGCGAAGAGTTCGACCCCGAGCTGTCGAAGGCCGACGCGTCGAAGGCGATCGACGCGCTCCAGGACAGGACCGGCCGCGGCGACTAGCTGGCCGGGTGCGGTCCTGGTTGCCGCTGAGGCGGGGCGGCCTGCTGGCCGCCGAGCGCCATGACCCCCTGCTCGACGAGGGGCCGCCAATCGGCCTTGGCCGGGGCAGTCGCCAGGATATTTCGCCAGATGGCGGCCGCGGTTTGCGGATCGCCCGAACGCGCGAGCGCAAGGCCGTAGAAGAACAGCGGCGCCGGATGCCCGGGCGCGAGCCCGGCAGCGCGCCTGTAGGCAAGCTCGGCGGGCGGAGTGAGGCCTCGCGCGTGGTCGACAAGGGCGTTGCCAAGGCCAATCCACAACTGCACGTTGCCTGGATAGCGGCCGACCGCATTGCGCAGGATGTTCACGGCGTTCTCTGTGTCGCCGTCACGAGCGAGAGCCTCGGACATCGCCAGCCAGGATTCCTCGCCCGAGAAATTTCCGAAGAAGGCGTGCCGCGCCTGGGCCAGCGGCACCACCTGGTGCTCAGCCGCGTCGTCGGCTGGCGCGCTCGGAAGGCCGGGACGCCCCTGCAGCGCGTAGCCTGCCGCGCCGATGAGGAGCGCCGCTCCGCAGGCGTTGAGCATTGCCCCGCGAACGCGCATCGCCCAGAGCGCGCCGGCAGCGAGCGCGAGCAGCAGCAGGAGGATCAACCAGCCGGTCATGGCTCGCGCCTCGCGCCGATGCGGCGGCGAATCAGGAGTGCTCCGACGGCGAGGAGCACCAGCGGTGCAAGCCACAGCGGCCAGGTGGCGGGCTCCTCCGTCGGTCGGTAGCTGATCCAGCTGCCGTAGCGCTGGACGAGCCACCCGCGCACCTGGTCGGGCGACTGGCCAGCGGCAATGCGGCGCCGGACGAGGTCGCGCATGTCGCCGGCGAGCTCGGCATCGCTATCGGCGATCGACTGGCCCTGGCAGACCAGGCAGCGAATTTCCTGCATGAGTGCGTCGGCGCGCGCTTCCTGCCGCGGATCGGGCAGCTGGCGATCGGACCAGTAGGCGGGCGGCAGCTTGCTATCGGCGAGCAGGGGAGATGCAAGCCCGAGCGCGATCAGGAGCGGCAAGAGCCTCACTTGGCCTTCTCCAGCTCCGCGAGGATCATTGGCACTTCGGACGCCTCGATCGGGCCGATATGCTGGTAGCGAATGATTCCGCGGCCATCGACGACAAAGCTTTCGGGTACGCCCGAGGAGCCGAGGTCGATCTGGACCCGGCTTTCCGGGTCGCTGCCGATTCGCTCGTAAGGATCGCCATTCCGGGCGAGGAAGGCGCTGAGGTCGGGCGCCCGGTCACGCACCGCGACGCCGTCGACCGTGATTCCCCTCGCCTGCAGCTGCCTCAGCACCCCGACCTCGGTGACGCAGGGGACGCACCAGCTGGCGAAGACGTTGAGCAGGCGCGGGCGGCCCGAAGCGAGGTCGGTGGACGACAGCCCCGGCTTGCCTGGCACAATCGCCGGCAAGGCGAAGGCCGGGACCGGCTGCCCTTCGAGGCGCGAATGGACGTCGGTGTCGACGGGCGTTGCAAGCCGCCATACCAGTCCGGCGATGAGCAGGACGAGGATGGCGAGCGGGGCGAAGCGGAGGACCCGGCTCATATGTAGCGCCTTCGCCAGTCCGGCTCTGGCCGGGGCCGCCCTGCCCGCCAGCCGCGCAGCGCCCGTCCGAGCAGCGCCAGAGCGCCGCCTATTGCGATCAGGGCGCCGCCAGCCCAGATCAGGGTTACGAACGGCTTCCACCACAGCCTGAGCTGCCAGCCGCCCGACGGATCCTGGCGACCGACGACCGTGTAGAGCTGCCCATCCCAGAACGTCCGGATCGCGGCTTCGTTGGTCTCCATCACCGGGTCGGAGAAATAATGGGTCTCTGGCCTCAGCGCGACGACACCCTCGCCACGGGACGCGCGAAGCTCCGCCTCCATCGACGTGAAGTTCTTGCCCGCGGCGGGCATGACGCCGCCGAAGGCCACGGTCCAGGGGCCGACGCCGAGCTGCTCACCGGGGCGGGCGACCGCGAGCCGCTCGCTGGTGAAGGCGCCGTTGGCGGCCATCCCGGCAAGTGCGACGGCAATGCCGAAATGG
The DNA here is from genome assembly GCF_019242355.1 of Sphingomonas sp. Lineage (GTDB taxonomy): Bacteria > Pseudomonadota > Alphaproteobacteria > Sphingomonadales > Sphingomonadaceae > Sphingomicrobium. The sequence continues at coordinate 2,954 of NZ_JAFAVR010000216.1, read as the reverse complement.
GAGACGACCATCCCCCAGGTCGCCAGCGGCGTGCGCAGGACATTGCGGCCGATGAGCGGCAGCGGCGACGCGGCCGCGAGGAACATCGCGATCGTCAGGCCAAGACGCGGCAGAAGCGCGAGAGTCGGAGCGAGCGCGAGGGTGATGACGAGCGCGGTGACGCCAAGCAGCGCCGGGACGGTCAGTCGCTTCAGTACCGGCCTGCGCTCTCGCCGCCAGCTCAGGAGCGGGCCCACCCCGACGAGCACGGCGAGGAACAAGGCCAGCGGTCCGGCGACGCTGTTGAAATAGGGCGCGCCGACCGACAGCTTTTCGCCGCTGATCGCCTCGACGAACAATGGATAGAGCGTACCCAGGAAGACGATGCCGAGGATGACGGAGAGCAGGAGGTTGTTGACGACCAGCCCGCTCTCGCGGCTGACGAGTTCAAACGGCGCGCCTTCGCGCAGCCGCGGCGCGCGAATCGCGAATAGGGTGAAGGCCGCGCCAACGTAGATCGCCAGCAGCGCGAGCAGAAAGGTGCCGCGCTCGGGGTCGATCGCAAAGGCGTGAACCGAGGTCAGCACGCCGGAGCGGACGAGGAAGGTGCCGACCATCGACATGGAAAAGGCCAGGACGGCGAGCATCATCGTCCAGGCCTTCAGCGCCGCGCGTGCGGCTAGCACGTTGACCGAGTGGAGGAGCGCCGTCGCGGCCAGCCACGGCATCAGCGAGGCGTTCTCGACCGGGTCCCAGAACCAGAACCCGCCCCAGCCAAGCTCGTAATAGGCCCAGTAGCTGCCGGCGGTGATGCCGAGCGTCAGCAGGATCCACGCGCCGAGCACCCAGGGCCGCATCGCTCGCGCGAGCCGCGAATCGACTTCGGTAGTGATCAGCGCGCCGACCGCGAGGCTGAACGCGATCGAGAGGCCGACATAGCCGAGGTAAAGCGTTGGGGGATGGAAGGCCAAGCCCGGGTCCTGCAGCAGCGGATTGAGCCCGGTCGGTCCTGTAATCAGCATCGTCGCGAGATCGACCCGAGCGAACGGGTTCGAGGCGATCAGCAGGAAGGCGTAGAAACCGAGCGCAAGCGCGGCCTGGGCGCCAAGGGCGGCAATCCGCGTCGCCTCGCTGGTGCGGTGCGACAGCAATGCAAACGCCGCTCCGGCGACGGCCAGCACCGTCACCCAGAGCAGCATCGATCCTTCGTGATTACCCCAGGCCCCGGCGATCTTGTAGATGAAGGGCTGTGCGACGTTGCTGTTGTCCGCGACCAAGGCGACCGACAGGTCGGTGCGGGCGAAGACCGTCAGCAGCATCGTGAATGCGATCAGGGTGAAAAGACCCTGCACGACCGCGACCGCGCGCACCGTGGCCGCGCCATCGATGGTGCCGCGTACTGTCGGGACGGACAGTAGCAGCTGCAGCGCCGCGAGCCCGGCGGCGAGCCACAGAGCGGCCAGGCCGGCTTCCGCGATCACCGCTCGAGCGTCTTCCCAGCCTTGTGCTCGGCGGCCTGGTTGCCGAGCTGAGGCGGCATGTAGCGCTCGTCATGCTTGGCGAGGATTGCGTCGGCGACGAATATGCCTTGCGAGCGGAGCCTTCCGTCCGCGACGACTCCGCTGCCCTCGCGGAACAGGTCGGGCGGAATGCCGCGAAAGATGACCGTGACCTTGCCGGCGCCGTCGGTCACCACGAACCGGATCGTCAGCGGGTCGTTGCGGACGAGCGAGCCCTTCTCGACCATTCCGCCGAGCCGGATCGGCCGGTCGCTTGGTGCCCTGCCCGCGGCGATGTCGCCGGGCGTGTAGAAATAGGCGGCCTGATCGCGCAGACCCCAGATGCCGAGCAATACGACGAAGAAGCCCGCGACGACGGCGCAGGCGACGAGGACCAGGCGCTGATTCTTCGGCTTCATTTGCGCCTGAGCGACTCCGCCGCCGCTTCGGCCGAGCGCATCGCGGCGAAGGACCCGAGGACCAGTCCCGCCGTGGCGGTGACGGCGACCGCATAGGCGGCGATGACGAACGGCCAGGCGTTCATGCCGCCGCAGTCCGGCGCAGGCGCGCCTCGACCTTGGTCCGCGCAAGATCGGCCCGCATCAGCATCAGCACCGCGGCCGCGAAAAGGCAGGTGAAACCGACCAAGGTCAGTGGGAGCGGCCATAGCAGCGAGCCGTCTATGGTCGTCCCGGTGAGGCCGATGCTCTCGCCCTGGTGCAGGGTCCGCCACCACAGCACCGAATAATGAATGATCGGGAGATTGATGGCTCCGACCAGCCCGTAGATCGCGGCGATGCGCCCGTCCCCGCCGCGCTCACGTTCGGCTCCAGCGAGAGCGATGAAGCCCAGATAGAGGAAGAAGAGGATCAGCATCGATGTCAGCCGGCCGTCCCATTCCCACCAGGTGCCCCAGGTCGGGCGGCCCCAGATCGAGCCGGTGACCAGGCAAATGCCGGCGAAGGTTGCTCCCGCCGGCGCGCAGGCGCGGCCCGCAACCGCGGCGAGCGGATGCCGCCACACGATCTGGCTGATCGAGGCGGCGGCAATGCCTCCCCACCCCGCCATTCCGAGCCAGGCGGCGGGCACGTGGATGTAGAGGATGCGAACCGTCTCGCCCTGAAGGTAGTCGGGCGGGGTCAGCGTGAGGCCCGCAGCCATGCCGGCCATCGCCAGCAACAGTCCGACCGACAGGAGCCAAGCCGTCGCGGGCCGTGCGATGCGCAGGAATCGTGCCGGGTTGGCGAGGACATGCATGATGCGTCGCTCCCTAGCACGACATGACGCGGAACGAAGCGGCGCTTCTCTTTCTATGCCCGCCCGATGAGCGCCTGCGCCATGGCGTCGGCAACTGCGGCAGGATCGCGGCCGCTGGCGGTGCTTTCGGCCCAGATCTGTTCGAGGCGCATCGGGATGCCCTCGATGCGCTCGCGAACCACCGCCGCGTCCCCGTCGCCGAGATATTCGGTCGAGACG
>NZ_JAFAVR010000130.1 GCF_019242355.1 Sphingomonas sp. | reverse complement strand
AAGCGCCTCGGTCCCGGTAACCGCATAAACGACCGCGCCGAGCGCCAGGAACGAATAGAGCGGGTGGGCGGTGAAGAAGGTCCAGATGTAAATGGGGTTCAGCGCGCGGACCACCTGCGGATGTCCGGCGATCTGGACGATGCCCATCGCCGCAATGACGGCGAAATAGACCAGCATGACAGGGCCGAACAGCTTGCCGACCCGGTCCGTGCCGTGCCGCTGGATCGCGAACAGGCTGATCAGGATCACGAGCGCGATCCAGACGATGTATGGCTTGAACGCACTGCCGACGATGCCGAGACCTTCAACCGCCGAGATGACGGAGATCGCCGGCGTCAGCATGGCGTCGGCGTAAAACAGGGCGGTCGCGAACAAGGCGGCGACCAGCAACCAGCGCGGCAATTTGTCGGGTCCGAGATTGCGCTGGATCAGCGAATACAAGGCCAGGCTGCCGCCCTCGCCGCGATTGTCGCAGCGCATGACGATGAAGACATATTTGATCGTGACGACGAACACGAACGACCAGAAGATCAGGCTGGCAATGCCATAGAGGTCCGTGACCACCAGTTTCAGGTGATAGCGCGGGTCCAGTGTCGCCTGGAAAGCATAAAGCGGGCTGGTTCCGATATCGCCGAACACCACTCCAAGGGCGCCGAGAGTGAGTGCGGACCGTGAGTGGCCTTCCGAGTCGTTGATGGAAGCGGCCGCTGTTGCCGCAGACGGGTGAATGACGGTTGCCATGGCGCCGATGTGCGGTCGACAATGATAAAGATTCCATGTGGATTAAGCTCGCGCCCCCTTAAGAAACCGCGGGTTTCCGCTGCTCACCACTCGACGCGCGGCCTCGCCCGCATCAATCCAGTGGCATGACTGCTTTCCGTTCGTTCTCCTCGCCGTCGCCGCTCCTCGGTTATGCCGAAGCCATGTTGTTCGTGGTCGGATCCACATTGCTGGGTCTGGCGCTCTCGCCCGAATGGGGCAATTCGGCGGTCGACCTGCTTTATCTTCCCGCCGTGCTGGCGACCGCGGTCCTTGGCGGCCTGTGGCCGGCGCTGTTCGCCGCGCTCCTGTCCGCCCTCGCCTATAATTTCTTCTTCACCGCGCCGGTGTTCAGCTTGCGGATCGACAACCCGAACGAGGTCGTGACGGTCGTCGTCCTGTTCGTTACCGCCCTGGTGACGAGCCAGCTCGCAGCCTCGGTCCGTCGCCAGGCTCGCCTCGCGGAGGCGCATGCCAACCGGAATGCGACCATCGCCGGTCTCGCGCGGCGGCTGCTCACCTGCACGGCCGCACAGGACATCGCCGAAGTCAGCGCGCGCGAGCTGTCGCAGATCTTCGGCTGCAATGCCGAGCTTCTGATCGGCGGTCCCGAGCTGCAAATCGTCGCTGCCGCGCCCTCTCATTTGCGTCTCACGCCGGGCGACCTGGCTGTCGCGGCGATGGTATTCGAAAATGGGGGAAGGGCCGGGCGCGGCCTCGACCGCGCTGTGCCCGTCGAATGGCAGTTCCACGCCGTCACTTCGGGCGCGACGGTGATGGCCGTCGTCGCACTTGCGCGCGACGACGGCGCTCCGCCTCTGCAATCGGACCAGTTCGAGCTACTCGACAATCTGCTCGATCAGATCGCGCTCGCCATGGAACGCGCCCGGCTGGAAACAGAGGCGCAGGCCGCGTCGCACGACCGTGAGCGCAATCGCGTTCGGTCGGTCCTGCTTGCGACAATTGGCGACGATTTGCGGCCGGGGCTAAAGGCGATACGCGCGGCCGCCGGGCAGCTCCGGCGCAGCGGTGCGACCGACCGGGAGGCTCTTTCAACGATTGGTGCGGAGGCCCAGAAGCTCGACCGCTACGTCTCCAGTCTCGCGGACATGGGCCCGGAAACGGAAGAGCGGCTGTTAAAGGTGGACGGCGTCACAATCGACCTGTTCAATCGCATCGTCCGGCGCGACGGAGAGGACGTCCACCTGACGCCTAAGGAATATGCCGTCCTAGCAGAACTGGCCAAGCACCCGGGACAGGTGGTCAGCCATGCGCATCTGCTCAAAAGCGTCTGGGGTCCAGCGCAGGAAAACCAGATCGACTATCTGCGGGTCGCGATTCGAACTTTGCGACAGAAGCTGGAAAGAAGCCCCGCCGAACCCCGGCTGATCATCAACGAACCGGCAGTCGGCTATCGGCTGAGGGCTGATCGACGTGCGTTGCCTCAGTGATGACGGCGGTCTCCATTTAGAGTGGCCGAGCAGGATCTGCACGGCTTGCCCGTCTGTCCGTTCTACCTCTCTCGGCGGACGTCTGCGTAGAATGAACGATGCCACGTCCGTCCGCCATCGTCCGAGCGGGCCACCTCATAGCTGTGGTGATCCGCGCTTTCGATGGTCCACGTGCCCCGGACGAGCATGGTCTTACCGCCGACATCCGCTTGCGAATAGAACTCAAGCTTGCCGTCGTGCCATCCGCCGATTCCGGGTCGCTCCATGCGCCCTACCGAGCTGTCGACATAGTTCTCGCTCCATTGGCGCGCCTTCGGATCGTAGAGGAAAACATTGGCCGCTTCCCAATGGCCGGCCGGACCGTCCGCCTCGATCTCCTCGATCCAGCCTTTGCCTCCCCACAGCGGTCGCGCTTCTTTCGTACCGTGCATGTGAACGGCGGAGTTAGGCTGGTTGAACGGGTCGTTGATGATTGTGAGCTCGGTCGTCCAACGGCCGCGCGAGAAGTCGAAGTCGTGGGAGCCGTCCCGGACTTGCGCAGTTGCAGGACTACCAAGACCAATCACGGCTAGCATCAAACCAGTAGCGACGCGCATAACGGGCTCCAAATGATGGTGCAGAAGTGTAGGTAAACGAAGAACCCAAGCTCGTCAGGCGTCGGCCGGACCGATGGAGGGCGCAGGTTCGAGCAATCGGGTCAGAAGCTTCAGCGCCGCCTTCAACGGTTGAACCGATTGTCCAGTCTTGGCCATGGTCATGGCCCCGGAATAAGCGGCAATTACGAGCGTCGCCATTTCCTCGGCTGTGGCTGCTGGACCCGCCAAAGCAAATCCAGTGGCTCCGATCTGCCTGGCAAGAACCTGGGTCCAGCGGTCGAAGATGGGCTGCAGGGCTGAGCCAAATTGCGGCTCTGCATAGGCAAGCTCGAGCGCCAGGTTGTTGAGCGGACAGCCGGCAATGGATCCTTCCTTCAGGTCGGCAATGATGTCTGTCATGGCTTTCCGCACGCCTGCCTCGGCTGTCGCGGCGTTTCGGACCGGGTCGATCCAAGCCTCCTCGACAGTCGCCGCGACTCGCTCGTTGATGACCGCGAGACCAAGCTGCTTCTTCGTGGAATAATGGTGATGGAGCGCGCCGCTTGTCACGCCTGCCGCCGCCATGATGTCCTGCATCGACGTGTCGGCATAGCCCTTGCGGGAGAACAGCCCCGCGGCGGCGTCCAGAACCCGCCCGCGGGTGTTCGTTGGGTCGTTTTTGCGAATGGTGGCCTTCATTGCAATGCCGATCGCGGCGTCGGGTCCAGCCTAAGGATTTGCGGTGGTCTCTCTTCCGCATCCGAGAGGGCGGAGCCGACCGATTGCCGCCACGCCGGTGTGAGCGCGAGATTGCGGCGGATGGCATCAAAATCGTCCGGCTGCGACGCTTTGGTAAACCAGATCAGGACTTTCCTGTCTGGGCGGGTTGGAAGCCGTGGAAAATTGTTTGGCAACTCTTCCGGCACGTAGACACCCAGGATGGGCAGTCCGGCCTGCTCGAGAAGCGGCGCAGCATGATCGAGGAAGAAGGATGAAAAACCGTCGTTCGGATCCTTCCAGAGGTATTCGATCACGGCAAAATAGGTTTCGGCCGGCTTAGGGGCCGCTCCAATCGCGGCGCGGGGGGTCGACGGGCCGAAACCCGATCCGTCCCGCGCCGGGCGCAACAGCAGCACATTGTCATTGTCGTCGAGCAGCGGGTTGGCCACCCCGCGGTGCTTCGCCCAAACCGGCCCGTTGTAGAAACTGTCCAGCATTTGGGCCCTGGCCGACATATCGGGAAATTCGCGGATCCACGTAAAGCGATCGCGTCGGTCGTGGTCATGGAACTGGCCGATCAGCCGCATTCCCAGCGCCTCTTGAGTGTCCACGAACTCGCGATCGAACAAGGCGATGAACTTTTCCTGCGCGCCGTGCACGAGCTTGTACTGTCGGAGCTCAACAACCGGATGCGAATTGGGTCTCGACGCTTCGGCAGCCGCCGCTGTCCCGGCTGCGGCCGCAGCCATTCCAGCGATTTCCAGAATGCGACGATTCATCTGTGCAACTCCATCCTCGACAAACAGACAGGTTAACCTGTTTGTTGTCAAGGCGACCCGGTTGTCATAGTCTGAAAGGGTGTTGAAGCTCATTCCCCTGCGAAGTGTGCGCACTTGTCCGGTCAAACCAGCGACCGCGTCGGCATCCGGTCCGCCTGGTGCAAACCCCAGGTCGGGCATCATTGCCTGCAAGCTGATCCGGACTCTTGTGCTCTTGCTGCTCAGCGGCATCCTGGTTGCTCCGGCGATGCCGCTGGCCGCTCGCGGAGGTCACAGGACGACCGTGGCCGCAGAAGGGCGAGTCGCCGTTGCGCCGAATGTGGCGTTGCGCATCGTCGAAGCCGGGGATCCGGCAGCACGCTCGACGATCATCTTCATTCCTGGTTGGAGCGCCGGCGCTGACATCTGGTCGGACCAGATCGAGCGCTTCAAGAGTGAAAGTCGGGTAATCTCTTTCGACCCGCGTTCCCAGGGGGAATCAACCAAGACCGTGACCGGAAATACGCCCGAACAACGGGCGGCCGACCTGCACGTGCTGCTGACGAAGGAAGGCGTTCACGGCGCCGTTCTCGTGGGCTGGTCGCAAGCGGTCCAGGACATCGCAGCTTACGTTCAACGTTTTGGCACGCGCGACATCGGCGGCATCGTCCTGGTGGATGCAGCGGTGTCGGACGGCGCGAACGCTATCGCCGAACGTCCAGCGGAGGTCGCGTTCCAGTTCCGGCTCTTCAGCACCTACCTCGGCAATCAGGAAGCGTACCTTCGCGGCATGTTCCGCGCGATCGTCAGCAAACCGCAAGCTGCCGGCGTCATCGATCGCGCCGTCTCGACCGCCATGAAGACTCCGTCGTCGATCGGCATGTCCATGCTTGTCGCGGATTTGTTCACTGCGGATCGCAGGGACGCCCTCCCGAAAATCACCTGTCCGGTGCTGATCATTGCGGCGGCAAGCAGTCGCGAGCTCGAGCGCCAGAAAGCCGAAGTCCGAGTGATCAAGAAGGCGCAGTTTGTCCAAATCGACGATTCAGCTCATGCGGTGTTCCTTGACCAGCCCAACCGGTTCTCCGCCGAACTCGCCCAGTTCGTCCGGACCTTAGCTGGACGTTAGCAAGCGCTCGCTTTTCCCTCGGAACAGAGGTTCCGCTTGCGGGTGGCGAGCCAAGTTCAGGGACCTTCCCCACCAAAGTTCGGAATGAGTGTCCGAATTCGAGCGAAGTGCTGGCTGGGGCGGCAGGATTCGAACCTGCGAATGCCGGTACCAAAAACCGGTGCCTTACCACTTGGCGACGCCCCACCATGCCTGCGCGAGGGTGCGGGAAGGCGCGCTTATACCGGGCGCGTCCTCAGTTGAAAGGGGCCGAGTTTGAAACGGGAGATGGGCGCCGGACCCAGTTGCGCTATAAGGTGGCCATGGCCGAACCCACTATCCACAACTTCCACGCCCACATCTATTATGATCCGTCAGAGGTCGAAAGAGCACGCCGATTAGCTGCTGCGGCGCAAGACCGCTTCCGCGTCGCGGTCGGGCATTTCCATCTTCGCCCGGTCGGTCCGCACCCGCGCGGGAGCTGCCAGCTGACCGTCGCGACCGCTCAGTTCGGCGACGTGGCGCAATGGCTTGCGCTGAACCGCGACGGCCTGACGGTCTTCGCGCATGCCAATACCGGTGACGACCTGGACGACCACACGAAGCATGTGATCTGGTTCGGGCCGAGCGAGCCGCTCGACCTCACGATCTTCAGCTGACCGCGGGCTGACGGACGCTCCGCGAGTTCGTCACCATTACCGCGCCCGCCGCAACCAGCGGCGCAAGCGGCACGAGGAAGCTCAGATGATACCAGAGCGGGAACCTGTTCCAGAGCTTCGCATGTTCGGGAAGGAACATCGCAAGCAGGATCAGGCCCACGATCCACGGTGCCCACTTGCTTGCTGGCGCGATGAGCCGCACCACTGCACCGGCCGCGAGCGAGGCCAAAGCCGCCTCGACAAGTCTTCCCGTTTTCATCGCCGGCGTGAAGACCAGCGTCGTCTCCGCCGCATGGTAACCCGGAATGGCCGCTCGAAGTGCGAAATTGAGCAGCGTGATGAAGACCACCCACGCAAGCAGGCCGGCAACGGCGCTTCCAGTGATTCGCCACATCGCGAAGCCCCTTGATTAGTCGAATCACATTAGTTTAATTATACTATGAACTCAAGGTTCCTGATCCTCGGCGTCCTCCACCGCGGCGACTTCCACCCGTACGAAATCAAGCGCCGCCTCCAGGCCGCGATGGTCGAATGCTACGTCGACGCTGACGTCGGCACGCTTTACTATGCGGTTCGGCAGCTCGAGAAGGACGAGCTCATCGTCTCCATTGCCCAGGAACGCGTGGCTCGCGGAGGCATGCGGACGATTTACCGGATCACTGATGAGGGTCGGGCGCGCTTTCGCGAAGAGCTTCACCGTCAACTCGATGCTGAGGGCCCGGTAGCACAGACCCTCTATGGCGCACTGCTATTCCTCCACTTCGCCGATCCGGGCGTCGTGAAAGAGGCGCTCCGCCGGCGGATTGCCCGGCTCGATGAGTTGATCGCGAAGCTCGGTCCTATCCGTGAGCAACTGGAACCGGTCATCTCGACCGGCAGCAAACATCTGCTCGACCATATCGACCTTCAGCGGCGGCTGGATCGGAGCTGGCTGGAGGACTTGCTCGCCGACATCACGCGAAATGGCATCCGCGACCTCGCGAACGCGGCGCTTCTCACCCCACGCTAGGCGTTCGGGATTCGGCCGTTGACCAGGTCGTCATAGTCCTTGGCGAGCTGGCGCGTCATGTCGCCGACCTCGAAGGCCCAAGGGCCCGCCGACTGTACCGCCGTCACTTCGGCCGCGCTCCCGGTCAGGAACATCTGCTCGAAGCTTTCCAGCTCCTCGGGCCAGACCGGCTTCTCGACCACCTCAATGCCCCGCTTGCGCGCGAGGTCGATCACTGTCCGTCGCGTGATCCCGTCGAGGAAACAGTCCGGCGTCGGCGTGTAGAGCGTTCCGTCACGCACGAAGAAAGCATTCGCGCCGGTCGCTTCGGCAACGCGTCCGC
>NZ_JAFAVR010000274.1 GCF_019242355.1 Sphingomonas sp. | reverse complement strand
CGAGCTGGCAGAAGATAGCTCTCCTTACTCACTGAAGCTTTACCGAGCAGTTGGTTCAACTGCCCACTTCCGTGCGCGCAACGGCTCGCTATAAACGGGCCTCGACGCGTGCGGATGATGGGGCTTTACGACGATGAAAGCGACGATCGAACGGGCGACACTGCTGAAGAGCCTCGGCCACGTCCAGTCGGTCGTGGAGCGCCGCAACACCATCCCCATCCTGTCCAACGTTCTGCTGGAGGCGCGCGAGGACGGCTCGCTGCGGCTGATGGCCACCGATCTCGACCTCCAGGTTGACGAAAGCGTGCCCGCCAACGTCACGCAGCCGGGGGCGACCACGGTCTCGGCCCACACCCTGTTCGACATCGTCCGCAAGCTGCCCGACGGCAGCCAGGTCGAGCTGACCGCCGCGGAGGGCAAGATGCAGGTCGTGGCCGGCCGCGCCCGCTTCAATCTCTCGACCCTTCCGCGCGACGACTTTCCGGTCATCGCCGAGGGCGAGCTTCCGACCCGCTTCGAGCTTCCCGCCGCGACCCTCCGCCAGGTAATCGAGAAAACCCGCTTCGCGATCTCCAGCGAGGAGACGCGCTATTATCTGATGGGCATCTTCTTTCACGTCGTCGACGACCAGCTGCGCGCTGCGGCCACCGACGGCCACCGGCTCGCGCGGGTGACCGTCGCTCGGCCCGACGGCGCCGAGGGGATGCCGGACGTGATCGTGCCCCGCAAATGCGTCGCGGAGCTCTATCGCCTCCTTGAGGAGGTCGAGGGCACGGTCGAAATCTCGCTGTCGCCGACGAAGGTCCGCTTCGGCCTCGGCACGGCGGTGCTCACCAGCAAGCTGATCGACGGCACCTTCCCCGACTACAATCGCGTGATCCCGACCGCGAACGACAAGCTCCTGAAGCTCGACCCGAAGAGCTTTTCGGCCGGCGTCGACCGCGTATCCACGATCGCCAGCGAGAAGACCCGCGCGGTCAAGATCGCCGTTGATCGGGACAAGGTCACGCTTTCGGTTACCTCGCCCGAAAACGGAGTCGCCACCGAAGAGCTCGCCGCCGACTACGGCTCCGATGGCATCGAAATCGGCTTCAATTCCCGCTATCTCCTGGACATCCTGTCCGAGATCGACGGCGACACGGTCGAGGTCCATCTGGCGGACGCCGCTGCTCCGACGCTGCTGCGCGAGAACGACAAGTCCAACGCGCTCTACGTCCTGATGCCGATGCGGGTGTGAGTCGCCGACCGAAGCGCTAAGCCGGCTGCATGCCCGTCAGCCGACTGACCCTGACCGAGTTCCGCTCCTACTCCGACGTGGCGCTTGCGCCCGGCCCCGGCTTCGTCCTGCTGGCGGGTGAGAACGGGGCGGGAAAGACCAATCTCCTGGAAGCGGTCTCCCTCCTCGCCCCCGGCCGGGGTCTCCGCGGCGCTCCGCTTGGCGACATGGCCCGCCAGGGTGGCGCCGGCGGCTTCGGCGTCGCGGCATCGCTCGACGGGACGGAGATCGGTACCGGAACGCTCGCAACCGCCCCCGAACGCCGCCAGGTGCGGATCAACTCCGCGCCCGCGTCGGTGAACTCCCTCAGTGAGTGGCTGTCCGTGCTCTGGCTCACTCCGGCGATGGACCGGCTGTTCACCGGCACCGCCGGCGACCGCCGTCGCTTCCTCGACCGCCTCGTCCTCGCGCTCGAGCCGACGCACGCTCACCACAGCGCCCGCTACGAGGCCGCCATGCGCGCGCGCAACAAGCTCCTTGCCGACGAAAGCCCCGCCGACCCGAGCTGGCTCGGCGCGCTCGAGGAATCGATGGCCGAGCACGGCACCGCTATCGCCGACGCCCGCGCCCGCACGGTCGCAGCGCTCGACGACCGCCTCGCTCAAGTGCCTGCTGACGCCTTCGCCCGAGCCCAGATCGCGCTCGAAGGCTGGACGCAGGGCGACCTCGCCTTGTCCCTCCGCGCCAACCGCCACCGCGACGCCGCCGCCGGCCGCGCCATCGAAGGTCCGCACCGCCAGGATCTCGCGGTTCAGCACCGCGCCAAGGCCATGCCGGCCGCGCAGTCGTCCACCGGCGAGCAGAAGGCGCTGCTCCTCGGGCTCGTCCTCGCCCATGCCGAGCTCGTGACCGAACGCCGAGGCGCGCCACCGATCCTGCTCCTCGACGAGGTCGCGGCCCACCTTGACCCCGTTCGCCGCGCGGCTCTCTTCAACCGGCTCGAAGGCCGCGGCCAGGTATGGATGACGGCAACCGAACCCGGCCTCTTCGAAGGCATCGGCACAGCGTCCCGCTTCCACGTCGAGCCGGGCCGGGTGCACGCTCCATAGCTCGCGACAATGACGACGAAGGGGAGCGAAACTGGACATTTCCGCCAACCACCCTATATCGCCCCGCAGCACGAGGCGCTTTCCAAGCGGCGTGATCGGTCCGGCCCCGCCATGACGGCGAGCCAAGCGACCGGCCCGCGCCTCGATTTTTGAAGTTCTCCACATCACGCGGGGTTCTTGGGTTTCCCGCTCGCCGGGCGCTCCGAGAAGGACGCCCGCGATGCTTTTTGTGGAAGTTATTCAACCAATGTCATTTCAGTCTCTCGGGCTCTCGAAGCCCCTGCTCGACGCGCTCGCCGCCCGCAATTATTCGGAAGCGACGCCGATCCAGCGCCAGGCGATCCCGACCGTCCTCACCGGCCGCGACCTCCTCGGAATCGCCCAGACCGGCACCGGCAAGACGGCCGCCTTCATGCTGCCGTCGCTCGACCGCCTGGCCGCGAACCGCCAGATCCCGAAGCCGGGCCAGATCCGGATGCTCGTCCTCGCCCCGACCCGCGAGCTCGCCTCGCAGATCGCGGCCAGCGCGGAGGCTTATGGCAAGTTCATGCGCCTCTCCGTCGGCGTGATCTTCGGCGGCGTGCCCAATTCGAAGAGCGTGCGCACGGTCGCGCGCGGTCTCGACGTCCTCGTGGCGACGCCAGGCCGCCTGCTCGACCTCATCGACCAGCGTGCGCTGACCCTGCGTGAACTGGAGATCCTCGTCCTCGATGAGGCCGACCAGATGCTCGACCTCGGCTTCATCCACGCCTTGAAGCGCATCGTCGCGCTGGTTCCGCCGAAGCGGCAGACCCTGTTCTTTTCGGCCACCATGCCGAAGGCGATCAAGGAGCTTGCCGACAAGTATCTGACCAGGCCCGCCGAGGTTTCGGTCACGCCCGCCGCGACCACCGTCCAGCGCATCGACCAGAGCGTCACCTTGGTGAACCAGGCGGAAAAGACGGCGCTCCTCACCATCTTCCTGCAGAGCAATGACGTCGAACGCGCGCTGGTGTTCAGCCGCACCAAGCACGGCGCCGACAAGATCGTCCGCCAGCTCGAAGCGGCCGGCCTCGCCGCCAGCGCCATCCACGGCAACAAGTCGCAGCCGCAGCGCGAGCGCGCCATTGCAGCCTTCAAGTCCGGCGAGATGCCCGTCCTGGTCGCGACCGACATCGCGGCGCGCGGCATCGACATCCCGGGCGTCAGCCACGTCGTCAACTACGACCTGCCCGACGTTCCGGAGCAGTACGTCCACCGCATCGGCCGCACGGCGCGCGCCGGCGCGGACGGAATCGCCATCGCCTTCTGCAGCCCCGAAGAGCGCGGCAACCTCCGCGACATCGAGCGCACCACCCGCCAGAAGATCGCCGTCGCCCCGCTGCCGGAGGGCTTCATGGCGAAGGCGGAGCAGCTGAAGAAGCTGAAGCCGGCGCCGAAGCAGGCAGAGCGCCCGCAGCGCGGCCCCCATCCCGCGACCAAGGCCGACCGCCGAGCTGACGGCCAGCGCCGCCAGGAGCGCACCGACGGCAGCGATCGTCAGGGGCAGGGCCAACGCCGCCCGCGCCGCGCCGAGGGCCACGCCGGCCACCGCTCCGCCGCGCAGGACCGCTCCGGCCAGCGCCGCGACGAGCAGCGCGGTGACGGCGCCCGCTCGTCCTACCGCCCCGAAGCCTATCGCGAAGCCGAAGTCGGCCCGCGTCCGGCCGGCCGTCCCAACCGCCGATCCCGCGGCCGCCGCGGTCGAAGCGGCACCCGCGCGGCTTAACCCAATCGTCATCCCGGCCTCGCGCCGGGATCCGTCCAATCTGTCTCCGCTATGACGGATCGGCGACCGTGTGCTCATAGACTCGTGAAGACACTTCTCCATCACGCTCCCGATTGTTCGGGAGCAGTAGAAGTGCCGCGATGGGTATGGGCATTCCGTAAATCAAAACCGGAGGAACGGTGTCGGTTAGAAGCGCGAGCAGTGACTCTGGCGACATTAGCGAGCCCAAAAGCAAGAGTACGATCCAGCCGGCAATTGCCCGCAGACCGATACTGGACCAGGTCAGACGGCGATTTCGGATCAGGCGTGTGGTCAAGGGAATTACGATCAGGCAGATGGCGGGCAATACGAAGACGAGCTCGACGACGGCTTGTCCGACCACCCTTCCGGGAAGATAAACCGGTCGCTCAGCCTCGGTGTAATATCCCAGCGAAACCAATGACGTGAAGTCCGCGTAGCAATAGACGTAGGTGAGGAGCGCCAAGCCCATCATCGAAACGACAAATCCGGCGATAAGAGGCAAGAACAGGCTCGCGATTCCGATTTCGCGTGTGGGTTCGATCTTCGCTAGGCCGAACCAGCGCCATACCGCCACGAGCAAGCATCCTAGTGCGACGGGATAAATCAGAACAAAGACGATCTCGGTCCCCATACTTGCTCCATGCAAACAGCTCGCTTGATTTAGACCAAGACCGGACCTGGTCTACGCTCAAGTTCCGCGAATTGTCGGCGCATTCTAACTCCTGCATTTGTTATAGGCGACAGGAAGCGCTGTCCTACACCGACGCTTCTGTGCGACGCCGTCGGCCATGCAGAAATTCGAACATCCGTCGAGGCGCTCGCCGCATTCGCAAGTTCGTGCCTTGCCCTCGCTACACGCGCGCGTTGTGGAGCCAACTTCGCCAACTTCGGCCGCCCCTCCCGTGCGCACGCGTAGGACCGTGAACATTGTGAACTTTCGCCTCCGACTCGCGCGTGCGCGCACACGCGTGCGCGCGTGACTTCGGCTCAGGAATCCCTATATCTGGACTATGGCAACCGACCCCAATCAGAATGAATATGGCGCCGAGAGCATCAAGGTCCTCAAGGGCCTCGACGCCGTCCGCAAGCGCCCCGGCATGTACATCGGCGACACCGATGACGGCTCCGGCCTCCACCACATGGTGTTCGAGGTTTCGGACAATGCCATCGACGAGGCGCTCGCCGGCCACTGCGACCGCATCCTCATTCAGTTGAACCCCGACGGTTCCGTCACCGTCGAGGACAATGGCCGCGGCATCCCGACCGGAATCCACCCGGAGGAAGGCGTCTCGGCGGCCGAGGTCATCATGACCCAGCTCCACGCCGGCGGAAAGTTCGAGAATACATCCGACGACAATGCCTACAAGGTATCGGGCGGCCTCCACGGCGTCGGCGTTTCCGTCGTCAACGCGCTCTCCGAATGGCTCGACCTCACCATCTGGCGGGACGGCGAGGAGCACACCATGCGCTTCGCCCACGGCGAGGCGGTCGCTCCGCTTCGGGTCGTCGGCCCGGCGCCGGAGGGCAAGAAGGGCACGCAGGTCACCTTCCTGCCGAGCCCCGAGACCTTCAAGATCACCGAGTTCGACTTCGAGAAGCTCGAGCACCGCTACCGTGAGCTCGCCTTCCTCAACTCCGGAGTCCGCCTGATCCTCGCCGACGCCCGGCACGAGGAAAGGGTCGAGCACGAGCTCTATTACGAGGGCGGAATCGCGGCCTTCGTCAAATATCTCGACCGCGCCAAGACGGCGCTGTTCCCCGATCCGATCGCTATCTCGGCGGTCCGCGACGGCATCGGCATCGACGTCGCGCTGGAGTGGAACGACTCTTATTACGAGAACGTCCTGCCCTTCACGAACAACATCCCGCAACGCGACGGCGGCACGCACATGGCCGCCTTCCGCGCCGCCCTTACCCGCACCATCAACGGCTATGCCGAAAAGTCCGGCATGCTGAAGAAGGAAAAGGTGACGCTCACCGGCGACGACATGCGCGAGGGCCTGACGGCAATCGTCTCGGTCAAGCTGCCCGACCCCAAGTTCAGCTCGCAGACCAAGGACAAGCTGGTCAGCTCCGAGGTCCGCCAGCCGCTCGAAAGCCTGATGAGCGACAAGATGACGGAGTGGCTGGAGGAGCATCCCGCCGACGCCCGCGCGATCATCCAGAAGGTGATCGACGCCGCCGCGGCCCGCGAAGCCGCGAAGAAGGCGCGCGAGCTGACCCGGCGCAAGGGCGTGATGGACATCGCGTCGCTGCCCGGAAAGCTCGCCGATTGCCAGGAACGCGACCCGTCATTGAGCGAGCTGTTCCTGGTCGAGGGTGACTCGGCCGGCGGCTCCGCCAAGCAGGGCCGCAACCGCCACAACCAGGCGATCCTGCCCCTGCGCGGCAAGCTGCTCAACGTCGAGCGCGCGCGCTTCGACCGGATGCTGTCGAGCCGTGAGATCGGGACGATGATCCAGGCGCTCGGCACGGGCATCGGCCGCGAAGAGTTCAACATCGAGAAGCTGCGCTATCACAAGATCGTCATCATGACGGACGCCGACGTCGACGGCGCCCACATCCGCACGCTGCTTCTGACCTTCTTCTACCGGCAGATGCCGGAGCTGATCGCCAACGGCCACCTCTTCATCGCCCAACCGCCGCTCTACAAGGTCGCGCGCGGCCGGTCGGAGGTCTATCTCAAGGACGACGCGGCGCTCGACGATTATCTCGAGGAAGCCGGGCTTGAGGGCCTGATCCTCGACACCCCCGACGGCCAGCGTTCGGGCCACGACCTCAAGACGCTCGTCGATCACGCCCGCCGGATGCGCACCCTGATGCGCTATGCTCCGCGCAAGTACGACCCGGCGCTGGTCGAGGCTCTCGCCATCAATGGCGCGCTTGCTCCTGACTTGAGCGCGAGCCGCCGCGTCGAAGCCGTCGCCAAGGTTGCGCAGTGGCTCGGCGCTGGCGACCTGGAAGCCACCTGGTCCGGCGAAGTCGCGGCCGAGGGCGGCTACCTCCTCCGCCGCCTGTGGCGCGGAGTGACGGACGTCGCCATCATCGAGCCGAGCTTCCTCGTCTCCGCGGAAGCGCGAAAGCTCGACATGCTCGCCAGGGAACAGGCCGCTGCCTACGCCGCGCCCTCGACGCTGCGCACGCTCAGGAAGGGCGCCGCTGCCGAACAGGAAGCGACCGTCGGCGAAGGTGAGGGCGAGGACGCGGCCCAGGAAGCTTCGGCCGACACCAAGGGCAAGCCAGTCCCGGTCACTCGTCCGTCCGAGCTGCTCGACGCCGTCCTCGCCGCCGGCCGCAAGGGTCTCAGCATTCAGCGCTACAAGGGCCTCGGCGAAATGAACGCCGAGCAATTGTGGGAAACGACGCTCGACCCCGCCAACCGCTCGCTCCTCCGCGTCGAGATCGCCCAGGCGGACGTCGCCGACGAGATCTTCACGCGCCTCATGGGCGACGTCGTCGAACCCCGCCGCGAATTCATCCAGGACAACGCCCTCAGCGTCGCCAACCTGGACGTATAGGAACTTCGGCTCATGGACGATGTTGGCGCAGGGTGAGTCGTCCCTCCGTTACCCTCGCGTCCTACAACATGCGCAAGGCGGTCGGGCTCGACCGGCGGCGCGACCCGAAGCGCGTGCTCGACGTGCTCCGCGAGATCGACGCCGACATCGTCGCGCTTCAGGAAGCCGACAAACGCGTCGGCGGGCGCGGGTCGGCGGTGCCGCACGAACTGATCGACAGCCACGGCCTCTACAAGCCGGTTCATCTCGGCGTGCGGCACAAGCGCATGTTCGACAAGGCCCGTCGGCACACCGACCGGCTGCTCAACGTCAACACGCGGAACATCGGCTGGCACGGCAATGCCATCCTGGTGAAGCGGCATATCGGAGTCCTCGACTCGGCTGCCCTCGAGCTGCCGACGCTGGAGCCGCGTGGTGCGGTCATCGCCGAGCTTCTGATCGACGAGAAGCCGTTGCGCATTGTCGGAATGCACCTCGATCTTTCCGGCCTGTGGCGGAAGCGGCAGATGCGGGCGATCCTCGACGCGATCGATCGCCGGCCGCAGAAAATGCCGACCGTCCTGATGGGCGACACCAATGAATGGCGGACCGAAGCCGGTTGCCTGCGCGAGATCGAGCCCGAGTTTCACCTCGCGCCGACCGGTCCCAGCTTCCACGCCCGCCACCCGGTCGCGCAGCTCGATCGGATCATCGTTCACAAGGACCTCAACATTGAGGCCGCCGGCGTGCACATGAGCCCAAGCGCGCGGCGGGCGTCGGATCACCTCCCGATCTGGGCGCGGGTGAGCGCCTAGCCCCCAATCTTGCGCATTCTTCGCCGCTGAATCGACGACCCGATGCCCATCGCCTCGCGATATTTCACCACCGTCCGCCGCGCGCACTCGAAGCCCTTTTGCTTGAGCAGCCCGGCGATTGCGTCGTCGCTCAGCACCTCGTCCTCGGCGTCGATCAGCGTTTTGATCGCGGACTTCACCGCTTCCGCCGCAGCACCATCGCCATCGCCCGAGGCGACGCCCGAGCCGAAGAAATACTTCAGCTCGTAGAGCCCGCGGTCGCACAGCAGATATTTGTTCGATGTGACCCGGCTGACGGTCGATTCATGCATCTCGATCGCCTCCGCGACCTCGCGGAGGGTCAGCGGCTTCATCGCCGTCACGCCGCGATCGAAGAAGCCCTGCTGGCGCTTCACGATCTCCGATACGACCTTGACGATCGTCCGCGCCCGCTGGTCGAGGGCCTTCACCAGCCAGTTGGCGGTGACCAGGCACTCGCTGAGCCACGCCTTCGAGGCTTTGTCCTGAGGGCCCGACTTGAGCTCCTGGTAATAGCGCCGATTGACGAGCAGCCGCGGCAGAGTCGCCTGATTGAGTTCGACCGAATGCCCGGCCCTAGTCCGGCGCACGAAAACGTCGGGCGTGACCTCTTCCGCCGCGGAGCGCGAGAAGCGGCAGCCCGGCTTGGGATCATAGGCCCGAAGCTCGCGGATCATGTCGGCAAGATCCTCGTCGTCGACGCTGCAAATGCGCTTGAGGTCGGTGGTGCGGCCCTTGGACAGCAGGTCGAGGTTGTCGATCAGCCGCGCCATCGCCGGGTCGTAGCGGTCCACCGCCTTCGCCTGCAGCGCCAAGCATTCGGCGAGGCTGCGCGCACCGATCCCCGGCGGGTCGAGGTCCTGAACGATCGCCAGCGCCTTCTCCACCGTTGCGAGTGGCGCGCCGGTCAGACCGGCGATGTCGGCCAGGGGCACGTTCAGATAGCCCGTCTCATCGAGGGTCTCGGCGATCAGCCGCGCAAGCTCGCCTTCCGCCCCCGATACCCCGTGCAGCTGGTCGAGCAGATGCTCGGCGAGCGATGCCGCCTCATATTCCAGGCGGTCGAAGTCGAATGCCTCATCTCCGCCGCCGGACGTCACGACATCGGCGAAGCTGTCCGTCTCGAGCGCATCCGCGTCCCAGTCGTGGTCGAGCGGACGATCGTCCTCCGCTCGCGCCGAAATCAGATCGTCGGCTCCCGGATCGTCCGGTGCCTCGTCGCCGGCGATGTCCTCGCTGCCGCTGAACTCCGCAGCCGGAGCGTCGGCGTCGTCCTCCTGCCGAGCTTCCAGCAGCGGGTTCTTCGACATTTCCTCGGCGATGTAGGCTTCGAGCTCGAGGTTGCTGAGCTGCAGGAGCTTGATCGCCTGCGTTAGCTGGGGCGTGAGGACCAGCGACTGGCTTTGGCGAATGCTTAAGGACGGGCCCAGGCCCATGCTGCTTGCCCGCTACAGCGCGAAGCTCTCGCCGAGGTAGAGGCGGCGAACCTCCGCATCAGCGACCAGGGCTTCGGGCGTTCCCTGGAACAGCACCTGCCCTCCGTAGATAATGCAGGCGCGATCGACGATGTCGAGCGTCTCGCGGACATTGTGGTCGGTGATGAGGACGCCGATGTCGCGCTTCTTCAATTCGCGAACCAGCTCGCGGATGTCGGAGATCGAGATTGGGTCGATCCCGGCGAACGGCTCGTCGAGCAGCATGATCGTCGGATCGGCGGCAAGTGCCCGGGCAATCTCGCAGCGCCGGCGCTCACCGCCCGACAGGGCCATCGCCGGAGACTCGCGCAGCCTCGTCAGCCCGAACTCGCCGAGCAGCTGCTCGAGCCGGTCGCGCCGCGTCTGCCGGTCGGCGACCGAAACCTCGAGAACAGCCTTGATGTTTGCCTCGACCGAAAGACCGCGGAAGATCGAGGTCTCCTGCGGCAGATAGCCAAGCCCCAGCACCGCGCGCCGATACATCGGCAGTTCGGTGATGTCCTGCCCGTCCAGGAAGATCCGCCCGCTGTCCGGCTTCACCAGGCCCATGACGGAATAGAAGCAGGTCGTCTTGCCGGCGCCGTTGGGACCGAGCAGGCCGACGACCTCGCCGCGGTGGACGTCAAGCGACACGTCGTGGAGCACCTGGCGGCGGTCGTAGGCCTTGGCGATCGACCGAACCTGGAGGCCGCCCGTCACGCTTTGCTCCTGCTCCTCGGCAGGGCGGACGATCGTTGCGGCCTCGTTCATTGCGGTCAGTGCTGCTGCGACTGGCGCTGAGGGACCGTGAAATGACCGGTCACGCGGCCGCCGCTGGAGTTCACGCCCAGCGGCCCGCCGTCGACCACTGCCCGGCCCGAATCGAGATCGATGACCAGCCGGGAGCCGTTGATCTGGTTCGCGCCCTGATTGAGCTGGACGTTGCCGAGCACCGTAATGAGCTTGCGGTCGAGATCGTAGATGCCGAAGTCGCCCTTGGCGGTCTCCGACGGGCTGTGGACGACCACGCCGCCGGCGGCGTCGAGCCGGTTGATCTGAACCCCGCTGCCGCTGGCCTGGCTCGATTGCTTCGTCGAATAAGCAACCGTCAGCCGCTCGGTATCCATGGTCAGGTCGCCCTGCACGGCATGGACGGCGCCGACGAAGACGGCGCGATCGGCGCGGTCCTGGACCTCGATCCGCTGCGAGGAGACGTCGACCGGCGCGTTGCGATCATGCCCCTTGAGCGCCGAGACCGGGCCCTGCTGTTGAGTCTGCGCCACCGCTGCCGACGCGGTGAGGCCGAGGAGTGCAAGGATCGTGCCGCGCTTGGCCATCGCCCTCATCTGACGGCCCCCTGCACGATTTTCAAGCGAGCGCCGCCGTCGAGCACGACAGTCCGGCTTGCAAGGTCGGCGTGGAGATGCCCGGCCTGGAACCGGCCGAGCCGCATTTCGCCGGCCACCGGGCCGGTGCTCGTCAGCTGACGCTGCTTCATGTCGACGTTCACGGCCTGGGTGCCGAGCCGGTAGCCGTCCGGTCCCGTGACCTTGACCTGGCCCGGGATCGCGACCTTCTGCCGGTCAAGATCATATTGGCCGGAATTGGCGGCAATGGTCACCGGCCCGTTCTGCAGCGCCAGCTTCGCGGATACGCCCTCGATGTCGACCAGAGGCACGTTGGCGCTTCGCTGAAGCGCGCGATTCGCGGTGATCAGGAAGTTCTGCCCCTTGTCGTCCGTGCCGACATAATGGGCCGACTCGAGGCGCATGTGCTCCTGCGCGCTGTCGACCTTCTTCTTGTCGAGGATGAAGCTGACCTCCCCGTGCTTGTCGAGTGGGGCGAGCGCCAGGATCGCGACAAGCACGCCGACCGCGGCCGGAAGCGCCACCTTCGACCAGCGCACGATCCGGTCGTGGCCGCTGCCGGGAAGGGCCCAGCGCTGCTTCTCTGTTACGCGGGGCGAACCGTCAGCCATCGTGTGCGAAGATGTCCTGCTCGGGCCAGCCGGCAAGGTCGAGCAAGGCGCGCGTCGGCAGGAAGTCGAAGCAGGCGCGGGCAAGCTCCGTCCGGCCTTCGCGTTCGAGCCGCTCGTCGAGCCGTTCCTTCAGCGCGTGCAGGTAGCGGACGTCGCTTGCCGCATATTCGCGTTGCGCGTCGTTGAGCTCGGCCGCTCCCCAGTCGCTGGTCTGCTGCTGCTTCGATATCTCTTGGCCGAGCAATTCCTTGACCAGGTCCTTGAGGCCGTGACGGTCGGTATAGGTGCGGACCAGCCGCGACGCGGTGCGCGTGCAGTAAAGCGGCGCCGCCATGATGCCGAGATAGGCCTGCATGATGCCGATGTCGAAACGGGCGAAATGATAGAGCTTCAGTCGGTCGGGGTCGGCAAGCAGCGCCTTCAGATTGGGCGCGTCGTAATTGCTGCCGCGGCGGAATCGGACGAGATGCTCGTCGCCGCCGCCGTCGGAAAGCTGCACCACGCACAGCCGGTCGCGGCCCCAGATGAGGCCCATGGCCTCCGTGTCGACGGCGATCGGGCCGTCGCGGAACGAAACGTCCGCGGGCAGGTCTTCTTCGTGGAAATGGACCGCCATTGTTGCTCCTGCGCGATGCTTTGCGACCGCTTTAGTCCGCGTGTCCCCTACCTTGCCAGCCCCCGACCGGATTCAATCTAGGCCCTGTAATGAATTTCGGCTAAGGGACGGGCGGTGCGTGACTCGAACACGTGCTTTGACCAGGTGCGCTTAAGGCCCCAGCGCTTTGGTTTTTCATGGGTTGTGGGCGCACGGAAGTTTGGACGGGCATGGGTTTCGATAAAGGGCGCAAGGGGGATCGCGGCAGCCGCGGCCGTGATAAGCGCGACAGTTTCGGCGACAACAGCAGCGACTTCGGCGGCGGTTTCCAGGAGCGCGGCGGCTACGGCGGCGGTGGCGGAATGCCGCCCCAGGTCGTCGGCGAGGGCAAAGGTGTCGTCAAGTTTTTCAACCCGCAGAAGGGCTTCGGCTTCATCGTCCGTGATGACGGCGGCGAGGACGTGTTCGTGCACATCTCGGCGGTCGAGCAGGCTGGTCTTACCGACCTGGCCGACAACCAGCCGCTCGAGTTCACGCTCGTCGATCGCGGCGGCCGCATTTCGGCGACCAACCTTCGCATCGAAGGCGAGCCGATGCCGGTCGAGCGCAGCGGCGGCGGTGATCGTGCCGGCGCCGGCGGCGCTGGCGGGCCGCAGCGGCAGCTGACTGGCGAGAAGGCCAGCGGTACGGTGAAGTTCTTCAACGCGATGAAAGGCTTCGGCTTCATTCAGCGCGACGACGGACAGCCGGACGCCTTCGTCCACATCTCGGCCGTCGAGCGGGCGGGCATGCCCACTCTGAACGAGGGCGACCGCGTGTCGTTCGAGATTGAGGTCGACCGCCGCGGCAAATATGCCGCCGTGAACCTCCAGCCGGCGAGCTAAGCCTCTCCCTCGATAGGGGGCAGGAAACGCCCGTCCGGCCACGCGCCGGGCGGGCGTTTCTCTTGGACGTCGTTCAAGTTGCCATCGCGATCAGCGTTGCCACCCGGTCCGCTTCCGCGGCCGGCTTGTCCGTGCGGATTCGGCTGATCCTTGGGAAGCGCATCGCGAGGCCCGACTTGTGGCGCGTGCTGGCATGGATCGAATCGAACGCGACCTCGAGCACCAGGTCCTTCTCGACTTCGCGCACCGGCCCGAACCGCTGCACCGTGTGGCCGCGGACCCAGCGGTCGAGCCATTTCAATTCCTCGTCGGTGAAGCCGAAATAGGCCTTGCCGACCGGCAGCAAATCACCGTCGTCGCTCCAACAGCCGAACGTGAAGTCGGAGTAGAAGCTCGATCGCTTCCCCGACCCGCGCTGCGCATACATCAGCACGCAATCGGCGGTCAGGGGGTCGCGCTTCCACTTATACCAGAGGCCCGCCCGGCGCCCGCCGACATAAGGACTGTCGCGGCGCTTGAGCATGATGCCCTCGATGGCGGCGTCGCGAGCGTTGGCGCGCAGATCCTCGAGCTGCTCGAAGCTGTCGGCGGCGATCAGCTGCGACACATCGAACCGCTCGGGATCGAGCGGCGCCGCAAACGCTTCGAGCCTCTGGCGCCGCTCGTGCCAGGGCCGCTCGCGCAAGTCCTCGTCGCCGTCGAACAATATGTCATAGAGCCGAACGAAGGCGGGGTAGGCGGAGAGCATCTTGCCGCTGACCGCCTTGCGGCCCAGCCTTTGCTGCAGCGCATTGAAGCTCGCCGCGGCGCCGCCATGGAGGTCAACGTCGCCCTGGGCGTTTCCCCTGACCAGCAACTCGCCGTCGAGCACGCCCGGCAACCCGAATGCGTCCGCGACGTCCGGGAAGCTGCCGCTGATGTCATCGCCGGTGCGGCTGTACAGCCGAGTCTTGCCGCCCGAATGGACGAGCTGGGTCCGGATGCCGTCCCATTTCCATTCTGCGACATAATCGTCCAGCGAAACGCGGCCGTCCTCAAGCGCGTGAGCAAGCATGAAGGGGCGAAACACCGGGACGTCGCGAACTGCGGGCTGGCCGGCCCGGCCCTCTGCCCAGTCGAACAATTCGGCGAACGGCGGCCGCAGCCCGTGCCAGACCTCCTCGACAGCCTCGACGTCCAGCCCGAACGCCTGGGCGAGCGCCTGCTTGGCGAGCCGGGCGTTGATCCCGACTCGAAGCTCGCCGAGCGCCAGCTTCAACAGCGCGAATCGCCCGGACGCGTCGAGATGGTCGAGCATGGCGGCGAGCACCCGCGGCGCATCCAGCTTCGACGCCAGGCGCAGCCGATCGATCGCGTCGCTGATCCTGAGAGTCGCGTCGTCCAGCTCCGGCGGCTCGCCGGTCCGCTTCGGCCACAGCAGGGAGACCGTCTCAGCCGTGTCGCCGACATAATCGCGGCTCATCGCGAACAGCACCGGGTCGATCCGCTCGGACACGAGCGACCGCACCGCCGCCGGCTTGATGTGCGGGATGTCGAGCGTCCCCGTCAGCGCCGCCAGGCCATAGCCTCGGTCGGGATCGGATGTTTCCCTCAGGTAATCTCCGATGAGCTTCAGCTTGGTGTTGCGTGATCGCGTGTAGACGAGGTCGTCGAGCAGTTGCGAAAAGGCGCGCATCGCGGTTCAAATGCGCGAGGGGCCGAACCGGTGCCGGAACAGTCGCCCGCGACCTCTCGGCCTGTTTCGGTTGACAGAATCGGTCCGGTTCGTCAGGAGGGCGACGATTGTAAGCGGCGCGACGCGTGCCGCTTTCTTTTTTTGAAATCGGGATCGATCCAATGGCAAAGCCGGCAACGGTCAAGATCAAGCTCGTCAGCAGCGCCGACACGGGCTTCTTCTATGTGACGAAGAAGAACCCGCGCACGCAGACCGAGAAGCTGAGCTTCAAGAAGTACGACCCGGTCGCGCGCAAGCACGTCGACTTCAAGGAAGCCAAGATCAAGTAAGGCCCAGCCGCCGAGCGCAGGGAGAGATTTGCAAAGCAAATCTCGAGCAGCGCGAAGAGACGGCGCAGGCCCGGCCGACGGCCCGCGGAGCGGAGCCGATCGACGTCACGGATTTACTCCGTGACGGCTCCGAAGCCCACCAAACACCGCATAAGTGCACGAAAAAGCCGCCCGACCGCGTGACTTTAGTGACCTTAAGGGCGCCTAAGCCGGCTCGCCGTCGTCCGGCACCGCGGGCCCGTCGTCCCGTGCATCGATCACGTGCGGCTCCGTCTCCGACGCGGCGCGGGGCTTTCTGAGCAACTCCTCGACGGTATCCGCAAACCGAACCACCGAAATCGGCTTGGCGACATAGGCCTGGGCCCCCGCCGCCCGGATTCGCTCCTCATCGCCGGTCGCCGAATAGGCGGTTACGGCCATGATCGGCACCTCGTGCAGCTGCTCGTCCGCGCGGATCATGCGGATGAGGTCGAGGCCCGTTACATGCGGCAGCTGGATGTCGGTGATCACCAGGTCCGGCCCCAGGTCGTGCGCGGCGTCGAGCGCCTGCCGGCTGTCGGTCACCGCCTCCGGCTGATGGCCGTGCGCGGAGAGCAGGTCGCAGAACAATTTGATGTTGAGGGCATTGTCCTCGACGATCAGGATCTTCGCCACCCCACTCCCCTCAACGCAGCGGACTCTCCTAGGCTATGCCGGACAAGACGCCAAACGACCCGCATGTCATCGCTCTCTCGGCCCTCGCGGCCGCTTTGTCGGACGAACGCCGCGCCCGGCGGTTCCTCGACCTGACCGGAATCGGGACGGACGAACTGCGGGCCCGGGCCGGCGACCGCAGCCTCCTCTCCGCCCTGATCGGCTTCCTCGAATCTCACGAGCCGGACCTGCTGGCGGTATCCGAGCAGATTGGCGTAGAGCCTGCAGCCATCGTCGCAGCTCGCCGAGCGCTAGACGGGCATGAGGAGACAGCATGAAAACGATCCTGATCACCGGCGCCACGGCCGGCATTGGGGATGCGGCGGCGCGCCGGTTTGCGAGCGGCGGCTGGCGGGTCGTCGGCACTGGCCGTCGCGGCGACCGCCTCCGCGCGCTGGCGGAGGAGCTCGGCGAAGCTTTCCTGCCGCTTGTGGTCGACATGCGTGACGTCGCCGCAGTCGAGGGCCTCGCCAGGTTGAACGGTCCGTGGGGCGATATCGACCTGCTGCTCAACAATGCCGGGCTTGCACCGCCGACCGACCCTCTGCCGACCACCGATTGGCAGCGGCTCGAGGATGTGATCGAGACCAACGTGACGGGCCTCGTCGCGCTGACCCGAGCGCTCCTGCCGACGCTCACCGAACGACGGGGCGCGATCATCAACCTGTCGTCCGTAGCCGCTACTTACCCCTACAAGGGGGGCGCGGTGTACGGCGGCACCAAGGCCTTCGTCCGCCAGTTCTCGCTCGACCTGCGCTCCGACCTCCACGGGACTGGAGTCCGCGTCACCTCGATCGAGCCTGGCATGGCCGAGACCGAGTTCACGATCGTCCGCACCGGCGGCGATGAGGAAGCCTCCCGAAAACTTTATGCCGGCATGGCGCCGATGACGGCCGAGGACATCGCCGAGACGATCTGGTGGGTCGCGACCCTTCCGCCGCACCTCAACATCAACGCGCTGGAAATCATGCCGACCAGCCAGAGCTTCGCCGGCTTCCAGGTCCATCGCGAGGCTTGATTCGTGGCCGTCGCAGTGCTTGGGGCTGGCCCCATGAGCATCGACCAGCGTCTCTCCGAACTCGGAATCACCCTCCCGCAGCCAGCCGCGCCAGTGGCCTCCTACGTTCCCGCGGTGGAACGGGACGGACTGCTGCACATCTCCGGCCAGATCAGCTTCGCCGAAGACGGTAGTCTCATCAAGGGACGGCTGGGCGAGGACATGGACCTCGACGCGGGAATGGTTGCGGCCCGCCGCTGCGGCATCATGCTGCTGGCCCAGGTCAAGGCGGCGCTGGGCTCGCTCGACCGGGTCGAGCGGGTCGTGAAGCTCGGCGTCTTCGTCAACAGCGCCCCCGGCTTCACCGACCAACCCAAGGTCGCCAACGGTGCCTCTGACCTGATG
>NZ_JAFAVR010000033.1 GCF_019242355.1 Sphingomonas sp. | reverse complement strand
GAGCGCCTGCTGAAACGGATCACGCATCGATTGCCTCACCTCGCGGACCTCATCCATGTCGCGAGCCATCCGCCGATCGATCGGCGTCAACCGCTCGGCGTCGACGTCATGGCGCAACCGCTCCTCGATCTCGAGCGTCGTGCGCGGACCCAGATCGAGCGTCACCAGCTCGGCGGCGCGCTCGCGCAAGCCATGGCTGATATATTCCCGCGCAATGACGAGATTGTCGCCGCGCTCGTCGCGGCCGCGCACGACGATGTGGGTGTGAGGACGACCCGTGTCGAAGTGATCGGCCGCCACCCAGTCAAGCTTGGTGCCGAGATCCTGCTCCATCTGCGCCATCAGC
Source organism: Sphingomonas sp. (assembly GCF_019242355.1). GTDB lineage: Bacteria > Pseudomonadota > Alphaproteobacteria > Sphingomonadales > Sphingomonadaceae > Sphingomicrobium. Next base: position 5,107 of record NZ_JAFAVR010000033.1, on the reverse strand, counting down.
CGGCGAGTCAGCGGCTTCAGATCGTCATACTGATCGCCGTCCTCTGCCGAGACGATGAAGCGGAACTGATGGCGATCCTCGGCGGCGCGGTCCATGAACGTGCGACCGTCGGCATCATCCGAGCCTGCAGAATAGAGCGAGCCCGGCGCACCGTCGCGGGTCGCGCCATCGCGCTGCATGTAGCGAAGGTGGACACGCGCCGCAGACAGCTTCGCCGCACCCAGCCGCACGAAGCGCGCCTTCACAACCGCGCGCCTGCTGCGAAGGCCGGCAAGCCGGTCTCGTCCGGAGAGCACGCGTCCCATGCTCGCGCCACGACCGATCCGGCTGCCGTCGAACCGCCGCGCCCGGATGCCGGACGTTGCGCCGGTCCGGGCCGCTGCGCCAACGACCGCGCCCAGATATTTGCGCAGCTTGGCCTTGCCACCTGCGCGCGGCTTGCCGAGCTTGGGTGTGAACTCGTCGTCCTCGCTCATCGGCAGCCACCGGCGATGACGATGGCGAGCGCGAGGCGGCAGCCTCCGCCCCAGGAGGCGCAGCCTCCTGAAAAAGGGATGTGCAGACCGCAACTTAGCAGTGCCCCGGAGGCACTGCCTTTATCTTGCAAACGCTCCCTGCCCCCCTGTTCTGTCCTGCTCGGCTCAAAAAAGGGAGAGACGGCGTCGGTGTGACGCCGCCTCTCCGATGCTTGCCGCTGCCGCTCAATGCGCATCGGCAAAAGCCTCCCGCGCCGTGTTTGCGCTCTTGAAGTCGCGCCGGCCGAGCATTCCGTGCGCGTGCCCTTCGCCATCGACGATAAGCTGCGCGACGAACCAGCGGCCCTTCATCCGACCGAGAATTGCGACCCGATCCAGCTCGAAATCATCATCTTCGACGCTCTCATACGCGCCGAGCCAGCGCTCTTCGACGCGTGCGTCCCAGATGAAATCGGTCTCTTCCGCTGCCAGAAAACGTGCTGCCAAAGCCTCGCCCGCGCCGCGTCCAAACTCGAGTTCGAGCCCCGCAATGAGCGCCGCCGTCACGCGATCTGTGGCTTTGGCCGACACCGCTTCGAGCTGCGAAACATAAGCCATGATGATGTGTCTCCCGTCCGTGCTGTCCTCCTCATCGAGGACACCTCCGACGAGACGAGCCCCTCCCCCGCCCGCCACTAGCGTTGCCCTCTCAGGATCGCGAACATCCCATCGCTTGCCGGGCGTGCAATTGGAGGCTGATCCTGCTTGGCAAGATCGTGACGCAGCACGAACAGGAGCTGGCGCGGTGACGTTGTGGGGATCACAGCAGCGGCGCCAGGTTCGCCTGTGATGGCGCCCAAATAGGCCACCGTCTCGCGCGGCAGCCGCGACTGGCCGGCGAGGTAGGCAGCATAGCGTGCCGCCCCGGCATTGTACGCCGCGAACATACCAGGATAGCCGAACCGGTCGCGCATCATCGCCAAAAAGGCTGCTCCAGCGATGATGTTGTCGTGGGGATCGTCTGGGTTGGTGCCGAGATGATAGGTGTTCCGCATCGCCGTCCATGTTGCCGGCATGAGCTGCATCAGCCCCATCGCACCGGCTTTTGACCGGATTGGGCGGCCATGTAGCGTCGTCAGTCCGAAGCTCTCGGCGCGCATGACATGCTCGATCCACTCTGCCGGCACGGCGAAGCGGGAGGATGCTTCGGCGATGTACGGCCGCCAGCGTGCGACATGATCGGCGGCCGGCTGCGCGCCGGTCGCGGCGGGCGCGACCAGCAGCGCGAACGCTGCAAGCGACCTCAGCGCGTCCATAGCGGCCTCGCAGTACCGATGATGTCAGCACGCGGACTGACGCCAAAGTAGCGACCGTCGAACGACGCCGGCACGCCACCCGAGAGCAGGAAAATGTCGCTCGGCCCAAGCAGCCGACAGCCGCGCCACCACGGCAACACCCGGCCAATCGCGTCCACTCGGCGCCGGATGGCTACGACCTTGCCGTCGATGATGATCGTGTTTCCGACCGCGCAGACGGTGTCGCCGACCAAGCCGCCGACATGCTTCACGAGCGGAACGTCGGCCGGAATATAGCGCCGCGATGCGGCCAAAGCGCGCACCGCCGTCGCCACGCGGGCGATCACGATATCGCCACGTCGCGGGCGACCGCCGGGCGTGACGAAGTAGAGCCCGATCGGTGCGCTGGCGCTCGCATTCCACACGAGACGGGGGAGCGGCGGCACCGCCGCCGACAGCGTGACGGCGCTCGCGAGCACGGCGACGAGCCCCACACGGCGGTGCAAGCGACGGCGTTCGACATCGCGCTGAAGCCGCGCGTCGCCCCACACAAAGAGGGGCAGATCGCTGGGATTCGGGTTCCGCCGCGTCATGATTGGGCCTCGCGCGCGCGGGCATCGGCGCGCGATCGCGACCAGGCTTCGAGGTCGTCGATATGGTAGAGGACCATGCGCGCATGGCGCCGCACGGTCGGGCCTTTGCCGCTGGCGCGGAGCCGCTGGAGCGAGCGCGGCGACATCTTGAGGAAGAAGGCCGCCTGCCGCGCATTCAAATAGGGGCTGCCGTGCCGCGCGACATCGGCGCGGTCGGTATGGTCGACCATATTGCTGTTCCGGTTGGGCGACGCGTGGCTGCGTCTGGCGTCAGAACATGCCGCTATGGCCGCCGCTGTCCGAGTGTCGAAAATCGATGTCGCAAAATCGACACAGCTGGCGTGTCGGCGCCGCTCGCGTCATCGAAGACGAGAGGTCATTGACCGAGAAGGTTGAGACCAGACCCGCTCCGCACCTCCTTCCAGGGCCGTACCTGCTGCCCAACCAGCAGAAAGCCCCGCCCGGGGGTGTCCCGGGCGGGGCTTGTCGGGGCTCTCAATCGGCGCGCTTGCCGTTCGGCCGCGACCAGATCAGCGAGTAGCTATCGCCGCCCTCGTCGTCGAACAGATTGGCGTAAATCGGAGCGGTGAAGCTAACGTCGTCGAGCTTCAGACCGAGATAGTCGCGCCCTTCGTTCGAGCGTTTCGCCCATCCTGCACCGATCTCGGCCTTGCCGACGAACACCCTGTGCGAGGGCGCGCTGTCGTTGCCGCGGGCGCTCTCGGGGACGATGCGGACGCCCTTCGCCTGGACTGAGAGGGTGGTGATGTCGCCGACATATTCGCCGTTCGCGGACTTCTTGAAGGTGCCGATGGTGGCCATGATCACGTCTCCTTGGCTATCGAGAACCCGCGCCTATCGCGGTCTCGATGGCCGTGACCGGGACGCGGGGAGGCGCCGCCGCACCCCGCCGGCGTCAGCCGGTGAGCAGGGCCGAAGCGTGAGCGGAGGACGGAGCGAAGCGGCTTTCTTGGTTCGCGAGGAATGCCGGGCCGAGGCCCGGCAGGGGAAGAAAGTCGCGTCCGCCCCGTTGCGGCAGAGGCGCGGACCCGCGGCCATACGGCCATTGCGAGAGACCGAGTGGGCACGGGAGCGGCAGGTCCGCCGGAGTAATGACGATGCGACCTGCCGGACCATCAAAGCTCCGACGAGCGACTCGATGGCACCGTTTGCCGATCGCCAGTCAGCTAAGGTGCCCGCGCTCCTGGGTCGCCGCCGCCGGCCATCGCGGCGTTCCATCGACGCGGTTTAGGCCGGCCAGATCTGCCAGTCGTGTGGGCTTGCCGAGTGTAGAGGCGCCCCCGATCAGGTGCTGAAGCGATGCCCAGCCAACCCCGATTGCGCCGCCGGCCCCGGCGACCAGGCGCGCGAGCTGCGAGCCGCTGGTCAGCGACACGATGCCCCCAGCGACGTGATAACCGGCAATGGCCGCCGGAATGACGAAGACGGCGGCGACTGCGGCGCGCAGCCCGAGCGACCGGTTTTGCGCGAACGCGGCCCGTCCGGCGATGAGGGTCAGCGCCCCGAGCAGAAGGGCGATGGCGATTGCGAGGAGCGGATCGACGTCGCAGTGCAGAGCCGCGAAGAGACTGACAAGTCCGACCCAGCAAGGGAGCGCGATTTCTGCGAGGCGAACGATGAACATGGTAAGGGCGGCGGTCGCGCAGACCGCGCCGAGCAGGCCGATGACGAACATGGGATATGCCTTTCCATAGCGACAGGTGGAGACGATCGCGCCTCCACCACCGCCACGGCGCGACTGGGAATATACGCCGGAAGTGACATCGCCGCCAGTGTTAGCAGGACGCCGGACGGCGCTCACACAGCGTTGCGTCGGAAGTCGAACAGCGGAATGCCGAGCTTACGCGCCTTGTCGGCGAGGTTGTCCTGGATGCCCGACCCGGGGAAGACGACGACGCCGATCGGCAGATTTTCGAGCATGGCGTCGTTGCGCTTGAACGGAGCTGCCTTGGCGTGCCGGGTCCAGTCGGGCTTAAACGCGATCTGGGTCACCTGGCGGTGATCGGCCCAGCGCGCAGCGAGGAGCTCGGCGCCCTTGGGGCCCCCGCCATGCAGCAGCACCATGTCGGGATGCTTGGCGCGGCAACGGTCGAGGGCTGCCCATATCGCGATGTGATCGGCGCAGTCGAGGCCGCCAGTGAAGGCGATGCGAGGTCCGGCAGGGAGCAGCATCGCAGCGTCGCCGCGCGCGCGCGCGGCGATGAAGTCGCGGCTGTCGATGAGGCTTGAGGTTAGGGTCCGGCGGTGGACCAGCGAGCCGTGATGCGGCCGCCACGGCTTGCGGCAATGCGCTTCATAGGCTGCCGCGGCGCACTCGCGGAACGCTTCGAGCGCGTTGCGGCGTTCGATCAGGCTGATCCCTTGCGCGATCAGCCGTTCGAGCTCGACCGACTTGACCTCAGATCCGTCCTGCTCGCGCTGGAGACGCTTTTGCGCCTGCTCATTGTCGTCGAGCAGCCGCTCGAACCGAGTTTCGGTGCGGTGAAATAGATTGACCTGCGCCCAGAGAATGTCGTCGAGATCCGGCTCCATGCGCGTATCGGCGAGCGCGACGATCAGCGCATCGAAGATGTCGGCAACCGCGCCTTGCACCAGATGATCTTCGGGGAGCGGACGCGGGTCGAGCGCATCGTCAAATGGCCGGTGACCATAGAGCTGAAGCTCGTCGAGCAAGCGTGCGGTGGGGCTCGCGCCGTCATCGGATTGGTCGAGCTGGTCGATCATAAGGGCGTCTCCGCTTCCG
>NZ_JAFAVR010000008.1 GCF_019242355.1 Sphingomonas sp. | reverse complement strand
GCTCTGGTTGGCCGCGTCGCTGTTTGCGGCGAGGTCGATCAGGCCCGTTTGCCCGCGATAGGCGGCGACGGCGGCTTCGCTCTTGAGAACGTCGGAACGCACCAGGTTGATGCGGTCGCGGAGCAAGGCGATGTCCTGGTTCAGCTGGCGTGCCTGGGCCGACCGCTGGCCGCCCGTATAGGCGTTCATGGCGGCATTCACGATCCTGGCGGCAAGCACCGGGTCCGCAGTCTGATACTGCACGTTGATCGCGTAGGACGTGCCCGAGCGAACCGGCAGGAGCCCGGCCTCGATGACCTGGATCGCGCGATCCCGCGGCGACTGGCCGCCGGTGTCGGGCGAATCGCTGAGGCCAAAGCCCTGCATGCGATCGAGCCCAAGGCCGTCGACCACGGCGGCGGCAACGGCCGGCGACTTGATCACCTGGACTTCGGTTTCGACCGAGGAGGAGTCCGTGACCAACGGCTTCTGGTCATCCTTTTCCGCGACCAGCTGGTCCGGCTGACGATCCAGCGCGACGGTTCCGATCGCGAGATATTGCTTCGGCGCGATCGTGTAGGCGAGCGCCGCCAGGAACAGGACGACGACCATGCTGATCGCCACTGGCCAGATGCGCCGCCTGAGCATTGCAAGCAGGTTGCGTGGATTGAACAGGCTGCCTTCGGGCTCGGCCGTCTCGTCTTCGACGAGGGTGAACTGGGTCGTCATCGGAAGCGCTCCTGCGCGAGAATGGGTTGGTGAGTTGAATAGGGGCTGCAGCCGGCGGGATCTCTCATCGCGAACATCCCGGGCCGAGATGGACCTCTGCCTCCTCGGCATGCTCGCCGACGATTTGGGTCCCCGGCTGAAGGTGCAACGTGCATCGGTCGATCGTGATCCTGGACGGTCCGCCGATCTTGATCAGCGGAGCGTCCGTTGACGAGCTGGCGATCAGGTGCCGGATGTGGATGTCCGCGCCCTGTCCGACCCAAATATGGGCATCGCGGGGATCGGAGCTGGTCAGCGTCCCCGCGTCGACGGTTCCCCACAGCCGATAATTCCGGCCGTTGCGCTCCGACGTCAGGCCATCGAGCTTCGTGTTTTGGCTCTTGAGGTCGAAGCCGCCGTCGCTGTTGTCCGTTGACGAGACGTTGGTGATCGACAGCCCATCGACGGTCCGTTCACTCGCGATCCCGTCCCCGTTGGTATATTTCCCGGGCACCCGGACCATCTGGAAGCCCGAGATGGTGCCGTCGCTGATCGAGATGTTCTGGCCGACCCCGATGGCGATCCCGCTCGGCAGGTTCGGGGACGTCTGTGGCACCGGGTCCATCTGCAAGTGGAAATTCTGAATGCGGACACCGATCGCGTCGCCGCGGATGCGGATCCCGCTGCGCTGCAGCGACCGGGCGTCGATCCCGGTGATCGTCACGTTGTGGAGCGACGCGCCCTTGTCGGTATCGATCCCGCGATAGACCTCGCCGAGCCGGAGCGGCCCGATCGTGCGGTCCTGAACCGAGCCCTTGAGGTTCATGAAGGGCGGCGGCATCGGCGGCCCACCCTGCTGATCCGGGCCGTCCTGCCGATCCTGGCTGCCCTCCCGATTCTGTTCGCCCAGCCAGCGCGGCCCGTGCGGGCGATTCGCGGCGGCCGCTGACGGAATCAGCAGCAGGGTGGCCGCAACGAGGGCTGCGCATCGTGCGGCGCTAATCACGCCATGGGACGGAGTCGGGAAGGGCATCGGGTCAGACCGACTGGAGCCGCGGGGTTCGCCGCCGCTCGCCATATTCGTAAAGGTACAGGTTCGACGCGGAGCCCGACCGGCTGACGTCGAACTTGGTAAGCACGATCCCGGCGAACTTCGCGCGGCTTTCCATCAAGCGGTGGATCGCGCCGCGGACGTCGCCGATCTTGGCGCGGCCGGCTTCGACGACGAACACCGTCCGCTGAACGGCGGCGGCGATGCGCGGAGCATCGGCGAGGCCGAACACGGGAGGCGCGTCGAAGATGATCACGTCATACTGCTTCGAAAGATAGTTCAGAAGCTGCTTGAGCTGACGCCCGCTGAGGAGCGCGGCCGGACTTGCGGGCGAAGGGCCGGCAAACATCACCGACAATCCCGGTGTCGAGGTGCGCGCGATCGCTGCCTCCGGGGTCGACAGGTCGGCAAGGACGGTGGACAGGCCGAGCGCCGAGGTACCATCGACATATTTGTGAACCGACGGCTTGCGCATGTCGCCGTCGATGATGAGCGTTCGGCGGCCGCTCAGCGCGAAATCCCGGGCGACGCCGACCGCGGCCGTGGTCTTGCCCTCGGCCTCGCGGCTGCTGGTGAAGGCGATCGCCTTGGGCAGGCCCTTGGTCGACGTGCCCTCGAGCGAGCCGCGGAGCGCATAATGGGCCTCGGACAGCGGCGAGCGCGGGTCGAGGAGCGCTTCCGCCGGATGCTTCACCCGCGGCAGGACCCCGAGCACTCGAAGCTGCAGCGCGGCTCCGACCGACTCCGGCGAGCGCAGGCGATCGTCGCGCCGCCAGGCGAGTAGCACCCACACCAGGCCGAGCAGCAAGCCGCCAAGCGCACCCAGCCCGGTCCAAAGCACCGGATTGGGTGAATAAGGCGTATCGGGCGCAACCGCCGGATCAATGACGCTGACGTTGCTGGCAATTAGCCCGGCCGCCGTGTTGGCGTCGTTCGAGCGCTGCAGGAGGACGCTGTAAAGCTGCCGGTTGCTGTCGGCATCGCGCTTCAGCCGGTTGTACTCGACGCCCTTGCCCTGGTCCGCAAGCGTCTGGCTCTGGAGCTGTCCCACCGTGTGGGAAAGGTCCTGCTCCTGCCGCACGGCGGTGTCGTACTTGTCATGGAGCGAATCCTTGATGCTCTGCGCAAGCGCCTGGATCTGCTTCTGGGCCTCGGTGATCTGGGCAGCCGCGGCTTCCACGTCCGGATGGCTGTCGAGCCGGTGCTGGCGTTGCTCCTGATAGGCAGCCTGCGCCTCGGCCAGCTTCTGGCTGAGCTGCTGGATCGCCGGATTTCCGAGCACCTCCGGCAAGCTCATCAGCGGAGTTGACTGGGCCGCGCGCCACCTTTGCTCGGCCGCGATGCGGTCGGCGCGCGCCTGCGAATAGGATTGGTTGACCTGGGTCAGGTCGTCGCTTGCCAGCGAGTGAGGCGCGGCGTCGCCGCTGACGGAGGCCGTGCCCGCGGTCGGATCGATGAGGTTCGACGCGCGCGTATAGTCGATCAGCGCCTTTTCGGACGCGCCGAGCTTGGCCTTGGTCTCGGCAAGCTTCTGATCGAGGAAGTGGCGGGCGTTCTGCGTCGCCGCGTCCTGGCGGGCCAAGCTGGTGGTCGCAAAGGTGTTGACGTAACCGTTCGCCAGCAACGCCGAGAGGCTCGGGACCTTGCTGTCGGCGCTGATCGTCACGACTCCCGAGTTCGACGAGCCGGTCGCCTGAACGCTGTCGTGGATTCGCCGCTCTAGCTCGGCCTTGCGAGCGGCCGGGGCCGTCGCCCGGACGCCGAGCGCCTTCGCGACCTGCGCGTTGCCGTCGAGATGAAGCGTCTCGACGACGTCGGACGCAAGTGCCCGGCTGCGCAGCACGCTGAGCTGCGCGTCCATGAACGCCGTGCTCGGGGCGGCCTTGCCCGTGGTTCCGTCCTGTGCCGCTGGAGCCGCCTGCTCAAGCTCGATCTGAGCCTGGGCGCGATAGGTTGGCGGGACGACGTAGGCGAGGGCGAGACCCGTGGCGATGCCCGCGACCAGCAGCGCCGCGACGATCCAGCGGTTTCGGCTCAGCGCCGCGAAGAAGCCGTTTTCCGCCTTGACCTCGCCAACGTCGAACGCCGGCTGGATGAAGGGAGATGGCTCCGCAAGGGCGGTCCCGCTGCTGCCGAGCGGGACGAGGCTGCCTCTATCGCTCACCGATCATAGCCCGCCGGAGAACAGCCGGAAGACGCCATAGAGCGGGTTGACCGACATGATGTTCTGCCAGGCTTCGCGGCGGCGCGAGTGGCCGACGATGACGACATCGTTGGGCGCAAGCACGGGATCGGCGGCCTGGCCGCGGCGGATCTGGTCGACATCGAACAGGGCGCCCATGCGCTGCCCATTCACCGACCGGAATACCGCGACCTGATTGGTTGCAGCCAACTTCGTTTCTCCCTCGGCCAGTGCGATTGCCTGGAGCAGCGTCGTCGGCCCCTTCACGTCAAAGACACCCGCCTTGGTGACTTCACCCTGAACGGTGATGTGGTCAGGGACCGAGCTTGCCACCGAGACCGAGACCTGGGGGTTCTTGAGGTATCGGTGCGCGAGGTTCTGCGCGATCAGGGCGCTGACCTGACTGGTGGTCTTGCCGCCCGCCGCGATCTGGCCGACCAGCGGCATGTTGATGTTGCCGCGCGAGTCCACCTGCAGCGGCGAGTTTGCCGGCGTCGAAAGGTCCGGTTCCTGGAAGACGGTGATCGTCAGCGTATCGAGCGGAGCGATCCGATAGTCGCCGGTTTCGACGACGGCGGGGCTGGGAAGGGCGGTGTAAGCGGATGCGCCCTCCGGAATGTTGGCGCCTGAGAGCGTTGGGCCTTCCGCGCACGCCGCGACGAACAGCATGAGGAACACAGCAAGCAGGCTACGCAACATAAGTACCTCCAAGGGAAATGGCCCGTGCAAATACGCCCGGTCCCCCATCGCCTCATTACAACAAGACTTCCGCCCGGGCTAGGACGTTACGTTAGGAAGACATTATCTTACATGAAGTTAAGAACTTCTTTAGTCGCTACAGACGCGCTGTGCCATTGATGGACATCGCCTGACAGGCGGACTTTAGCGCCGAACCACCGGCTTGCTCATGCGTAGCGCAGGCTCGCTATACGGAGCGGGGATTCCGGTCGGGAGCCAAGTTTCAGCTCCCGGCCTTGGCCGTGGCGTCGGCGAGCGGAGCAAGCGGATCGGGCTGGCCCGCCGGAGCCGCCGACTGTGCTATTGGCACTGCGGGCGCGTTCACCGGCATTATCGACAGGCCGGCTACCAGTAGGGGGTAGGCCGATCCCAAGGTGACGAAGCGATCGCGCGCCGACTCGAACACGCGCAGGCGCTGTACGAGCAGCGGGACGAGATCGTGCCCGTGCCGGACTTCCCATACAACCTGGCGCTGGGCGGCCGCGTCGCCGCTCGTCAGGGCGATCATTCGGCTCAGGATAGCCGCGACCAGTTGCTGGTCGATCGCCGATGAACAGGGACTCGTCGCCGCGGAAGCGGCCTCCGCATCGGTCTGGGACCACCATGTCAGATAGTCCGCGGCAGCCTGGCCGAGGCGAGCGCCGAGCGGGTCCGGGTCCCATCCGGACGGGGCACCGTCCCTGCGCCTGGCCCGCTTGGCCGGAGCGGCAGAGCGGACCGAGGCGCATGCGGTCGCGGGTGAGTCGGGAAGCGCGATGGCCAGTGAGCCGATGGGGACGCCCGCATAGGCCTGGAGATCGCGAGCGGCGGATAGCAGTCGTTCGGCGAACTGCTTGCGGTCACTGGTCGAGCGCTGCCTGACGAACGCGGAATAGGCGGGGGAGGCGGTGAAATCCTTCATTGCCGCGGCCAGCTGATCGACGCCCAACGCCTTC
>NZ_JAFAVR010000158.1 GCF_019242355.1 Sphingomonas sp. | reverse complement strand
AACGGTCCCGTCGGGCATGGGTTAGTTCACCCCAATGGCGGAGCGGAGGAGCGGCGAGGCCGAAGTGCCGGACGAGGCGGGCGAAACGATCGTGATCCATCACCGGCCGCGCCCGTGGCGCCGGCTGGCGATCATTATCGCCACCGGGCTGCTCGTGCTGATGCTGATCGCGGTCATCGGGATATGGATCGAGCGGCGGCCGATCGCGACGCACTTCCTGCAGGAAGAATTCGAGCGGCGCGGCGTCCAGGCAAGCTACCACCTCGACCGCATCGGCCTTCGCACGCAGGAGGTCAGCAACCTCGTCATCGGCAATCGCAATCGTCCCGATCTCGTCGCTCGCCACGCACAGATCCAGATGCGGCTGAAGTGGAACGGCAATTTCGAGGTTTACCGAATCGTCGCTCGCGGCGTCCGGCTGCGGGGTCGTCTGGCCGGCGGGCGCGTCAGCTGGGGCGAGATCGACAAGATGATGCCGCCCCCGAGCAACAAGCCGTTTGCGCTGCCCAATTTCGTGCTCGACGTCGCCGACAGCAGCATTGCGCTTGCAACGCCCTTCGGCCCCCTGGGCGCATCGCTGGAGGGGACAGGCCGGCTGAGCGGCGGCTTCAAGGGACGAGTGGCGCTGTCGAGCCCGCGGATGGCTCCCGGACGCTGCGAAGCACTTCAGCTCAGGGCGAACTTCGCGGTGTCGATCATCGCTCGGCACCCGCACGTCGAGGGACCGGTCGGCCTGGGCCGATTCACCTGCCCGACCAGCAAGTTCGACATCGTCGCTCCCAGTTTCGATGCCAAGGCGGCTTTCAACGAGGCGTTCACGAACGTCGACGGCAGCGGGCGAATGGCCATTGCCAAGCTGACGGCGGGGGCGAACGGTCTCGCGAACTTCGCCGGCGACCTCACCTACAAGGGCTCGTTCGCCGACGTTCGCGGTGCCGTGAAGCTGTCGGCGCAGAATTCGCGGATGGCGACGATCTTCGCCAATCGCACCGCGCTGGAGGGCAAGTACGCGCTCGGGATCAGGGCGGGCACGTTCGTCCTCGCCGGCAACGTGCTCGCGAACAACGCGGCGCTCGACCGGTCGATGCTGGCGGGCGTGACCGGCCCACTGGCGGCGGCGGCGAAGACCCCGATCGGCCCGATCGCGACGGCAATCGGCGGGGCGATCCAGCGCACCGCCGGCAACTTCGACACTGCGGGCGAGATCCGCGTCGTGAATTTCCCTGGCGGCGGCGGCGTGCGCATCCAGAACGCGAGCGTTCGCGGTCCGCGGGGCGCCCAGGCGCGGATCGTGGGCGGCAGCGGCGTGACCTATTACTGGCCGGCCTCGGCGCTGAGGATCGACAGCGACATCCAGATGGGTGGCGGGGGCCTGCCGAATGGACGGGTCAGCATCCGCCAGCCACGGCCCAATGCGCCGATCAACGGCGTCGCCGAGATCGCACCCTATAGCGCCGGCGGCGCGCGGCTGGCGATGGCGCCGATCCGCTTTGCGGACATCGGGGGCGGTACCACCCGGCTCACGACCGCAGCGCAGCTCGACGGCCCGATCTCGTCGACCGGGCGAGTCCAGGCGCTGCGCATCCCGATCGAGGGCACCATCGGCCGCGGCGGCAGCTTCGCGTTCGGCTCTGCCTGCGAGGTGGTAAGCTTCAGCTACCTGCGGGCCGGCTCGCTCCAGATCGGGCCGACGCGGCTTCCAGTCTGCCCGGTCGGCCGGGCGATCATCGCGAAGTCCCCGTCGGGACCGCTGCAGACCGCCGGCCGAATCAACGCGCCGGTGATCGACGGCCGCATCGGCAGTTCGCCGCTTCATGTCGCGGCAGCGCAGGCGCTTGTGAACGAGAAGCAGTTTTCATTCGACCGGCTGGGGATGCGCCTCGGCCGGCCGACCTCACCCATCCTGTTCAACGCGTCGCACCTGACGGGCAGCTTCCTCAGGTCAGGCTTCGCCGGGGCGTTCAGTGGCGGCGGCGGCACCGTGGGTAGCGTCCCGCTGGTGATGAGCGAGGCGAACGGCAAGTGGAGCTTCCTCAACAGCGACGTCACCGTCGACGCGGCAACCACCGTGTCCGACCGGGCACCCGACCCGCGCTTCTATCCGCTGCGCAGCAACGACGTGCACCTGACCATTGCCGGCGACTATGTCCGCGCGAACGGCATCCTGCGCCATCCCGCGACGGGGACGGAGGTGACGGCCGTGAACCTCGAGCATCGCCTGTCCGACGGCGCGGGCCATGCGACCCTCGACGTTCCGGGCATCGCCTTCGGCCCCAGCCTGCAGCCCGACGACCTGACCCGGCTGACCGAAGGCGTGGTCGCGCTCGTCAACGGCACGGTTCGCGGGCAGGGCCGGATCGACTGGGCGTCGGGCGGCGAGGTGACCTCGACCGGCGATTTCTCGACCCGGAACATGGACCTCGCGGCGCCGTTCGGGCCGGTCGCGGGGCTCAGCACCAGCCTCCACTTCACCGACCTGCTCAACCTCGAGACTGCGCCTCACCAGGTCGCAACGGTCGCGACGGTCAATCCGGGCATCACCGTCAACGATGGGGTCGTCCATTACCAGATCCTGCGCAACAACCGCGTGAAGATCGAGCAGGGCGAATGGCCGTTCATGGGCGGACAGCTGATTCTCGAGGAGACGATCCTCGACTTCAACGGCCACCAGCCCAAAAAGCTGACATTCCGCCTCGTCGGTTTCGACACCAAGCAGTTCGTCGACAGCCTCGGCTTCTCCGGCTTCTCGTTGAGCGGCATTTTCGACGGCGAGCTGCCGATGGTGTTCGATGAGAATGGCGGGCGGATCGTCGGCGGCGTGCTGACCTCGCGCCAGCCGGGCGGCGAGCTCAAGTACCAGGGCGTGAAGCCCAAGGGACTGGTGCCGGGCCTGGCATTCAGCATCCTCAGCGATATCCGCTATCGATCGATGGTCATCCGCCTGGATGGCGACCTTGCTGGCGAGTTCGCGACCAAGGTGACCATCGACCAGGTCTCGTTGGGGCCGGGACACGGCATCGTGGCTTCGCTCGTGCATCGGGCTTTCGACAAGCTCCCGCTGAAGCTCAACCTCAACATCAATGGGCCTTTCCGGGCGCTCATCCAGACTGCCAAGGCATTCAAGGACCCGACGCAGGTCATCGCCCCGGTGATGCCGTTCCCGATCGATTCGCCGGCGCTGAAGGTCGAGGTGCTGAGCACGACCAAGCAGAACGAACCTGCTCCGGCGCCGGCCAAAACCCCATCGACAAACCCACCACCTGGAGGTGCGAAGTGACGAGACCCCACCGGAAACTGGCCCGATTGGCGGTCGGCTCGATTGCCGTCCTGCCGCTCACCGGATGCATCACGGTCAAGGCTCCCGAGAAGCCGATCGAGGTCAACCTCAACGTCGACATCAAGCAGGAGGTGCTGGTGCGATTGCAGCAGGACGTCCAGCAAATGATCCAGAAAAACCCGCAGGCGTTCCCGCCCGCGCCGACCAACCCGTGACTGGGCGGCGGTTCTTCGCAGGGATGGCGGCGCTGCTGGTCACAGCTCCAGCAGCGGCGCAGACCCCGGCCTCACTGGCGGCGGCGGTGCGGTCAGGCGATGTCGGCGAGCGCTACGACGGCTACATGGGAATCGCGGGCTCGGCCTCGCCCGAAGTGCGGCGGCAGGTATCGGCGATCAACCTCCAGCGCCGAAGCCTCTATTTCCAGCTCGCGGCAACGCGCCGGGTCAACGCCCAGGTCGTCGGCATCGCCACCGGCTGCCAGCTCATCGCCGGCCTGCGCGCGGGGCAGTCCTACATGCTCGGCGACGGCGCCTGGCACCGGCTGGCAGCCGGGCAGACGCCGCCGTCGCCGGATTACTGTCGCTGATCGCCCTTCCCCGCGGTTGACTATCCAGACGCCGGTTCATAAAGGGGCGGCGCCTTGGCGGGCGCGATTTCCGCCATGTTCCTCGCCCTTTGCCTGGCCCCACTCACCAGCGGGGCGACGCACAGGGGAGACGCATGGCAGAGGACGAAACCGGCGAGGTCCCGAAGCTTCCACCCGATGCGCGGCTCGAATCGCTCGATGAGCGGCTCGACCGGCTGCAGCAGGCCGAGGCTCAACGGGCGCGGAAGGGGCAACCGGACCGGGTCCGCCAGTTCGGCCAAAAGCTGGCGGGCCAGATGATCGGTGCTCCTGCCGGAGGATTTCTGTTCGGCCTGGGCCTGGACACGTTGTTCAAGACCAAGCCGCTGTTCATGATCATCGGGCTGTTCGTCGGCTTCGGCGTCGGCCTTCGGAACGTCTATTTCTGGACCAAGCAGTCTCCGCCGGCGAGCGGCGACCAAGTCGACGAGAGGTAAGAATAGCAGTGGCGGGCGGAGCCAAGTTCGACCCGATGCACCAGTTCGAAGTGCATCCGATCGTTCCCCTTCATATCGGCGGCTATGACATCAGCCTGACGAACAGCGCCCTGTGGATGCTGATCGCGCTGGTCGTCGTCGTCGGCTTCATCGCCATGGGCATGAAGCGCGAGCTGGTCCCCGGCCGCTGGCAGATGGCGGTCGAGGAACTGACCGGCATGATCGAGAAGATGGCCGGAACGACGATCGGGCCCGAAGGCCGCAAGTTCGAGCCTTTGCTGTTCTCGCTGTTCACTTTCATCCTGGTTGCGAACTTCCTCGGCATCCTGCCGTTCGCGGTCGTGCCGGGCCTTCACCCGTTCGCGTCGACGAGTCATTTTTCGATCACCGGCGTGCTCGCGATCCTGAGCTTCTCGATCGTCGTCATCGTCGGCTTCAAGAAGCACGGCTTTCACTTCTTCGCTCTGTTCCTGCCGCCGGGCGTGCCCTGGTACATGCAGGCCTTCCTGTTCCCGATCGAGCTCATCAGCTTTCTCGTCCGGCCGTTCAGCCTCGGGCTTCGACTGTTCGTCGCGATCTTCGCCGGCCACGTGCTGATGGAGGTCTTCGGAAGCTTCATCGTCAACGGCCTCAATGGCGGCGCGCTCGGGATGGGCGTCGGGGTGCTGAGCTTCCTGTTCGTCATCTTCATCGGCCTTCTCGAAATCCTGGTGTGCCTCATCCAGGCCTATGTCTTCACCCTGCTGACCGCGGTCTATCTCAACGACGCGGTCAACCTTCACTAAGTTCAACAGTCTAACCCAAGGAGTTTCGTTATGGATCTTGCAGCAGCCCAGGTGATTGGCGCCGGCCTCGCCGCGATTGGCGTCGGTGCGGCCGCGATCGGCGTCGGCAACGTCTGGGGCCCGTTCCTGGAAAGCGCCGTCCGCAACCCGGCGGCGTCGGACAGCCAGTTCACGCGCGTTCTGATCGGCTTCGCGCTCGCCGAGCTGCTCGGCCTGATCGCGTTCGTCGTGTCGATGATCATCCTCTACGCTCCGCCGCACGCCTAAGCGGCAAGCTCGGGTAGGTCGTCCGCTTATGCCTCAGATCAACCAGCTTTCGGAGATCTTCGTCTCCCAGCTGTTCTGGCTCGCCGTCGTGTTCGGCATCATCTATTTCGTCATCGGGCGAGGGATGGTGCCCAAGATCCGCGGGACGGTCGGCGCTCGTGATTCACAGATCGCGGCCGACCTCGAGCGTGCCCAGGCGGCGCGCGAGCAGGCGGACAAGACGGAAGCGGACTGGCGCACCCGAATGGATGCTGCCCGCGCCGAAGCCGGCCGCGTCGCGCAGGAGGCGAAACAGGCTAGCGCGATGGAGACCGAGACCCGGGTCAAGGCGGCCGCCGAGTCCGTCGCTCGGAAGGTCGAAGCGGCGGAGGGCCAGATCCGGACCGCCGTGATCGCTGCCCGGGCCGAGATCGAATCCGTCGCGGCCGATGCGGCGCGAGAGATGGTCGGGCGGCTGACCGGCATCGCGATTGACTCGAACGAAGCCGCAATGGCGGTGAGGACCGAGCTCAATGGTTAGTGCGCTGCTCCTCTCCGCGGTCGATGTCCCTGCCGAGGCCGCAGAGCCGACCGCCTTCGGCTTCGGTGCCCCCTGGTGGATCGCGCTCGCAATGGTCGTCGTGATCCTGATCCTTCTGAAAGGCGGGATTCACCGTACGCTGACCGGTTCGCTCGACGGCAAGATCGAGCTCATCCGCAAGCAGCTCGCCGAGGCCGAGGCACTGCGCAAGGAAGCCGAGGCGCTAAAGGCCGAATATGAAGCCAAGGCTGCGTCGTCGGACAAGGACCGCGAGGCGTTGCTCGAGCGCGCCCGTCACGACGCCGAGGACATCGTGGCCAAGGCCCGGACCGACGCCGAAGCCCTCGTCGAACGGCGCACCCGCATGGCCGAGGAGAAGATCGCCGCCGAGGAGCGCAGCGCGATCGAGGAGCTGCGCGCCACCGCGGCAAACGCAGCGACGCGCGCCGCGGCCAAGCTGATTGCCGAGCGTCACGACGCTGCCACCGATGCGCGGCTGGTC
>NZ_JAFAVR010000112.1 GCF_019242355.1 Sphingomonas sp. | reverse complement strand
ACGCGAAAATCGCTCCTGATTTCCCCTCGTTTTAGAACCGTATAGAAGCCGTTTGGACGCTCATTGCCGAAGTCAACCATCCTGCGAAATGGCCTATGGCGAACACGTAAGTGTATTTGCCTGAATGCTTGGCGCGTATGCGAGTGGCAATTTCCGCTCGGAAAACCACGCTGCCGTGCAGGTTCGGCCGGGTAGCGGTTTCCCGGCAAACAACGTCGAAATTCATATATGTATCGCTCGACGGGCCAGAGCTCTACTGGATTTCTAGAGCACATCGTACAAGCGCTGCGGCGGCTGGGTTGGCCGGCTCCGAAACGCTTCAAGAATACGGCCTGGTGGAGTGAGGCGCCCTGCCCCAGCAACGATGGCCTACCGGCCTTTATCGGCCTTCAGTCGCTGACTACCAAAGATGGCCAATTCATTGTTGTGTTTTGGGAGACAGCCCTCCATGGCGAGGGAGCCGCGAATACACCGAAGACGCGGCCTTGGACCGGCTCATGGAGCTTCGCAGGGGGTTGAGCCCAGGAGAAATTCCGGAGCTCGACACGCCCTAGTATTGAATGGTCCGGTTGCTCGATTTGCAAGCACCGCCTTGCGCTCTCTAACCGAGCCCTTTGTTCGACCCGCCGGAGGCGGGGCGGAGTTTTTGTGGGACGCCCTTCGTCCCGACAATTTGGATTGGTGCATTGGAAGCGGCAGGGTCAAGGTTGCGTAGCACCGCCGGAGGCGGCGACCCGTTAGGGGCGACCTTGAGGCTGTCGCGCTCTGTGCTAGTTGACCGGCGCGCTTAATGCGCGCGCCGGAAGCGCCCGACTAGGGCGCCCGTTATGGGGTAGGCGGGGTGGGAGACCGCTCAGGGTCGGGGCGAAGCGTAGCCGGAGCCCAGTCGGCGGGGGCGAAGCCCCAAGAGGCGGTGCTGCCCTTCCGGTGTGTGTTGGGGCCAGCGGAAATATCCACATGCGTAAATTGTCCCCAGCGGAAAAATTCAAATTCTCTAATTTCTTAAGTTCAGGGGCTGAATCGATGAACGAATTCAGCGGTTTCGGCGGCAAAGGCCTACCAAAGGGGTGGCTGTCTCCTACAAAACGGGCAGATCGTCTCCTACGAAACGGGTGCCGGTTTCCTACAAGACGGGTGGCTGCCAAAGAACGTGGGCGCGCCTACCCACTTCTCCTACCAAACGGGTGGCTGCGGCCGGGGCACGGCTCCCAGCGCCGATTTGCCGGATTCTCTTGCACCCAACCCCGCCAAATGGCTGCAGCGGACACGGAGGTCTCCTACAAAACGGGTGTGACTCCGATAAGTGTGGCTGTGGCTGGGTTTTTGCGGGCTATGTCTCCTACCAAACGGGCGGCTGCAGCGCGGTTCACTATTCCTACTTGACTGAAGGTAGTGGTAGGCTACGGTGAAATCCTATGAGTCGCACGGCTGCGCAAAAAACAAACCTCAGCGGTTTTCCCAAGCCCGGCGAGCTGATCGAGATGACCGGCACGCATGCCCTGGAGGCAAGCGACCGGTCGATTTTGAACCTGCTGTACCAGCATGCCCATGACAGCGGCCGACTGCTCGATCCGACCGCCGAATGGGAGATCCCGTTCGTCGATCTCCGCCAAGCCATCACGAACCACGAAGGCGTCGACCGGCTGCGCGCCAGCCTTGAGCGGCTGATGAACGTCAAGGTCAACGTCACCTATATGGCGGATATGGGCGAAGGCCACGAGCCGGAGCCTCGCGTCGTGACCAGCGTCATGTTCGATTTCTTCGACCTGCCTAAGAAGAACCTGACGCGCCGCCCGACGCTCAAATACGGCATCGCGCGCAAGCTTGCGCCGATTCTGGAAAGCTCGGCGCGCTGGGGGCGCATCAAGGCCGAAGTCGTCTGCTCGATGACGAGCAAATACGCGATTGCGCTGCATGAGCTGATCCAGCTCCGCGCCAATCTCGACCGCTGCGTCGAGCCGTTCGCCATCGACCGGTTCCGCGAATTGCTGGGGGTTCCCCCCGGCAAATACGGGCGCTTCGATAATCTGATGAGCAAGGTCATCGAACCTGCCCTGCTGCAGGTCAACGGCCTCTCCGATATGGGCGTGAACCTTCAGGCGAAGCGCCGGCATTCGCGCGCGCCGGTGCATGAGGTCGTTCTCAACTGGTGGCCCAAGGAAGGCGACGCGTTCCGCGACGCCGCCCGCGAGCGCAACCGGCCGAAAGTCGGCCGAATGGCGCGGCTGCGCGGTCAGGTAGAGAAGGTCGAAGCACCCGGCCCGCGCCTCCCCTCCCCGGAGGATCATGCGGAGCTTTCCGAAACCCTCGCAAAGATGCGAGCGGCAGAATAGCAAAAAGCACGTTTTCGTGCTTTTTACCTTTATTCGGGTTGTTCCGCAGAACGCTGTTCCATCGCCAGATGGTCACGCATGGGAGCAAGCGTCTGTAGCAGGGTCCGGAGGAGCTTTTCGGCCTCCGCCGTGTCATGACCCTCGCGGGCCAGTCGGGAAATGAGTTCATGCTGGCGTAAAATTCGCGCTTCCGCTTCGCGGACGTGTCGCTCGGCCTGGGCGAGCGGCGTCTCATTCCGCATCAATCGTCATTCTCCGCGCGGTAGGCCTCAAAGCATCGGCGCAGAAGCTCGTTGAGCTTCATGTCATGCCGCGCCGCGTAGGTTTTGAATTCGCGGCGGAAGGACGCCGGCAGGCGGAAGTTGAGCGGGACCAGCTCTTCCCTGCCCTCGCCCGCGGGCTTTGCCGTCGGCTCTGCCGCGCGGTCGGCGGCAGGTGCAGCGGCGCGCGTCGGCATGTCCGCCGCCGGTGCGGCGGTCCCTTTGATGGCGACAAGGCCTGCAGTCAGTCCAGGCTTATTGCTGTTGCCGCTCTTCATGCGTTTACCGCTATTTTTTGTGCTTTCGTGCTTTTGGTCATTCGTGCTTGCACGAATTTCCAAAGCTCGGCCATCTCCTCGGCACTTCTGCCCTTCCCGTCCGTCTCCTGGACGGTCCTGCCGTCGATCATCGAGCCCGCGTAGTCGACGCGATCGTGCATGACCGCCGGGGCGACCGTGCCGTGCTCCGAAAGCGCGGCGACCGCGGTCACCGTCAGCCGGGTGTTTGGCTTGGCCTGGGTCAGCGCGAAGATGAAGGGCTTGCCGGCGTCCTGCACGAGCTCGACCGTCGAGCCGACGGCGCGCAGGTCGTGCGGGCTGGGACGCGTCGGAATGACAACCAGGTCGGCGCTGCCCATGACCGAGCGGATGGCTTCAGTGATGGCAGGCGGCGTGTCGATAATGGCGATTTCATAGCCTGCTGTTGCGAGCGCCGCGAGCTTCTCCGGAAGCTCGGCGACGCTTACCGGCGCAAGTGCGGGCGTATCAGCCTCGCGCACATTCCACCAAGCCGAGAGCGAGCCTTGTGGATCGGTATCGATCAAGACTGTCGGGCCGGCACCGGCCGCTTCGGCGGCGATCGCGAGATGGGCCGCCAGCGTTGTCTTGCCGACCCCACCCTTTTGGCTTGCGAGAACGATAACGTGCATATCGCCTTTTGGTTTTCGGTTATTCTTGTTTTCCAATAAACCAAAAAGCACGAAAGCACAACAAGACTATTTTAGGGTTTTTGTGCTAGCACGAAAGCACTCTAGCGGGAGGCGAGAAGGCACAGCAACGCTTCCTGCTGTGGCCCGTGGCCTTCATCGAGGAAATCGCGCAGCTCAGTGAGCGAGGGTTGACCGCCCGCGGCTCGGTTGGGCTGATGACGCACCTGCAGTCGCTCGGTACCGGGTTCCTCAAGCAGAGGCCACACATCACCGTTGGAGCTTCGGTAGATGACCGTTTCACTTGTCGCCATTATTAACCTCAATAATGCGTGCTTTCTTCTTAGCACGAAAGCACGCAGGCGGGCACTTGTGAGAGTGGGGCCTCCGGAACCGCCCGAAATTGGAAGGGGATGCCCGCGTTCTTCCGGACGTTGATGGGGGAACTACCAACGCTGGATGGGAAAAATGCAGCAGCCCGGCCTTCATAACCGACACCGCGACAAGAACGGCGAGATCAGCCGCAAGCACGGCAATACGCTCGTGCGCACGCTTCGGCGGATCTACGGCGCGCATTTCGCGGCAGGCGAGCCGGAGACGGCAAAGTTGACGGATGTGCTGCACATGCTCGATGAGCCATCGCTCAGCGCACTCGTGCATGACAACGAGCACGGTCACCTGGAGCAGAAGATCGCGCAGCACGGGTGAGGTCGACCTTCCAGCTACTCGCTTTCGATGAGTCCGCGCACCTGTTCGCCCGGGCGCAGTAATCGGTAGCCTTTACTGATGACGGCGCGGCCGTTCACACGGATAGGCTCGTAGACGCAGGATCGGCCTCCGCGGTCGGAGACGGCGATCTGCTCCGGCATGTCGTCGCCATGCTCCGTGCCCCAGGCGAGGGGGGTGAAGGCGAGGTCACGCCCGTCGAGCTCGTCGTCCTGTGGCCGCTCTTCGGGCGTGAGGCTGCTCACCTGGCTGGGCACATAGGTGAGCGCATGCCCTGCGCGATCGGCAACGCGGAGCGCCTGGGGCATGGTGTCCGGGTAGTCGCCGTCATGCTCAAGCGGTGTGAAACGGAGCATCCTGCCGGTCCGCGACGGGTCCTGGGGACGCTGATCCGGGGTAAGATCCTCGCAGGTGTGGAGGTTGCCGTTTTCAATAATTCGCATGGTCACGCCTTGCGCCGCCGCGGCGGCGCTTCCTCAGTCTCGGCCTTCTTCGCCGCCCGGCCTTTGCCCGCGACGGGAAGGAGCAAATTCGACTGACGGCGGTCGGAGGGCTTCGCCTTACGTTTCGCAGCGGGCTTCGCCGTGTCTTGCTCCTCGGCTAGGCTGCGCTTGAGCGCCGCCATAAGGTCAACGACGGGCGGGGGTGACGAAGCAGGAGCGGGTGTAATAGCTCTCCCCTGGAGCTTCGCGTCGATTAGCGCGCGCAGGCCTTCCTGATAGCGGTCGCGGAAGGTCGAAGGATCGAATTGCGCGGTGCGCCGCTCAATGATGGCGCGGGCGACGGCGATCATATCGTCGTCGAGCTCGGCCGCCGCGCCGGTGAAGCCGGCGGCGCGGACTTCCTCCGCCGCGCGCAGCGTGATGAGGACCATGCCGCCGCTGCGGGGGTCCACAAGCACCTGGCGCTCTCGCCGCGCCATCGTCACGCGACCGATTCCGGCCACGCCCGCCTCGGCCATCGCAGCGCCGATCACGCCGAAAGCTTCCTCCGCCACCTTGCCGTCCGGGTGGAGGTAATAGGGCGCGTTGAAATACACCGGGTCGATGTCCGCGCGCGGCACGAAGCTCGTGGAGGTCGATCGTATGCGAGCTCTCCAGGTCGAGCGATTTAAGCTCCTGTGGGGTGAGCGTCACGAATTGGCCGCGGTCGTATTCGTAGCCGCGCGTGACTTCGCTCTTCTCCAGCTGCTCGCCGGTCTCGCGGTCAACCGGCTGCAGCGCGATACGGGTCGCCGGGCCGGGCGGCGGGCCAGCGTTGAACGCAGGAGCACGCGGGCGCGAGGGCGGGGAAGGGAAGGGAACCGGTTCGGCCGCAGCGTCACGCCGTCCGCGCACTGGCGGCACATAGTCGTCTTCCTCATCCTCCTCCGGCACGGGACGGCTGACGCGGATCTGGTTCAGGCGGATGGATTTCGACTTGGTCGCCGCCGGCGTGAGATAAACCGGGCAGGTGACCAGCGACAGCCTGAGAAAGCCTTTCCATGTAGCGCGCGGCATCGCCGGCCTCGTCTTCGATTTCGACGAGTCAACGGTCGGTGCGCCGGGAGCGATCCGGACTACCGCTTGCGGCGGGACGCGCGCGGATGGCTGGAGGGCGGAGCCGTGGTCGGCGGGGGAGGGGCGTCGGTCGCAAGCGGCCGCGTCACCTCGCGCGCAGGTTTATCCTCGCGCATTCCCTGATAGACGACATGGCGGAGCAGTCCGTCATCGGTCCAGGTGAGGAAGGTCACTTCGGCCACGAGCTCAGGCCGTACCCAATGCACGCGCGAGAGCACGAGCGGGGACCCGAAGCGTGACCTCCCTACCCTGCCAATCGGTCGAGACCGGCCAATGGTACGGTCGCGGGTTTTCGCGCGTCGCTACCGGGGCGAGCTCGCGCAGGATTTTGTCGAAGTAGATCACCTCGTGCGTGCCGCGTCGGCGGCACGCCAGGTCGAGCGCCACCATGAAATCGGTGATCTCGATCGCGTGCTCGATCTCACCGCGCTTGGCGGTGC
>NZ_JAFAVR010000249.1 GCF_019242355.1 Sphingomonas sp. | reverse complement strand
CGAGGAGCATGAGGTTCAAGGTGCGGCCGTCGGAGGGAAGGTGCGGAATCGTCCGCGCAAGCTCCGCCGCGTCGCGGACCTTGCCGCCCTGGATGCGATACTGGAAGCGAGCGGCCTGCACCGCTTTGTCGTCGGGATCGGACGCAGCGACGAGGTCGACGTCGGCGATCGCCGCGTCCCAGCGGCCGAGCCGCGCGTTAAGACTTGCCCGTTGCGTACGGTCGCGATGCCCAGGGGGGCAAGCGTCGATCAGCGCGCCCAGCAATTGCGTTGCGTCGTTCAGTGCATTCTTCTGGATCAGCGGGCTCAGCACCAGGCGTCGAACGTCATTGGCCTCGCCGCCCCGGATGAGGTCGGGCGTGATCGACGCAACCTGCCAGGCGTCCGATCGCACAAGAGCGATCGCGAGCAGGAGGCGGACGGCGCCGTCCGGCTCCGCGCCCGTCGCGGCAACCGCATCGGCGGCTTCCAGTCCCTTGGTCCACTCGCCGGCACGGATCATGTCCGCTGCGGCCTGGAAAGCGTTTTCCGGTCTGTCGATGTCTGTTTGCACGCTACTCATCTCGTATCGCTGGGCGGGCCTATTGCTCGGCCCCGCAGGTGATCCGCATGAATTTCTCCAGCATTTTCGACACAGAGAAATTGGGATCCAGGAAATCACGCGTGGCCGGGTCGAAGATCGCCGGATCCTGCGCTCGTCCCAAAAGGGCCTGCACCTTCTCGCAAGCTTCGTCGAGGTCGGTCTTGTCCGCGCAACCGAGGATGTGCCCGGTGACCCCTTCGATGAAGCATTCCGACGCGCCGCCGGCAGGTGTCGAAACGACGGGCACGCCAAGATATTGCGCTTCAATCAGGACATTGGGCAGCCCCTCGAACGAGGACATGAGCACCAGCACGTCCATCTTCTTCATCCAGTAGCCGACATGGGTCGAATGGCCGACGAAGAGGATCCGGTCGCCGATGCCGAGATCGTTCGCCAGCTGCACTGCATCATCGAACAGGCGGCCGGCGCCGACGACGAGAAAGCGCACATCCGGGTGGGACTTCGCATAGCGGGCGGCGAAGCGAATCCACGTCGTCGGGCGCTTGTCCGTATTGAATCGGAAGACCCCCCCGATGACATGGGTCGCATCGGGCGTCCGGGCGACGAACTCGTCCCATTGGGCCTCCAGCGCCTCGGTGCCGTCGCAGCCCATCTGCTGCACGCCGTTATAGAGAATCG
The DNA here is from genome assembly GCF_019242355.1 of Sphingomonas sp. Classification (GTDB taxonomy): domain Bacteria; phylum Pseudomonadota; class Alphaproteobacteria; order Sphingomonadales; family Sphingomonadaceae; genus Sphingomicrobium. The sequence goes on along the minus strand of NZ_JAFAVR010000249.1, from coordinate 7,731 downwards.
AGAAGCGCTCGACGGGAATGCCAAGCCACTCGGCATAGGCCGACGCCGCGCATTTGGAGTTGGTGACCAGCTGGATCCCCGGGATTTCGGCCAGCGAGCGGTAGAGGACCTCATATTCCGGATGATACATGTGCTTGCGAATGGCAGGCGGAAGGCCGCGGAACATGAGCTGGATGCGTGGCACGCCGGCGATGATGGCGGCGAAGCTCGCGAACAGGCAGGCGCCGTCCTGCCACAGCGAAACGACGCTTGGCCGCGTCTCAAGGAAGTGGGCAACGAGGCGGCGTACTCCGAAATTGACCCGGATCGGCAGGTAGTCGACGAGCGTGACCAGCTCCGGATCGTCAATCCCGAAGATGCTCGTGGGGTGGGAGTCCATCTGGTCGATCTCGGTGATTTCCACCTCGGCCGCCTGAAGGTCGGCGAGATACACCTGCCGCCCCTCCCCGGCGTGCGACCGGACGAGCACTTCGATCGGCCTCTCGATCGCGATCCCGCCCACCTGGCCCTCGCTGCGGCGTTGGAGCTCCAGCGCGGCCGCGCTGCGCGAGAGCTGCCGCTCAGCACCGCCGGCGCCCAGCCCGCCCGTAATCAAAGTCAGCCGCTCGATCCGGTCGCCCGGCAGGTCGGCGACGCGGCGGTCGCGATAGGCCGCAAGCGCATGCTTCATCGCCAGCTCGCGGCAATCCTCCATTGGCGCGATCATCCGATCCTCGCGCGCCTCGAGGAGCTCGCAGAGATGACGGACCTGGTCGACGAAGTCCTTCTGCTTGGTGCCGTCGGGAAACGGGGTCGCGCTTTCTAGCACCTCAAGCGCGCGAATCGCGAAGCCGCGCACATGCAGCCGCTTTGCATAGAGAAAACGCATTCTCCTCGCCCGAGGGTACCGTGCCAGCAGGCGCTCGTAGACATCGTCAGAGCGTTCCGGCTGGTTCGCTCGGGCAAGCGCCTCGGCAAGGCCGATATGAAGATCGACCGGAGCCGTGTCCGGCAGGGCGATGGGCGTCAGGATCTCCGCCGCCACGGCGTGACGGCGGAGCTCGACCTGCTCGATCGCTGCCTCGATCCTCCGCCACTCGTCGTCAAACGGCTGCGGCTCCGCGCCGGGCGGCGCGTCCATGTCCGTCCCCTGCGCCGTGGGCGTCAAGCGTGCGCTCGCGCCTTCCATGCCCGACAGGTCATCCATCATCGGCGCAGCGTACGTCGCGGACTGCCGAGGCACCGCGCCTGGCCGCCGCGAGAATCTTGATCCAATCCAGTCACCCCTGTCTCACTCGATTTCCAGCAACGCCCCGAAGCCCTTCGTCAGGCCGCGAGCGGCACTGCGACGCGACCTCCACGCCTGCGACGAGCCTGGCGCGCGGCCATGAGCTCGCAGCGCTGGACGTTGTTCGAGGCGCTCTGGAGGTCCGGCGCCACGGCCTCGAGCCGCCGCCAATATTCCATTGCCCGCTCGAATTCCTCGGCCTTCATGTAGGCGAGACCCGCCCGGCGCAGCAGACGCGCATCCTCGGGCGCAAGGCCGAGCATCAGATCTACCGTCTCCAGCACCTCGCGCGGCGGCGCCTCCTCCTCGTCGAGCTGCCGGAGATAGGTTCGCAGGCCACTCAGCATCCGCAGCCCCTCCGTCGCCAGCTGCTGCTTCGGCATCAGCGAGTATTTTTCCAGCAGCCGGTACGTCTCGACCGCTTCGCGGAATCGCTGCTCGGCCGCCAGACTGCGGATGAAGCGAACGCCCTTGGGGCCCGCCGAGGCCATGAAGGCCTTGATCCGGTTGGCGTAGCGAGCGGTGCCCTCGTCATTCGATTCCGCAAGACTGCCGTAAAGCTCGACGGCGGTTCGGAAGTCGCCGTTGAGTCCCGCGATATGAGCGTAGTTGGCACGCGCATCGACGTCGTCCTGGGCGGCCTCGAAGAGCCTCGCCGCGACGTGCTGAGCCTCACCGAGCCGGCCGATCTTGGCCAGCGCCCGGCCATAGAGGAGGGCAATCGAGCGCCGCTCGTAGATCATCTCGCCGGCGCGCTCGCACAGCGCGACGACTGCGGCATCGCTCGGCGCCGCTTGAACCTTCGCCCACAGCTCGTCGATCACGGCTCGCCGCACCCGGCGGGCAACGGCCTGACTGGGCTGCACCGCAACAGCTGCGGCGGCAAGCGCATGCGCTTCTATCGTCCGGCCCTCGCCAAGCAGCTTGTCGGCGGCCTCGGCCCACTCCTGTGCCAGCGACCGAAGCGGCCGCGCGGCCCGCTCCGCCATGCCCGACGGCCCGCTGAGCATCAGCGCGACGCCCGGCAGCGCCGAATACATCTCCGCCCGCGCCGCTTCCTCGATCAGCGTCGGCAACAGCCCAACATCCTTGTGGGAGACGATCGCCAGCGCACGGCCGAGTGCATGGTCGTCCCGCCGCGAGATCGCCCATTCGGCAAGCCCGCTCGCGTGGGCGGCGTCGCCATGCTCGTCCATCGCGTCCATGACCTCGCCCAGCCATGCATCGTACAGGTCGGAATCGCCGGTCTCGCGGTAGTGGTCGAGCACCGATACCGCGGCGGCCGAGCTGTTCGGATCGCGGCGGAAGGCGAGCTTGCGATAGCGTACGGCATCATCCGTCCTGCCAAGAGCGTCGGCCGCGCGCCCGGCGATCTCGTAGATCTCGGCATTTTCATATTCGTCGCCGATCATCTGCGAAGCGAGGTCGAGCGCGCCCTGCGCGTCACCAGTCTCTATCTGGGCGCGCAGCAGATCCTGCCTCGTCTCGTGGCTCATCTCGGATGATCCGGCATGGCCCGACAAGAGCCTTACCGCACCCTCATAGTCGCCGATCCGCGACATCACCTGCCCATGCAACAATTGCAGCCCGAGATCGTCGGGATATTTCTTCAGCGCCGCAAACAACTGGCGGGACCCTTCGAAGAAATCATAATGCTGAAGGGTCGCGGCAATCGTTTCGGAAACCATCGACGCCCCCGATGCTTCGAGGTCATCGGCATTGACGCCGGCGACGATCGCCCGCGGGAAGATGTAATCGCGCTGAACCTTTGCAAACCAGGCATCGGAAAAGGCATTGGTGTAGTGCGTCGAATCGAGGCCGCCGCTCTCCATCGCGCGCTCCTGCCCGAACTCCGTCATCAATTGCGTCGGGTCGAAGCAATCGACCTCAAGCTGCGCCGACGCTGACTTGACCCAGCGGATCAGCTTGTCACGTGAGGCGATCAGGCTTCCGTCCGGCGTCTCGACATTGACGTGGGTGACGAACAACAGCTTGTCCTTGCCGATCTGCTCGGCAATCTCGGCCATGTCGGACCGGACCTCGTCGAAGGTCTGAACGCGCATCGTCATCGCCGCCAGAATCTCGCGGCCCTCAGGGGCGTAGAGGTGATATACGGGATCCTTGTCGAGGAAGTCCGCAAGGGCGGCCGGGTCGCCGCGGCGGGCGAGTTCGTAATAGGCGCGAGCGCGGGCGGGCCGGGAGAAGAAGTCGGAGAAATGCTGGTGCAGATAGTTGCACTGGATCGCGACATCGCCGACCAGATAGACCTTGGTCGAGCTTATCTCGACGATCGTCAGGTCAGGCTCCCTCTCCGGCAGATCGTCGTCGCACGACACGCCTGGCCGGAACAGGATCGGCTCAAGCTGAGCCGGGAACGCGATCTCACCCTTGCGGAAGCGGAGTTGCTGAAGGACTTCGGTCGTCGTGTGCACGAACCCGTAGATGCGCTGATAGTCCAGCCGCACGGGAAAGCGCGTCGCGCCGCGCTTCAGCGGCGTGCTGATCCTGCACGTGCCGATTGGCGAAATGGTGATCTTGCTCAACAGGGCTCTCCGCAGACCTGACTTGGTCCGGCTCTAACAAGGATTACCCCCTGAATCAAAGACAAGGGCGCGTCGACGAGGGTGCTGTCGGCCGGTTCGAGCCCGGCCGCTCACGCGCGCAAAAAGCGTTCGCGATCGCCGGACGGGCAGCCCGCCCGCCGCGGAGTCACGAGCGGCGCGTGAGACCCATCCCAAGCGACGCCAGGAAGGAGATCACGATCCCGGCAAGCAGGCCCTGGACCGCCAGCAGCCACAGGTTCGGACTGCTCGGCACGTCGGACGCAACCGGCTCGGAGATCACCGAGAGGTAACGCCGAAGCCGCGTCGCCTCGCGATAGGACTGCTGGTAGGCATCGCGCGCCGCACTGAGGTTGCTGTCGGCGAATGTCTGCGCGTTCTTTAGCTGCGAGAAGGTGCGCAGCCGCGATGCTTCCGAATTCTGGCCGCCGGCAAGGCGCGCACGGGCCTGCGCAAGCTGTCCCTGGAGCGCCTGGACCTGCAACTGCGCCGGCTTCAGCATCGGGTGATCCGGGTTTCCGAACGCCTGCACCTTTTCATAGTTGATCTTGGCGGTGTTCAGCTCCTGCTCCAGCTGCGCGATGTTGTTGAGCACCATGGTCGCTTCCGCGTTCGGATCGACGTCGCGGTGCTCGGCGCTCCAGGCGGCCATCGAATTGGCCGCGCTGGACGACTGGATCTGCGCGGCCTGGAGCTGGCGCATGTCGACGTTGAGCGCGTCCTGGACCCCCTGCGTGTCCATCTTGCCGACGAATTGTTGCGCAAGCACCAGCAGCGCCGAGGCGATGCGGCGGGAATCGTCGGGGCTGAAGGCGTCGACCTCGATCGAATTCTCCTGCTCCACCATGAAGAACTTGACCTTCACGGCCCGGCTGTAAGCGTCGTAAAGTGCGGAGCTGCCGGCTTTGGGATCGACCCCGAGCAAGGTCGCCAATGGCATGACCTTGTTGAGCTGGATCATGGCATCGCGCGACTTCAGGAAATCGTTGACCGCGAAGCCGTCGACGAAGCCGATTCCCGCAGAGCCTCCCGATCCGCTCGACAGCAAGCTGGTCGCCGCGCCGGACGTCGCCTGCTCGGCGCTGCTTCCCCGAACCGAGAAGCGGGTTTCCGCCGCATAGCGGGGACGGTCCACGAACGCTCCCCAGCCGACCGCGGCAAGGACGCAGCCGATGATGATCCCGGTGTAGATCCACTGCCGCCGCCGACGGCCGCGGATGCTGCGTTCGCGGACTTCGCGCGCGAGCACGAGGGCCCGGGAACCCTCGCCCGTCTCCTCGGGAACGATGTCCCGTCCAACGATGGTGTCGCCCCTGTCGGCGAGCGCATCGCGCCGTGCCTCAGAAGAGGAAATCTGCGCCACTCTCGACTCCGGCATTCGTGATGTCTCCAACTGCTTCGCGTGCCGATCGGATTGGGAACCGCTCCAGACACTGCTCAAGATCGGTCTCGATTTCCAGTTGCCCGTCGTCAAACACGAGGGCCTTCGCGCAATAATCGAGCATCTGCTTCGGACGCGCTGCTGACAAGATCAGTGTTTTACCGACCAGCCGCTGTTCAAAAAGCGCCTGCCAGAGCCGAGTGAAGCGGGAATCATCCGACGGAATTTGCGAATCCACCAGGTAGATGTCGAACTCAGGCACCAGGCCGAGCGCGAAATTGAACTCCTGCCGGACCCAGGGTGGCCAGACATACAGCGAGACGTCGAGATATTCGGGGCGGGAGATGAGCGAGGAGACGAACTCGCCGGCATAGTCGCGCTCGATTCCGTAGAGGTCGGCGACCAGGTAGACGAACTCGATGCCCGTCGCCTTGCTTCGAAGCATCGCCGCGCGCCCGATCGGCCAGGACACCGATCCCTCGATCTCGACCCAACCCTGCCGTGGCGGGCGAAGGCCCCCGATGATGTCCATCACCAGCGGGCGATATTCCGGGCTGTGCGACAGGAGCGCATAGCGTCCGGGCGGCAAGCGGAAGTCGAGGCCGTCGAAGAGCACGACCTCGCGCCCGAAGACCTCGCATTCGTCGGATACGGAGAACAGGTCGATCATCGCCGCGCCTAGGCCGGAAGTGACCGCGAGCGCACGAGGCGCTGCGAGATCATCGCCGCAAGCACCAGGAAGCCGAAGCACACGAAGAAATAGGTCGGGTCCGCGTCCTCGGACTTGTAGCCCTCGAAATAGGCCGAGCGCAGCAGCTGCTCGGCATGAGACAGCGGCGACCATAGCACGATTGGGCGATACTCGACCGGCAGCTGCTCGGACACCAGAATGACGCTGGAGACCATCTGCAAAGCGCGTTCGATCGCCGGCGCGAAGCGCGGGAAATAGTGCCAGACAACCGAAATCGAGCCGAAGATCACGCCGACGGCAAGCCCCGCGAAGCCGATGCAGATGATCCAGAAGATCACTCCGGGATAATTGTTCGGCAGCGTGAAGATTCCGGCGAGATAGCCGCCGCCAATCAGGGCGACGTACACGACGCTATAGGCCGCCATGTAGATCAGTCCCTGAGTCACGCCGACCACGACCGGCGAATAGGCGCGGAAGTTGAGGAGAGCGCGCTGGGCGTGGAACGACGCGGTCGTCCGAAAGATGACGTTGCGGAACATGAACCAGGTCGTCGTCCCGATCATCGAGAAGGTCGGCACGTCCATGTTCAGCACGGAATGCACGCCGGCCAGGAAATAGACCGACATCAGGAGCGCCATCAGCACCGCCGGGCCGATCAGCGTCCACAGCAGCGCCACCCGGCTTTCCGATTTCAGAAGCACGAACTGATAGCGCAGGAGCGCCCGGAGCGCCCGCCAGTTGGGATAGTCGGCGCCAGTCCGGGCGACCCGCTTGGCATCGGCCTGGGCAAGCAGCTCGCGGAGCTGGAGGAGGTCGCTCTCCTCGTCGACCGGGACCGCGATCGTATAGGCCTCGTCGGCGAGGATCGCCTCCCGCCGGGCGCGCGTGACCTCCTTCTGGTCGGAAAGCTTCTTGCGCCTGCGAAAACCCTTGACCAGCGGCTTCAAGGTCTCGGCCAGCCCGGGGGGGACATAGTCGGGCGTGAATTCGACCATGCGAGAACGGGCATCGGCCTCGATCAGCCGGATGATCGCGCGCAGCTGACGCCGGCGGAGCTCGGCATAATCGGACTGCGGGTCGCCCCGGTCGACGCCGCGCTCCACCCCGCGGGCGATGGCATCGTAGATCCGCCGCCGCTCGCCGACGGTCTCGTGGCGCTCGCTGCGCAGGCTCTCGAGGACGAGCGCGAGGATCGGCTCGGCGCTTTCATCGCCGCTCGCGCCCAGGCTCTCCCCCTTCGCCGCAATGACCGCGAGGTGCAGCGGCAGGTCGCCGTGCGCCTCGCGCGCAGCATTCTGCTGCTCGCGCCGGGCCCGCCATGCGGCAATCCGATCTTCGGTCTTGCTCACGGCCCTAGGGGATCGTGGTGACGGCGCGGGACGAATTCACGATCCCGCTGAAGGTGGAGATCACCTTCTGGTACTGGGCGAAGGACGCGTTGGAGATAAGCACCGCATCGCCATTATGAAGCATGAAGGCATTCGCCACGGCGATCTGCACGGGATTGCGCAGATCGAAATGATAGACCTTGGGCAGCGCGTTGGTCGCGGTCATGTCCCCCTGCCGCATCACGTAGACCGCGGCGGGGTCGGCCGCCGAATTGTCGAGCCCGCGTGCATCGCCAAGCGCATCCATCAGGCTGTAGTCGTGGCGCGTGATCTTGACCCGGCCCTGCACTCCGGCTGCGCCGAGCACGTTGACCGTTCCCACGACGCCGCGGACGATGACGACATCGCCCGGCTGGAGAGCGATGTTGTCCCGCGGCTGGTCGTAGAGGCCGGCAAGACGGACCGTGCCGCTTTCACCGCCGCGGCGGACCGTGACCGTTGCC
>NZ_JAFAVR010000187.1 GCF_019242355.1 Sphingomonas sp. | reverse complement strand
TGCTTCACGGGCACAGCTACGAAGTCTGGGCCTGGTTCGCTCAGACGGACGCGCGCGGTCTCCAGCGGCAGCTCGAAGCCGTGCTCGCGGCGCTCGACCATACCCATCTCGACGACCACCTCGCCTGGGGTGAAGCGCTGGCCGAACATGTCGCGGCCCAGCTTCCCGGCTGCATCGAGGTCGAGGTCCGCCGCCCGCTGGAGCGCATCGGAGCGCGGTGGCGGCAGGGCTAGTTCGAAGGGATCGCCGCCGGCGCCTTGCGCCTCACCTTGTTCATCACCTCCGCAACGTGGCTTCGGGCGATGCGTTCGTCGCAGCCGTCGTTCAGCCGAGCCGTCCACAGATGTCCTTCATGGATCAGGCGGTCGATGAATGTCGATCGTACGATCGTCGATCGGTGCAGGCGCACGAACTGGTCCGAGCCCAACTCCGCGAGGATCTCGTTCATGGTAAGGTGGATCATCCAGCAATGGCCGCCGGCATGCACGCACATGTAATCGCCGTCCGCCTTGACCTTGTCGACGAAGGAGGACTCGATTCGCTTGAGGCCATTCTTGCAAGTGACCCAGACCGCGCGGTCGGCGTTCGCCCGTGATACCCGCACCAGCCGGTTGCAGACGAAGTTCGTCTCATAGCGCGCAACCAGGGCCGCCAGGTCCGCCTTCAGGGTTTCAAGCTTCGTATTATAGGCTTTCAGGTCGGGAAGCGCCAATTCGATCATGAAATCGAACGCGCCTTGCAAGTCGCAGCAACTCACCACTTCCTCGCATCCGATCAGCCTGTTTCGAAATTCTGTGACCTGTGAGGCGGGAGCACGGTGATCGAAGGCGAGGCACATGATGACACGGAGGTCATCGGTGGCGACCGATCGAACGGCATCCATGTTCTTCGTCCCTGCGAATGGCAAGAAACCGACTGAACTGAAGCGGATTACCCGTCGTTAGCGCGACTGCACACAGTACCGGATGACGTCCGTTGCATACGGCCGTTTCGGCGGAACGAAGAACGACTCGACGTCCCGGGAGGAGCCTTATGCACCCCGGCAGGCGGGCGCGCAATTAACCATGTTTTAGTGGGCGATTAGTTGACGACAGCTATACCGAGGAAGGCCGAACGAACCGGCGGCCGAGCTCGCGCCCGGCCACCAGATTCCTCGAGCGGGTGGGAAGAACAAACGTATCCCCGCTCCCTGCGCCCATCATGTCATCGTGCCGCCGCCGAGACTTCGATCGACATGGCGAGGGACTCGCCCGACAGCGCCCGGTCGAACGCGCTCTGGATTTGCGGTCTCGCTCCAGACCACGCCTTGGACTTGCAGCCGCCCGGATGATAGGCATCGTGCTCGTCTCCATACGGCAGGCAGACCTGTCCGACCGCATAGCTCACGCGCCGCAACAGCATGTGCCGGCCCTCGCGGGTGGCGAGGGAGAGGTCGCCGAAGTGCACGATCCGCGTCGTCTCGTCGGCATTTGCAGTGACGGTGACGGGGCGCGTTTCTGTCGTCTGCGCTTGGGCGGGGTTGATTGCCGCACCGATGAGAAGGGCTCCGACGAGTGTCGCCGCCGCCACGCATGCCACTTTCCGAGCATCCATTGTTTCTCTCCCGAATGCGGGGATCTGCCTGACCCGCGCCGCGCGCATTCATCATCTCTGGTGGTGACGAGCATTAGGAATTCGTCGGACCCCATGCCTGTGTTCGCCGTACGGTTCGGGCCTTCGGTGAAACGACGTCTCGCGTCGACGAGCGGCCCACAGCCCGCCGCGGCGTGCCGCGGACGGGCGCCTGGGAGCCCGTCGCTCAACACCTGTGGAAAACCGTAGTCCGCGCGCTTGGCACGGCTGAAACGGCAGTCCTATACCCTGTGTCGAATGTCCGACCTTTTCGCCTCGTCCGCCGCATCCTCGGCACCTGACAGCTACGATGCCTCGTCGATCGAGGTGCTTGAGGGCCTGGAGCCGGTCCGCCGCCGTCCCGGCATGTACATCGGCGGAACCGACGACCGGGCGCTCCACCACCTCGCTGCCGAGGTCATCGACAATTCGATGGACGAGGCGGTCGCCGGCCACGCCAGTCGCATCGAGGTCACGCTCGACACCGGCAACCGCCTTACCGTCACCGACAACGGCCGCGGCATGCCGGTCGACCCGCACCCCAAATACCCCGGCAAGTCGGCGCTCGAGGTTATCATGACCATGCTCCATTCGGGCGGTAAGTTCGAAGGCAAGGCCTATTCCACCTCCGGCGGCCTCCACGGCGTCGGCGTCAGCGTCGTCAACGCGCTGTCGACCGAGACGATCATCGAGGTCGCGCGCGACAAGACGCTCTACCGCCAGACCTTCTCGCGCGGCCTCGCCACCTCGGCGCTGGAGACCGTCGGCGCCGCCCCAAACCGCCGCGGCACGACCGTCATCTTCACGCCCGACCCGGAAATTTTCGGCGGCGACGCGAAATTCTCGCCGGAGCGCCTTTATAAGCTCGCCCGCTCCAAGGCCTATCTCTTCGCCGGCGTCGAGATCCGCTGGCGCTGCGACCCTTCGCTAGCCACCGACCAGGTACCCGAAACCGCCGTCTTCCAATTCGCCAACGGTCTTGCGGATCACCTTGCGGAGCAGATCGGCGAGCGGCCTACCGTCACCAATCAGCCGTTCACCGGCCGCCAGGACTTTCCCGCCGACGCCGAGGGCACCCCGCAGGGCTCAGCCGAATGGGCCGTCGCCTGGCCGCTCTACAGCGACGGCAGCGAGTCCTATTATTGCAACACGATCCCCACGCCCGACGGCGGCACCCATGAAGCGGGCCTGCGTGCCGCGCTCACCAAGGGCATCCGCGCGTTCGGTGATCTCGTCGGCAACAAGAAGGCGAAGGACATCACCGCCGACGACGTCTTCAACGGCGTCGAGCTGATGCTGAGCGTCTTCATCCGCAATCCGCACTTCCAGAGCCAGACCAAGGACCGCCTGACCAGCCTCGAGGCCGCGCGCTTCGTAGAGGCCGCGGTCCGCGACCATTTCGACCATTATCTCGCCGACAATATGGACCGCGGACGCGCGCTGCTCGGCTCGATCCTCGAGCGCATGGAGGAGCGCCTCAAGCGTCGCGCCGAGCGCGAGGTTCAGCGCAAGACCGCGACGTCCGCCCGCAAGCTCCGCCTGCCCGGCAAGCTCACCGACTGCGCAACCGACGACGCCGCCGGCACCGAACTGTTCATCGTCGAGGGCGACAGCGCCGGCGGCTCGGCCAAGCAGGCCCGCGACCGCAAGACGCAGGCGATCCTGCCGATCCGCGGCAAGATCCTGAACGTCGCATCCGCGTCCGCCGACAAGATCCGCGCCAACCAGGAAATCGCCGACCTTCAGCTCGCGCTCGGCTGCGGCATCCGCGACAAGTTCAGCGAGGAGGCGCTGCGTTACGAGCGGATCATCATCATGACCGACGCCGACGTCGACGGCGCCCACATCGCGACTTTGCTGATGACCTTCTTCTTCCAGGAAATGCCCGAGCTCGTCCGCCGCGGCCACCTGTTCCTCGCGCAGCCGCCGCTCTACCGCCTCACCGCCGGCGCCAAGACCCTCTACGCCCGCGACGACGCCCATCGCGCCGAACTCGAGGCCGCAGAGTTCAAGGGCAAGAAGGTCGAGGTCAGCCGCTTCAAGGGCCTCGGCGAAATGAACCCGGGCCAGCTCAAGGAAACCACCATGGACCCCGCCACCCGGTCCATGCTCCGCGTCACCCTCCCGGCAGCTTACGAAGACCGCCAGCCCGTCAAGGACCTCGTCGATCGACTGATGGGCCGCGACCCGGCACCAAGGTTCGAATTCATCCAGTCCCGAGCGTCGGCGGTCGACGAGGAGGAGATCGACGCGTGAGGTCGCCGCACAGGCCGCGGCGGAGCGGCCATCCGGTGACCTAGTCCCGCGTTCACTCCGACCAAAGTGGAGCAGAAAGACCCGAACGATTCCAAGAGCGAGCTGTTATCTTCGTCCCGAAACGAGACCCTGTCCGTTGCCGGAGAATGTGGGAGAACTGCCATGGAAATGACGATTGCACGCTACCGTGCAGCGGACCCCACTGGCCGTCTGCATTTAATCGAAGAGCTTGTGGACGAACAGGATCACCATTGGCTGGCGCTCAATGACGGAACGCCCGTCGCGATAACCGACAAGGGATCATTCACCTCGGTCCGGGGCGACAGCTTCCTTCTGATCGGCCGAGGATAGGTCGCCCCCGAACCGATTGCCTGGATGGAAGTTCGTTTAGGCGGTTCCCGTTGTAAGTTCGAAACTCGGATTTCCCTGCCGCTGCGCACGCGCCGCTAGCGAAGCCTCCCCTCAGGCTGAAGCGCGGCCGTTCATTGCGGTTTTGAAACTTGAGGGTGCATCGGCGCGTGGCCAAGGGCCGCCTCATGGCCGTGTTGATTGCTGCCTTGGTTCTAGGCGCCTCCCTTGCTCCTCCGCCCGACGAGGACGGCGAGCTGCGAAATTCCGCACGACCCTCCGCCAGCGCACGGAAGGCGGCTCAAGACGATGTCGCTCCGGGACCTCCGCCAACTTCGGATGTCGACGACGACAAGCCGAAGGCTGCAGCGAGGCCGGAGGGTCAAGACACCGACGATGACGATGACGCGGAGGGCCGGGTCCAACCCATCTCCACAATCGTGGTCACGGGACACAGACTGGATGCGGCAAGGACTCAGATCGATGCTGGTCTCGGTGCCACGGTCTATTCGCTCACGAATGATGCGATCGAGAGCCGGCCGGGTGGCGAGACCGGAAGCGTAGTCGACATTCTTACGCAGGCGCCCGGAGTGACGCTCTCCGGCAGGACCCTGGATATCCGCGGAGCGGCGGTGAATCAGGTCCGAATCAACAATGTCATCGTTCCCGAGACCATATCGGACCCCGCGGACCAGCTCAGCTCGCGCCTCGCCGAGACCACCCGTCTGATTACCGGCACACTTCCGGCGGAATTCGGTTTCGCTCCTGCTGGAGTGATCAGCATCACGACCAAGAACGGACTGTACCAGCATGGAGGTCAGGCTGAGCTCTTCGCTGGCACTGACGGGATGCTCGAGCCCGCGCTGGAGTGGTCAGGGTCTGTCGACCGCACCAGCCTGTTCGGGACCGGCAGCATCGAGCGCGAGCGGTCCACCATTGGCGACATGCTCGGCAATCGAGCTCGCGAACGCCGGATTGCGGACGAAGGTCTCGGCTTTGCCGACCATGTCATCGATGACGAGAACCGCGTCTCCCTGATTTTCGGCGGCTCCCACGAACGGGATCGGTTCGGCAAGACGAGCGTCGGTTCAGGGAGCGAAACGACGGGCGATGCCTACGGCATTGCCAGTTTTCAGCATAGCGATGGCGGCTTCACGCTCCAAGCCTCGGCATTCCTGGGCGTCGCATCGGAACAGGCGAGCTTCACCGACACGACGCGCGACCGGCGAACCTCCCGGGGAACCCAGATCGATGGCAGCGACACCATCGGGGAGTCGCACACCTTGAGTTTCGGCCTGCTCGCCGATCGATCCACGGCCAGGGAGATTGAGCACGCCGGCCTCCGCACGGTTGCGGCGCGAACGTCCCTTGGCATTTACGCGCAGGACGAATGGAAGCTGCTGCCCAGCCTGACATTCAATCCGGGCGCTCGCATGGAGTGGCTGCGTGGCTTGGCGGGCAGTCCAAAGGTCGAGCCGCGAGCCAGCCTCGTATGGGCTGCCCCCGCTAACTTCACGGTGCACGTCGGCTATGCTCGCTACGCTTCGGCTGCGCCACTTGGCGAACCGCCTGCCAGCACGCATTCGCCGGATGAACGAGATGATGCCTTCGACGCGGGTATTCAGGAGAAGACCGGCCCGTTCACCCTCGGCTTGGACGGCTACGTGCGTTCTGCTCACAATTATATCGCGGAGCACGAAGCCATCGGCTTGGCGATACCCACTGCGTTGGTGTTCAGACGTGCTCGAATGAAGGGTCTCGAAATGTCGGGCACCTATGCCCGCCGCGGCATGACCGCGTGGCTGAACCTGACCCTGTCGGAGGCTGCGGGCAGATCGTTGGTCGGGGGAGATGCCCTTTTCTCTCCGGCGATCGTCAGCGTGGCCGCCGATCGCTACGTTCCGCTTGCGAGCGACAAGCCAGTAACGCTCAGCGGAGGCCTCACGGAGCGTCTCGGCAAGGTCACTCTGGCAGGGGATGTGCTCGTATCAAGCGGGACGGTTCGTACCCTGGGGACAGGCGAGCCGGATGGAGATCGCCATTCGACCTACATCGTGCCTGGATTGGCGGCGGTCTATCACGCAACGATTGCCAATCGCCCTGCCGATATCAGGCTGGACCTCACCAACCTGACGAACGCCCATTACGTCACCAGTGATCCGACGAACCTCGCTGGAGGTTGGATGCAATGGGGACGTCCGCGCGCAATAACCATCGGCATCGAGCAAGGATTCTGAAACGTCGGGGGTGTCGGAACCCCGAACGAATGGGCTAACGCAGGTGATCCCCGCACCGCCCGGCCGGCGCTGCGCCGTTCACGAGGCATCACGGCAATCGATGAGGCGCCATTCAAGTGACTGGATCAGACGCGCTCGTCTACGTCTTCTCGATCGCCGCAAGCCGAGGTGCGAGATCGCAGTCAGCGCATCAGAGGATAGAGCCGAGCACGCCACCGCCGGAACCTCCGACCGCTCCGCCGCCCTGACCGCGATGCGTGATGTAATGCATTGCCACGGCTCCAGCGACGATCGGGAGCAGCTTCTTGAGGACGCTAGTGTCGACGCCGCTCTGCTGGGAAGCTTGCGCGGCGACGTCGCGACTGGTGTCCTTTGACCCAAAGATGTGGCCGAGCACCTGGTTGCCGATACCCCCGCCGATAAGGCTCCCGAGCACCCCGCCGCCCAATCCGCCGCCGCCGCCCATCAGGCCGCCGAGAAGCCCGCCGAGGCCGCCTTGCGCCGCCTCGCTAGTTGGGGTGTCCGTCGCCCCGGCATTGGTCACGGCGGGCGGAAGGCCCTGGTTCTCGACGCCGTTGACGACATGAGGGAGCAGCGCTCCGGCGCCTTGCTCGACGGTCGAGGGATCGACTCCAAGCTCCTGCGCAATCGCGCCGACGCCGCCAGCCTGGTTCAACAGGGACCCGATATCCATTGTGCCGCTCCTTTGAGGGATCTGATCCGCATCAATGGATGGCGGGGCAAGGCTGTTCCTTGCCTCGGGCGACCTGCGCCTCAGGTGAGGTCGGCTGCGCGCATCGCAAGCTCGGTCCGGCTGTCGACGCCGACCTTGTCGAACAAAGCGTGGAGATAGGCTTTTACCGTCCCCTCGGTGGTGTCGAGCCGGGCGGCGATCTCGCGGTTAGTGAGGCCATCGCCAACCAACTGGACAAGTAGCCGCTCCCGCTCGGTCAGCGCCCGGCGCCGGCTGCCCGGAGCCGAGATACTGTCGACCCGGCCGCGGATCGCCGGGTCGATCCAGGTCTCGCCGGCGGCGATCGCCTCGAGTGCGTCGAGGAGCAGCGTCGGCTCCGACGTCTTCATCAGCACCCCACGGACGCCGAGCGCCACCGCCTCGCGGATGACCTCGTCAGTCGCCCGCGCCGTCAGTAGAAGGGTTGGAACCGATTGCCCTTTTGCCCTGAGGCTACTGAGCACCTGCAGGCCAGAGCCGCCGGGCATCTGCACGTCGAGCAGAACGATCTCGGCGCCCGATATGGGAATTGCGGCGATCGCCTCGTCCACGGTTGCCGCAGCCCCCACGATCTCGTGTCCGCCGCTGGCCAGCAGCGACTGCACCGCCGCCTGGATCAATGGATGATCGTCGGCGACGAAGATCCTGCTCACCTGCGGATTAGTCCTTAAGCGGGAGAGTGTTGTGGCATTGCGAGACCATCTGTCCCATTTGAGCCGCGGCGAGGCAAACAAAAAGCGTTGCCGATCCTACGTCGTACCCGGCCTACACCGATCGTTAACTAACGAACGATAGTAAGAGATGACCGGAGCGGCGAATCGAGCCCTTCCGGGTTCTTCAAGCCTCGACCGATTAACTTCGGTAACGGGGCGGTAACCGCGTTTCCTAACTGCGCGTCAACATCATTGCTCCAGAGTTCACCGGTCGCTCGGACAGCGACGGGGGGCGCATCTCCCCCTGAACCAAGGAGACAAGACCATGACCAAGTTCCTCAAGCTGATGAAGAACTCGAAGGGCGCGACTGCCATCGAGTACGGCCTGATCGCTGCTCTCATCGCCGTTGCCGCGATTGGCGCTATGACCGCGATCGGCTCGAAGCTGAGCTCGACGTTCAGCAACGTTTCGAAGTCGCTCTAACCCTTCTTCCATCCGGATAGCAGCGGGGCGGCGGTGTCAAAAGACGCCGCCGCCCTTTGCTTTGCGCCAAAGATCCGGCTGGCCCGCTGACTGTCCCACTTCCGGAAAATATTTGCGAGACAATCTTGCTCCAAAGACGGTAGAGTAATGCTGTCTAACGGGGAACTAGACATGATCTCAGCACAGCATGAGTGCATCTTCGTGCACATTCCGAAGACGGGCGGCCAAAGCGTCGAGACCCTGTTTCTCAATTTACTTGGCCTCACGTGGCAGACTCGCGAGCCTCTGCTTCTCAAGCACAATTTCGATCCTGCAAAAGGCCCAGAGCGACTCGGCCATCTGAGGGCGAGGGATTATGTGCACCACGGTTATGTCGACCAAGCGGCGTTCGACCGCTACTACAAGTTCGGTTTTGTCCGGAACCCGTGGGACAGGCTGGTCTCGGAGTACCGATACCTGAAGCTCGAGGGGAAGGTGGGGTTCGCCGACTTCGCCGAGGGTAGCCTGCACCGCGCCGACACTTATTGGGCCGGCGGAATCCACATCATCCCGCAGAGCGATTATCTTACGGATGACCGCGGCCAGATCATCGTCGACTTCGTCGGGAGGTTCGAAACGCTTCGCAAGGATTTCACGAGCGTAGCCGAGCGGCTCCGCATCGACATGCCGCTCCCCCACTGCAATTCGTCGTCGCATCACGGCCGTTTCGCGCGATTGAGGCAGCTGGTCGCCGGCGGCGCGTCGAAGGCAGGGGGCAAGGGGCGCCCGTACCAGGACTATTACGACCTTCGTCTCCGCGAGCTGGTGGGCAGCTTCTACGCCGAAGACATCGAGCGGTTCGGCTACAGGTTCGACGGGGCCCATAGTTCGGAACCGATCGCCGCGAGGAGCCCGGTCCTCGCCTGACGATGGCGGATCGCCGGCGGCGGCGAGCTTGCACCTTGCGGGGACGGGCAGGAGCAGGCTAACTCCAGGATGCCGAGCTAGGGGGACGTCTGTTCAGTCTTGCGTGTCGTAGGGGCGGGGCCTGATGGCCGCGACCGTCGCTACTGTCGCTTATCTCGGCCTCGAGGCGCGCTCGGTCGAAGTGCAGGTGCAGCTTTCGGCGGGGACGCCAAAGTTCACCATCGTCGGCCTGCCAGACAAGGCGGTCGCCGAAAGCCGGGAGCGGGTCCATGCCGCTCTCGCGGCGATCGGCCTCGCGTTGCCGCCCAAGCGAATCACGGTGAACCTGTCCCCGGCGGACCTGCCCAAGGAAGGCTCGCACTTCGACCTTCCGATCGCGCTCTGCCTGCTGGCCGCAATCGGCGCCACCGACGCCGAGGGGCTGTCGCATTATGTCGCGGTCGGAGAGCTCTGCCTTGACGGACGCATCGCCGCATCGCCCGGAGTGCTGCTCGCTGCTCTTCATGCGTCCTCACTCGACAAAGGGCTGATCTGCCCGGCGGCGCAGGGCAGCGAGGCGGCGTGGGCGGGGCAACTCGAAGTGCTCGCGGCGCCCGACCTTCTTGCACTGCTGTCGCACCTTCGCGGGAACAGCCTGCTCGCGACCCCTCCTGCCGCGGACGCTGACGCTCCCGGTGGCGGCCCCGATCTCGCGCACGTGAAGGGACAGGAAGTCGCCAAGCGCGCGCTGGAGATCGCCGCGGCCGGCGGCCACAATCTGCTCATGAGCGGCCCGCCCGGCTCCGGCAAATCGCTCCTCGCCGCCTGCCTGCCAGGCATATTGCCGCCACTTCAGCCGGCCGAGGCCTTGGAAGTGTCGATGGTGGCTTCGGTCGCCGGAGAGCTCGGCGGCGGTAGAATCCGGCGTCAGCGGCCCTTCCGCTCACCGCACCACAGCGCCTCGATGCCGGCACTCGTCGGTGGTGGTCTGAAGGTCCGGCCGGGCGAGATCAGCCTGGCACATCTTGGCGTTCTGTTCCTCGACGAGCTTCCAGAGTTCCAGCGGCCTGTTCTCGATTCGCTCCGTCAGCCGCTCGAGACCGGCTGCGTCAGCGTCGCCCGGGCAAGCACCCACGTAACCTTTCCGGCACGGGTGCAGCTCATCGCGGCGATGAACCCCTGCCGCTGCGGTCATCTCGGCGACCCCGCTCTCGCCTGCAGCCGGGCGCCGCGCTGCGCCGCCGATTACCAGGCGCGGGTCTCCGGCCCGCTCCTCGACCGAATCGACCTCCATGTCGAAGTAGCGGGCGTCTCCGCTGCCGACCTCACGTTGCCGCCGGCGGCCGAAGGGAGCGCCGAGGTCGCCGCTCGCGTCGCCGCCGCTCGCCAGCGTCAGTCGGATCGCTTCAATGGGCATGGCCCCCGGACCAATGCCGAGGCCGACGGCGAGCTGCTCGACCAGGTTGCGACCCCCGACGAGCCGGGACGCAAGCTTCTTGCCGACGCCGCCGCCGCAATGCGCCTATCAGCGCGGGGTTTTCACCGCGTGCTCAGAGTGTCGAGGACCATCGCGGACCTTGCCGGTGCAGAGCAGGTCGGCCGTATCCACGTCGCGGAGGCTCTCAGCTACCGTCGCCAGCCGCCGCGAAACTAGTCCGCGTCGCTACGGTCGAAGACGGCATTGAAAACCTGCCGCGCGGTATCCTTGATCACGTGGCCGGCGTCATCGTCCCTCGCTAGCGAGCTCATGAACTTGCGGGCTTCCTTGAGCGTCACGTGCGGGGGCAGGGGTGCAATCTCGCGGTCGGTCTTGACCTCCAGCACCACGGGGCGATCCGCCGCCAGCGCCTCGTCCCAGGCGGGGCCGAGCTGCTCGGGATCGTCGACGAAGATGCCCGTCAGGCCGATCATCTCGGCGAACTTGGAGTGGCGGACGTCGGGGATGTCCTGGCTCGCATCGTAGCGCGGGTTGCCGTTCATCACCCGTTGCTCCCAGGTCACCTCGTTCAAATCCTGGTTGTTGAAAACGCAGGTGATAAGCCGCTTGTCCTGCCAGCGCTGCCAATATTTGGCGATGGTGATGAGCTCGGCCATATTGTTCATCTGCATTGCGCCATCTCCGACCAGCGCGATGACTGGCCGGTCGGGATGGGCGAACTTCGCGCCGATGGCATAGGGCACGGCGGCACCCATCGATGCAAGGCCGCCTGACAATGAGGCCATCTGCCCGCGCTTCACCCGATAATCGCGAGCATACCAGTTGGCGCAGGAGCCGCTGTCGCTTGTGACGATCGCATTGTCCGGCAGGCGAGGGGACATTTCCCATATCACGCGTTGCGGGTTGACAGGGTGAGCGGCGGTGTGAGCGCGGGCATCTAGGGTTTGCCACCAATCCTTGAGCCAGCCTTCGATCGTGTCGCGCCAGGCACGGTCCTGCTTCTGGCGCAGCATCGGAAGCAGGAGGCGAAGCGTCTCGGCTGCGCCGCCGTGAAGGTTCACCTCACAGGGATAGCGCAGCGACAGCATCGCCGGGTCGATGTCGATCTGCACTGCCCGCGCGGAGCCTTCCTTGGGCAGGAACTCCGACCAGGGAAAGCCCGTGCCGATCATCAGCAAGGTATCGCACTCGTTCATGAGATCCGAGCTTGGCTTGGTTCCCAGCAGCCCGATCGAGCCGGTGACGAACGGGAGGTCATCGGGAAGCACCGACTTGCCGAGCAGCGCCTTGGCGATGCCCGCGCCCAGCGCTTCCGCGACTGCAAGCACCTCGTCGACCGCGTGCACGGCGCCGGCGCCGATCAGGATAGCGACCTTCTTGCCGGCGTTGAGGACTTCCGCTGCCTTGCGCAGGTCCGCGTCCTCTGGGACGACGACCGGCCGCGAATAGCCGGACCCGGAACGGGTGAAGCCGTGCGCGCGCTTGGGTTCCTCGAACGGCTCTTCCTGCACGTCCTTGGGGATGATGATGACTGACGGCTTCCGACGGGCGATCGCGAGCCGAATTGCCCGGTCGGTTACATGTCGCAGCTGGGCGGGGTTGCTGGCCTCCTGCACGTAGGCGGCGACGTCGGCGAAAACCCGGTCGAGGTTGAGCTCCTGCTGGTAGCTGCCGCCGCGCACCGTCGCTTCCGCCTGCCCGCAGATCGCTAGCAGCGGCATGTGGTCGAGCTGTGCGTCGTAAAGTCCAGTCAGCAGGTGCGTCGCGCCGGGGCCGCCGGTGGCCAGGCAGACACCAAGCTCGCCGGTGAACTTGGCGTGGGCGACGGCCATGAATGCGCCCATCTCCTCATGGCGCGGCTGGACGAAATCGATCGTCCCATCGCGCTGGATCGCGCCGATGACGCCGTTGATGCCGTCGCCGGAGTAGCCGAAGATTCGCTTGACGCCCCAGGCCTTCAGTCGCTCGACGAAGAAATCAGCGGTTTTCATGCGTGCACCCCGGGGCTGGAAGGATGCCTTCGCAAACGCGGGGCCCGCCCGGATGCTCCGTGAACTCCGCCTCACACCGCGCGGAGGTTGCTCCGGCGGCGGTGCTCGGTTAGCGGGCGGGAAGGCCCCTGTGGCGGAATGGTAGACGCGCTCGACTCAAAATCGAGTTCCTAACCGGAGTGTCCGTTCGAGTCGGACCAGGGGCACCAGTTTGGACTTCGGCCGGCAGACGGCCTGTCAGCAAGAATCCAGCAATGCGCTCGATGAAGATCGCTGCGAACATGACGAGCAGCGGTCTCGCCGCGGCGGTGTAACGAGCCTCTGTGTGCAACCCGGCGTGGACCAGTGGCAGGTAAAGAAGCATCAGGACCTGCGCACGAGTGACGGAGAGCTCCGGGCGGCGAATGGTCAAAGCGGCGCCCGCGAAGCCGAGAAGCGTCACGATCGCGGAGACTAGCGCGAGCAGCAATGGCAGTGCCGGGTAAGTGGATGAATTCCACAGACGCCAGACGTTGAGCGCAACGTGCCGCGCGTAAAAGCTCGGGTCGGCTTCGATCCGCTGGATCGCTGCATTTTGGAAGACCGTGACGGATGCGCGTTCCTGCGCAAGCGAGCTGTAATCGGCGGGGTTCCAAGGGGCTGTCAGGTCGGGCGCGCCGATGCTGCGGTTCAGCTGGGTCACTTCGGCGATCAGGCCGGCTCTCCGCGCCTCGGGTGTTGCTTGCCCCGCATAAAGGGCATTGAGACCGTCGAGCGAGACCCTGTCCTGCCAAGTCGAGAGGTAAAGTGACGAACCGATGGCCCCCGCGACCGGGATGGGCGACGGCTTGCCGAACGTGACTTCGTTCCAGGCCGCATAGGGCAGCATCACAAGGGCAGCCGCGCCAATCGCCGCTAGAGCCCTTGCCGGGCGCTTACCGATGACGCCGAGCGCGATTGCGAACGGCAACAGGACGAAATCGGGTCTGAACAGGGTGAGCAGGCCGGCAAGTGCGCCCGCAATCAGGAGCCGGCGCCAGCTCTCGTCGGCGATCAGCAGCGCTATCATCGTCAGCAGTAGGGTCGCAATCGCTTCCGCCATGATCGCGGAGGCGTAGAAGGCAGTGAAGGGGTAGATCGCAGCGATGAGCAGGAAAATGGTTCCGGCCTTACGCTTAAGGAAGCGGGCGACCAGCCAGATACTCCCCAGGTACATCAGGAGCTGGAGGGCGGAGATGATCCCGGGAGGCATTCCGAGGAGATTGTGAAACGCGCACAGGAACAGCGGATAGCCGGGGGGGCGCATTGCTTCGGGCCAGGAAGCCGTCCCGAACGAGCCACGTGCGAGATCCTTGGCGAGGCGCAGATAATCCGGCGCATCCCCTCGCACGGGCGGCATGAGGACGAGGGCGCCCGCGCACTGGCAGCCAAGCAGGACCCAGGCGAAAATTCGCAGCGTGGTCTCGCGGGGCCATCTGAGCGGCGTCACAGCGTGCCCTGATAGAGCTCGACGAGATAATTGCGGTAGGGAATCCACGCTCCGGAAAAGGATCCCTGGGTCAGCCAGACGAACAGCACGGCGAACGCCAGCGCCATTACGCATGCCTTGCCGATGCCTTCGCTGACCAGGTTCGACGGTACGCGTGCGAGGACCAGCAGCTCGAGCGGAATGAGATACAAACCGAGACGATCGACCACTGTCGAAGACGGGAGGATAAACAGGAGGGCCAGGCAGGCGTAGGCACCAAGCGAGAGGTTCCGCATCAGGATCGATTCTCTATCGGTGAACCCCAGGCTCCCCCTGTAGAGCTGGAAGATGATCGCGCCGAGCATCACCAGCGACACCCGGACCGCCGCGCCGGACGATGCATATTGCGTGTCAAGATAGCCCGCGACCAGATGGTCTAGCGATGGTGCCAGGAAGGTCTGGAAAAGGCCGTAGACGGCAAGGGGGACGGTCGCCAGCGTCCAGAGCACGCTCTCCCCCGTCGCGAGAGCGAGCAGGGGCAGCACCACCAGCGCCGTCTTATGGAAGAAGGTGGCGACGGCGATGTAGCCAATCGCCCGGATCACTCGGGCGCCGTTGATCACGTCTGCCATCGCCGCCATTGCGAGGCCGATCGAGACGGCCTGCCGCGTATAGCCCATCGCGACGACCGTGATCAGGTAGGGCACGCTGAGCAGCATGACCATCCACGGCCGCGGCTGCGTGCGCGCGAGCCGGAGCAGGCCCCAAGTGAAGACCACGGCGCAGACAAGGTTCACGAACCAGATCCCGACGCCCATCCGCTGGCCGAACCAGTTCAGGAACTGATAGGCGGGATCCTGTTCCCCGAGCGTGTTTGCCAGTGGGGTGTACGCGGCCATGTCGAACCAGGCCTGGTATTCGATCCAGTCGCCGCCGACCCAGTAGCGCAGGCCGATGAACAGGGTCAGAAAGATGCCTGTCGCGAGGAACGCGAGCGGGCGCGTGCGCGTCCCTTCCGACCAGGGCTTCTCGACGGCGGCGGCGAGGGCGAAGAGGGCGAACACCGCCCAATAGGGAAACAAGTCGCGACCTTATCCGTGAAATGGCAGTTGCCGGCAGGTAACATGGTCGTTCCCGGCTGGCATCATCTTTGGGCAACGCGTCGCAAGCGGCCGATCGAAGGGGTGGGCGACCGCACTTTTCCGAGTTGCCGTCGAACGCGGCGGGTCTGTATGCAGCATTACGCGCGCCGTTGCTGGCTGGGAGTTTTGCGTGAAGGGCATCATCCTCGCCGGTGGCAGCGGCAGCCGGCTTTATCCGGCGACGCTTGCTGTCTCGAAGCAGCTGCTGCCGGTGTTCGACAAGCCGATGATCTATTACCCGCTTGGCGTCCTGATGCTCGCCGGCATCCGCGAGATCCTGCTGATCTCGACCCCCGCCGATACGCCGAGGTTCGAGGCCCTGCTCGGCGACGGCAGCGACTATGGAATCACGCTGAGCTATGCTGTGCAGGACGAGCCTCGCGGTCTTGCCGAAGCGTTCCTCATCGGCCGCGATTTCGTCGGCGAGAGCTCCGTCGCGCTGATCCTCGGCGACAACATCTTCTATGGCGCGGGCCTGACGGAGGCTGTTCGCGAGGCTGCCTCGGCCAACAGGGGGGCGACGGTCTTCGCCTACATGGTCGACGATCCTGCGCGGTACGGGGTTGTCGAGTTCGATCCCGGCACCTCCACCGCGATCTCGCTCGAGGAGAAGCCGGACGTGCCGAAGTCGAGTTGGGCGGTCACGGGCCTATATTTCTACGACAACGATGTGCTCGACATCGCCGCGGGGCTGCGGCCCTCGGCTCGCGGCGAACTCGAGATCACCGACGTCAACGCGGCCTATCTGCGTCGAGGGGACTTGCGGGTCACGCGCCTCGGCCGCGGTTACGCGTGGCTCGACACCGGCACGCACGAAAGCCTTCACGATGCCGGTTCATTCGTCCGCACCATCGAGCAACGCCAGGGCTTCAAGATCATGTGCCTCGAGGAGATCGCGCTGGAGCTCCACTATCTGTCGCCGCAAGACCTGAGGCGGCGCGCCGAAAGGCTCGGGAAGACCGATTACGCCGCCTATCTGCGGCGACGAGCGGACGAGCATGAGCTCGCCTGAGATTCGCCCGCTCGCGCTTCCAGGCGTTCTGGAACTGCGGCCGGCGCGGCACCAGGACGAGCGCGGGTTCTTCTCCGAGGTGTGGCGGGAAGACGCGCTCGCGGACCTGGGCATCGACGCGCATTTCGTTCAGGACAATCACTCCTTTTCCCGCGCCAAGGGCGTGCTTCGCGGTCTCCACTTTCAACTCGCGCCTTTTGCCCAGGCGAAGCTGGTGCGCGTGTCGCGCGGGTCGATCTTCGACGTCGCGGTGGATATCCGACGGAGCTCGCCGACGTTTTCCAGGTGGGTGGGGCTTGTCGTCTCAGCGGAGGCATGGAACCAGGTCTTCATTCCAGAAGGGTTCGCGCACGGCTTCCTGACGCTCGAGGAGGATTGCGAAGTGCTCTACAAGGCGACGGCGCCTTATGCCGCGGACTGCGACCGGGCGATCCGTTTTGACGACCCTGAGATCGGGGTCGATTGGCCGACTGTCGGAGGCGAGTTGACGATTTCGGCGAAGGACCGCGCGGCTCCCTCGCTTCGCGAGATCGGAGAGCTCGCTTGACCATCCGCCGGATCGTCGTGACCGGCGGCGCGGGCTTTATCGGGAGCGCGGTCGTCCGCCGGCTGGTCGCCGAAGGCTACGAAGTCACCAACATCGACAAGCTGACCTATTCGGGCAACCTTGCATCGCTGCGGGACGTCGAGGGAGCTGCGAATTACCGGTACCACCAGGCGGATATCGTCGACCAGGCGGCGATTGGGAGGATTCTTGCGGACGCGCGGCCCGACGCCATCATGCATCTCGCCGCGGAGACTCATGTCGACCGCTCGATCGATGGTCCGGCGGAATTCCTCGAGACCAACGTGGTCGGCACCTTTCGATTGCTCCAGTCCGCGCTGCGCTATTGGCGTACGCTGGATAAAGCTGCGGCGGACCGGTTTCGATTCCACCACATCTCTACAGACGAGGTTTTCGGCGCACTGGGATTCGACCACGAACAGTTCACGGAGCAGACCCGCTACGATCCTTCCTCGCCATATTCGGCGTCGAAAGCATCGGCGGATCATTTCGTGCGCGCGTGGAACCGCACCTACGGCCTGCCAGTCGTGCTATCGAATTGCTCGAACAATTACGGGCCCTACCACTTCCCCGAAAAGCTTATCCCGCTGACGATCCTCAATGCGCTCGAGGAGCAGGAACTGCCGGTCTACGGGCGCGGCGAGAACGTTCGCGACTGGCTGCATGTCGAGGATCACGCGCGCGCTCTCGAGCTTATCGTCACGCGCGGCGCCGTCGGCGAAAGTTATAATGTCGGCGGCCGCTGCGAGCGCAGCAACCTGAGCGTGGTGCAGACGATCTGCGACGCACTCGATGCACGCCGTCCACGAGCGGACGGCAGTTATCGTGACCTCATCAGCTTCGTCAGCGACCGGCCCGGTCATGACCTTCGCTATGCAATTGACTGCTCGAAGATCGAACGCGACCTGGATTGGACCCCCACCATGTCCTTCGAGGACGGGATCAAGGGGACTGTCGACTGGTTTCTCGAAAATGAATGGTGGTGGCGGCCGATCCGCGAACAGGGTTATGCCGGGCAGCGGCTCGGCGCCGCCTGATGCGGCTTCTTGTAACCGGCGCTCATGGCCAGGTCGCGCTCAGCCTGAAGGAACGTGGCGCGGGGCGCAGCGACATCTCGCTCATGTTTGCCTCCCGTCCCCAGACCGACCTTAGCGTGCCCGGTTCTGTCGCTGCGGCGATACGCGATGCCTCGCCGGACATGGTCGTCAACGCCGCGGCCTTCACCAACGTCGATCTGGCAGAGGCGGAGCGCGAACATGCCTGGCGGATCAACGCTGAGGCGGCAGGAGAGGTGGCAGCGGCCGCCGCGGATGTCGATGCCGCAATCATCCAGCTTTCAACGGACTATGTGTTCGACGGGACGAGGGGCCGGCCGTGGCGCGAGGATGACGCTATCCGCCCGCTCAATGTCTATGGCACCTCGAAGGCGGCGGGCGAGGACATGGTCCGGCGAGCAAATCCCAGGCACCTCATTATCCGTACGTCGTGGGTCGTCAGCCCGTTCGGGCGCAATTTCGCGAAGACGATCGTGGAGGCTGCGCGATCGCGGGACGTGCTTCGCGTCGTCGACGATCAGCGCGGTCGGCCAACGTCTGCCCTGGACCTCGCAGACGCGATCCTCGCCATGGCCGATGGCGTCGGCACCGGCGCAGTGAACCTCGGACAGACCTATCACGTCGCGGGCGCGGGCGCCGCCAGTTGGTTCGAGCTCGCATCGGAGATCATGGATGAGTGCCGCCGCGCCGGAGCGCCGTCCGCCGGCGTTGTGCCGGTTACCAGCGCGGAGTGGCCGACGGCTGCCCTTCGTCCAAGGAACTCGGTGCTCGATTGCAGCCGGTTCGAAGCGGATTTCGGCACCCGGCTGCCCGGCTGGAGGATCTCGGTGCGCAACATCGTGTCGAGGCTTCTCGCCGGGCACGCCGAATGACGCTGCGCCTGACCGCATTTGCGCGATACGATCGTCTCGCGGCCAGTACGCGGCAGCGGCTGCTGCAATATGTCCCGGCTCTCGAGCAAGCGGGGGTCGACGTCGATTATCGGCCGCTCCTCGGGGACGATTATGTCGCCAGCATCGCGGGGGGACGGCGTTATGCGCCGACCCGGATCGGACAGGATTACCTGCGCCGCCTGCGCGAGATCGCGCTTGGACCGCTCGGGGACGCCGTTTGGGTCTATGCCGAGCTGTTTCCGCATCTGCCCGCGGCGTTCGAACGGATGTTAATCGCTCGTCGCCGCCCAATCGTCGTCGATTTCGACGACGCCTTCTTTCACGCCTACGATTATCACCGCAGTCCGCTCGTGCGTGCGATGCTCGGCGGCAAGCTCGAACCGCTGCTGAGGGCTGCGAGCGCCTGCACTTGCGGCAATGCCTACCTTCGTGACTATGCGGCGCAATATTGCGCGAACAGCATCATCGTGCCGACAACCGTGGACACGGACCGCTATGTCCCGGCCGCTGGCGAGCGCGTTGCTCCGCCCGTGATCGGCTGGATCGGCTCGCCATCAACCTGGCAATATATGCATCCGCTGCTGCCCATCCTCGAGGAGATGGTTCTTGCCCGGCGCGCGCGGGTTTTGATCGTTGGTGCTGGCGCGGGCGGACATTCGCGAGACACTAGCGCGCTCGAGTTCGTGGATTGGTCGGAGGCCAGCGAAGTCGCGGAGATACAGCGCATGGACATCGGCATCATGCCGCTTCCGGACGATCCCTGGGCGCGAGGGAAGAGCGGATACAAGCTGATCCAGTACATGGCCTGCGGGCTTCCCGTGGTTGCATCGCCTGTGGGCGTCAATCGTGAGATTGTGCAGGACGGCGTCAGCGGCTTGCTGGCAAGCAGCCATTCGGAATGGCGCGACGCCCTCGACAGGTTGCTCGCGGACTCCGGCACGCGCGCTCGAATGGGGGCGGAGGGCCGCCGCCGCGCAGTCGCGGACTATTCGCTCCAGGCCCACGCACCGCGCGTGGTCGAAGTTATTCGCTCGGCAGCCGGGTCGCGGCCGATGCCTGTCGCTCACGCCTCCAAGAGCCGCTGATAAAGTCGGTCATAAGCGTCGATCCCAAGCTGGACGTCGTAGATCGTCGTGGCTCGCTCGCGTCGCCGTTCGGCGGAAACGGAGCAACGCTCGATCCCGTCGAGCGCACGCTCGTAGCCCTGGCGATGGAAGCTCTCGATGACGGCGCCGCACTCCGTCTCGCCGACGATCTCGCCGATGTCTCCGATTCCCGAATTGGCAATGATCGGTAGACCAGCTGCCAGCATTTCGCCCATCTTGGTCGGCGAGCTCGCGATCTTCGAGAAGACCGGCCGGATGAAGGAGATGCCGAGGTCCGCGGCGGTGAGGAATAGCGGCACATCTTCCCTCGAGGCGGGACTGACGACGATCTCATCGTTCGCAATTCCACGCTGTGCTGCCTCAATGCGGATGAAGCTCGGATCGTCGAGCGTGATGAACAGGAATCGCGCGCCGGGATGGCGCTCGCGATAGACACTGAAGCAGTCCAGCATGTCAGGCAGCATGTACCAGGTGCCCAGCGAGCCGAGATAGACGAGCACCGCAGCGTCGTCGGGGATGCGAAGCTGCGTCCTCGCCTCTGCCCGACGCGCCGCATCGGCAAGCGGGAAGTGATCGAAATCGACGCAGCAGGGTATCACGCTGATCGCGTTCGAGCGTCCGGCGAGTTCCGGCCGGCGCAGCAGCTGCGCCTTGCCCGCCCGCGACAGGATGACAACGGCATCGGACGTGCGCAGCAGCACGCTCTCCAGCCGCTTGAAATAGCGATAGACCAGCCGGAAAAACGGGTTGGCGAGGTTCCAGCTGCCGCCTTCCGTTTTTTCCTCGGGCCAGAAACCGCGCATGTCGAACAGCAACGGCACCCGGAACCGGCGCTTGAGATCGAGACCGGCGGCGGCGGCGATGTAGCTTCGGCAGTGCACGAGCCCAAACCTGTGGGTGCGATGGAGCCTGGTCGCCTCCCGCCGCAGAATGGCAAGGTCGACCATGGTCGAAACGACGGGCGGCGCCTTGTGATAGGGAAGGGGGTGCCAGCCGATCCCTGCGGCGTCGCAGATCGCCCGTACGCGCGCCCGGTCGCGCTCGAAACGACCCGGTTTTTCGCAGCTCAGGATGTGGATACGGTACCCCCGCCGCGCGCAGCCGACGAGATAGGGCAGGATCTGCGAGCGGCCTAGCGGGTCCGTAAGCCCATCATAGCTGATGTAGAGGATGGGCCGAGTCGAAGCGGCCTTGTCGTCCTGAGGCAAAATTGCCAGCCCTCCCGGTGGAGTCCATAGTGGTGGCCGACCGATTGGCCATTGTCACGCTCCCCGACGCCACATTCCGCGCCGCGCCTGTAGGCAGTGCTCAGGGCAGGATTGCGCTGATGTTGGTAGCGTGTAAGGCCGTGCCATGGCTCGCGTATACAACAGCCGGAAGCGCGTCCTCGTTACGGGCGGCGCAGGGTTTTTGGGCTCACACCTGTGCGATCGCCTAATAAAGGACGGCCACGAAGTCCTATGTGCCGACAATTTCTTTACCGGCGACAAGTCGAACATCACGCATTTGATGAAGCATGACCGCTTCGAGCTGATCCGGCACGACGTTACTTTCCCTCTCTTCGTCGAGGTCGACGAAATCTATAATCTGGCGTGCCCGGCGTCGCCTGTGCATTATCAGCACGATCCGATCCAGACGACGAAGACGTCGGTCCACGGTGCGATCAACATGCTCGGCCTTGCCAAGCGGCTCGGCGTCAAGATCCTCCAGGCTTCCACCAGCGAAGTCTATGGCGATCCCTCCGTGCATCCGCAGACCGAGGACTATTGGGGGCATGTGAACCCGATCGGTCCGCGCAGCTGCTATGACGAGGGCAAGCGTTGCGCGGAAACCCTGTTCTTCGATTACCATCGCCAGCTGGGTTTGAGCATCAAGGTGGCGCGGATCTTCAACACCTATGGGCCGCGAATGCACCCCGCCGACGGTCGGGTCGTCTCCAATTTCATCGTCCAGGCGCTGAGCGGTCAGCCGCTCACGCTCTACGGCGCCGGCACTCAGACGCGCAGCTTCTGCTACGTCGACGACCTTATCGACGGCCTCGTCCGCCTGATGAATAGCCCGGAGGACGTCACCGGGCCAATCAACCTCGGAAATCCGGTCGAGTTCTCGATGGCGGAGCTTGCATCCCTGGTCATCGAGCTCACGGGCAGCACTTCCGAGGTCACACATGTCCCGCTCCCAGCCGACGACCCTCGCCAGCGCAATCCGGACATCCGCCTCGCCCGGGAAATCCTGGGCTGGGAGCCGGCCGTGCCGCTCGACGACGGCCTCAAGCGCACGATCGACGATTTCAAAGGCAGGACGTGACGCAGGACGGACGAGGAGCGGTGCTCGTGACGGGGGGTGCCGGCTATATCGGAGCCCACGCGTGCAAGGCGCTTGCGGCCTCGGGCTATCTGCCGGTCGCTTATGACAATCTCGTACATGGCCAGGAGGCAGCGGTCCGCTGGGGTCCGCTCGAGCGCGGTGACATTGCCGATCGCGGCCGTCTCGATGCGGTCATCGCTACCCACCAGCCCATCGCGGTGATGCATTTCGCAGCCTTTGCCTATGTCGGCGAATCGGTCAGCGACCCGGGCAAATATTATCGCAACAACGTCTGCGGTACGCTGAGCCTTGTCGAAGCAATGCTTGGCCACGGCATCGACAGGCTGGTCTTTTCCAGCACCTGCGCGACCTATGGCGTGCCGGCAAAGGTGCCGATTACCGAGGACCAGCCGCAGCAGCCGATCAATCCCTATGGCAAGTCGAAGCTGATGGTGGAGCAGATGCTCGCCGATTTCGCCGGGGCGCACGGCCTCAAGTCGACGATGCTGCGCTATTTCAATGCCGCCGGGGCGAGCAGGGACGGTGCGATCGGCGAGTGCCACGATCCCGAGACGCACCTCATTCCCCTGGCCCTGGACGCGGCGAGCGGCAGAGGGGCGCCGCTGACGGTGTTCGGTGATGATTATCCAACCCCGGACGGCACCTGTGTTCGCGATTACATCCATGTCGAGGATCTTGCCGCCGCTCACGTTCGCGCTCTGGAGCGTCTCGGCAATCACGGCGCGATGCGCGCCTACAATCTCGGCACGGGATCCGGCGTGAGCGTCCGCGATATCCTCGCCGCGGTCGAGCGCACGACCGGTCGCTCCGTGCCCCATGATATCGGCCCGCGGCGGCCCGGCGACCCCGCCATCCTCGTTAGCGACGTCGCCCGCGCCCGCGCGGAGCTCGACTGGGTCGCCGATCGCAGCGATGTGGATTCGATCGTCGCGACCGCGTGGGCCTGGCAGCAGGTACGAGCGAATGGCTGATGGTCCCTCCCGGAAGATTGCAATCATCCTTCCCAACCTTCGCGGCGGAGGGGCGGAACGCGTGGCGCTGGCATCCGCGACGGATCTTGCCGACAAGGGACATGCGGTCGACATCGTTCTGCTCCAGGAGGGCGGCGAGCTGCTGGAGCTCGTTCCCGCCGCCGTCCGAGTGATCAGTTTCAGGAAACATCGCTTTCGCCACGCGCTTCCGAATCTCGTCAAATATCTTCGCACGGAAAAACCCGACGTCGTGCATGCGGTGATGTGGCCGGTTACCGTGATCGCCGTCATCGCCCACCGTGTTGCGCGGTCGCGCGCGAAGCTGGTGGTCAGCGACCAGAACGCCTTGTCGCAGCAGATTCCAGAAGGATCGCAGCGCCGCCTGCTGCGCTGGACAGCTCGGATGACCTATCCGCGCGCCGACGTGCGCATCCAATGCTCCAAGCTCGCAGCCGAAGACCTTGCCGACCTCAGCGGCATTCCGCTCGACACGTTTGACGTCATCTACAATCCAATCTCGCCGCCCGACGATGTCTCGGGCACTCCCGCGATCGAACGTCTTTGGAAAGGCGGCCACCCGCGCCTCATCACCGTTGGATCGTTCAAGGCGCAGAAGAACCACGCATTGTTGCTGCGCGCATTCGCGCGGGTTGGCGACAGCAAGGCTACTCTGCTGATGCTCGGCGAAGGTGAGTTGCGGGGGCCGCTCGAAGCGCTCGCGGCCGAGCTGGGCATTGCCGACCGGGTCATCATGCCCGGGTTCGCAGTGGATCCCTGGCCTTACCTGGCGTCGGCCGACATTTTTGTGCTGTCTTCCGATTACGAAGGATTCCCGCTGGTCCTGGCCGAAGCGATGCATGCAGGATTAAAGATCGTCAGCACGGATTGCATCAGCGGTCCCGGCGAAATGCTCGACGGCGGCCGGTACGGACGGCTTGTGCCCTGCGGCGACGAAGACGCACTCGCCCGGGCGATCGAGGCCGCGTTCGATGAGCCGCCGCAGCCCGATCGCGTGCGCGCGAGGGCCGCCGAGATGGCCGGTCCGGCGATGATCGAGCGCTACTCGGAACTGCTCCTGAACTAGCTCGGGAAGAGAGCGGCCTGGACGCTCTCAACAGCGGGCGCGCAGCTTCCTCACATAGCGGATCGGTGCGGACTGCGTCGCGGCTTCGTAGAGCCTGGCGACCAACCACTTGCGCAATCGCGAACTGGAGGTGGTGCTCGATCCGGCCAGCGTTTCCAGCATCCTAACCGTCTCAGTCATGCCATAACGAAGAGCGGCTCCTCGCGATTGTTCCGAGAGCGCCTGGCGCTCGGCTGCGCTTGCTTCCCTGAACCGCTCGATCAGCGCGCCGATGCGGTGCGTGGGCAGATGATCCTGGAGCTCTCCCGTGTTCCCGAACGGAAGCTCGTGAAGGAAGCCATAGGATCCATCTCGCGAGCTGTCCGCCACGCCGATCACGGGCACGCCGACCATTGCCGCTTCGAGCGCCGCCGTGCCGCAGCCGACGAACAGATCATAGTCGGCGACGGTGGCATCGAACCTGGCATAGGGAAGCTCGCCCATGACGCGGACTTGGGACGGGACGTCCTGACGCTCGATCTCGGACCGGATGACGTCCTCCAATGGGCCGGTCCCGTAGATATCCCAGCTCAGCGAGCGACCCGTTTCGAGCGCCGTCCTGACGATCTGTGGAGCGCCGACGTTATAGGCCTTGAAGTCCACCAGCCGGCCCACCGACACGATGCGCAGGTTCCGCTCCCCGCGATCCACCCATCGCGATTGCCGCTCGGCGACCCCGAGTGGGATGATGGCGCTTTCCCGGAGACTTGCGCCGAACAGGCGGCGATGGCCGTCGCGCGTCTCGGCATTCTGGAAGAACAGCCGCTGCCAGCCGACTGCGCGCGCGACGAGGCGATTGAGGAGCACCCGGTCGCGCCGCTCGCCGGTCATGAAATAGGCGCGCTGGTGGTAGACTCCCGAGATGTGGACGAGCGGCGAGCCAGGAGGCAGCCGCGTCTCGATGCCGAGGCCCATGGCCGCCGAGATTGGATCGAAGCTGACGATGGTTATCGGCGCTGCTTGTTGCCGCATCCAGGACACAGCCAGCTTGGGCGCGTCGCGAGGGTCGGTCCACAAGAGCAGCTCGACCCCTGGATCGAGCAGCTCCACGAGCGGCCCATATTCGCAGCAGACTGCCACCGGCTTGCCCAGCCCGGCCAGATGATTGGCAATCCGGACTATCAGGGTCTGGATGCCGCCATTCGCCAATATGCCGAAGACGAGCAGCATCAGCGCGTACCGGCCGCGCCCGTTCGCGAAAGCCGCGCGATCGCATCGATCATCGCCTCGACGCGGGAAGGAAGCGCGTTCAGGCGCCGCAACCGCTTCACCGAGAAATAGCCTGCTGAAACCGCTGCCGGGAGTCCGATCCAGGTCCCCAGCGTGGCAGACCAGAAGGCCACGGCCGTAAGCAGCGCGAGGCATGCGCCGCCAATCAGCGCGTGCAAGCGAACCGCAGCATCAAGCCGGAACCCATGCGCCTGCCGCGTAAGGATGAGCAGAATGGAGCAATGGCCGGCGTACATGAGGACGTAAGCGACGCCGGCGGCCGCCAGTCCAAGCCGGTCGACCAGCAGGAAGACAGTGGCGGTATAGAAGAATGACGCGCCCGCTTCCGTCAGAAGGAAGGTCCTGCCACGACCCGCCGCGAGCATCGACATGGTAAGCGGCCAGCTGAAAATCCTGAAGAGATCGCCCGCCACCTGCCAGCGCAGCAAGTCCGCCGCACCGACGAATGCGGCCGAATAAGCGAAATGGAGCATCCACGGCGCGCAGCCGACGGTGAGCAGGAGCAGTGGAAGCGCAAGCAGGACGGAAACCTCGATCTGGTCATTGATCAAACGATTGGCTGCCGGGCGATCCTCGATGATCGCCGACAGATGCGGGAAATAATCGGTGCTCATCGCCTGGAGGATGAAGCTCACATAGGTCGTCGAGATCGTCCAGGTCGCCGCGAAGAGGCCGAGCTCGGCGGCGCCGCGCCGGTCAAGCAGGACCGTGCGCACGAGGAGAAGGGCCGCGTTGCTGGCAAGCCCCGCCATCATGAACGGCAGCCCCAGTTTCACCAGGTCCGCGGCCTGCGTCAACGTACGCGCGGGTTCGCCTTCGCTTTCGATGGGGGGAACGCGGCGAGCGAGGACAAGGCCGACGATCAGGCTGCTGACCGGCGCCAGAACCACGTACCAGCTGAGAGCGCTGCCACGCCCCACCGCAAGTGCGGCGAGG
>NZ_JAFAVR010000146.1 GCF_019242355.1 Sphingomonas sp. | reverse complement strand
TTTGATACGATTGACGTTTTGATCAAAACGTATGGCACGGGTCATTCGGCGGATGGCCAAATAGCTCAATTATTCCAACCCACTGCGCGCGCCGGATGGCCTCGCTTTTCCCTTGCCGTCCTAAATCGAAGCCGACCCGCTGGCCCCGACCAGTCTCCTTCATGTAGCTTCGGCCTCGTCACCACGGCAATAAATCTGCGACAGCGGCGCGTAACGGACACCGTCATGGAAGCATCCAAGTCCATTGTTTTCGAACTCCGCCGCCTGCCCGAATACACCGACGAGGCGGTCTTAGCCGAGCTTCGACGCGTTGCCGCACTGGTGCCTGACGGTGCACTGACTGTCTCAGTTTTTGCCAAACATGCGCGCGTCGAGCGGAAGGTCTACCGGCGTTTTGGCACCTGGGCCGATGCCCTTCGGGTTGCTGGATTAGGCCACAGATCCAGCGAAGTTGTGCGGACCCGAGGCGCGCATGCGTCACGGCGGATGATGGATGACGACGTGCTGCAAGCGCTGCGAGAGCTGGCGGAGCGGTTAGGCAAGAGCGAGATGACGGTCGAGGATGTGGAAGAACAACTGCCCTTCTCAGGCGAAACGCTCCGTCGGCGTTGGGGAACTTCAAGAGCGGCCTTCGAGGCCGCGGGATTGAAGGTGACGAACCTCGGCAGACGATATTCCGACGAAGAATGCTTCACAAACTTGCTGACGGTTTGGACGCACTACGGCCGCCCGCCTGAGTACCGCGAAATGGGATTGCCGCCTTCGAAGGTCGGCGGGAAAGCCTACGTGAAGCGCTTCAAGACGTGGAACAAGGCGTTGGCGGCGTTCGTCGAGCGGGTCAATCGAGATGCAGAACCGGCTCAAGCGCCTGATACTCAGGAGGTCGATGTACCGCTTGCCGGCCTCGCTTCTCGGGCATCTCTAACGCCCGGCCGCTTACCCGAGGACGGCCGAGAAATCCCGCTTGGCCTGCGGTTTCGCGTGCTTCATCGCGACCGGTTCAAGTGCGTACTGTGTGGCGATCATCCTGCACGCAACGTCGAATGCGTCCTCCACGTGGATCACATCGTTTCATGGTCCAAGGGCGGAAAAACCCGCGACGACAATCTGCGAACCCTTTGTGCGGTGTGCAATGTCGGTCGAGGTAATCGCTTCGCGGACTAGGCGCTGGCCCAAGGATAGGTATTCATGGGCGGCGGTCCGGACCCGCCACACCCACTCTATTGGCCGCTTCGATAGCCAAGTCCCCGCTATGATCCGCCGATGAATCTCGAACCTTATCCAGACGAAATGAGTGCTCCATGACAGCCACGCCCCTCATCACTCCTAGTCCGCAGCCGGTGCTGCTCGATCGGTTCCGCGCCGTCCTCAGCCGCGACAGCGCCGCGGCAGCTCTTTCTCCTCTGACGCGCCTCGGCGCCGACTCAATCCGTCGCGACGAACTCTTCTACGTTCCTTTCGAACACATGAACCTCGAGGCACGTCTCGTGATCGTGGGCATCACCCCGGGCCCCAACCAAATTGCACTGGCATACGATGCCGTACAGGCGGGTTTGAACAGCGGACTCGAGGATGAGAGTATCCTTGCC
Source organism: Sphingomonas sp. (assembly GCF_019242355.1). Classification (GTDB taxonomy): domain Bacteria; phylum Pseudomonadota; class Alphaproteobacteria; order Sphingomonadales; family Sphingomonadaceae; genus Sphingomicrobium. The sequence continues at coordinate 3,441 of NZ_JAFAVR010000146.1, read as the reverse complement.
CGCGCCAAGGAAGCCGGCTCATTTGGTGGTCCGCAGATGCGGCCAAAGCTGCTCAAAATGCTACAAGCTTTTGGATTTCCCCAGCTGCTCGGGATCAGAGACGCCGCAGAGTTGTGGGAAAGCAAATCCGCCCTCCTCCACGCGACCTCCGTCGTACCCCATGCAGCCATCCGAAACGGCAAGCCCTTTGCCGGTTCTTTCAATGACGTGCTCGAATCATCGGTTATGAAGGCGTCCTTCGAGCGAGACTTCGCAGCCACTCTCCCTCTCCTATCAAGCGATGCGCTCTATGTCGCTCTTGGCCCGACACCACTGGGCGCGCTCGACTGGTGCGCTGCGCGCGGGTTGCTGCGGCGCGAGCAGGTGATGGGTGCTTTTGCGCACCCGAGCAACAACGGCGGCAGCCAGGTCGCTATCTACCTCGGTGAGAAATCGCCGGGGGACCTTCACCACAAAGACCCCGTGCGACACCGCGTAGAGTGGCTGCTAGCTGCCGCCGCGCGAATGCGGCAGTCTGTGGCGGATCAGAGGGCTATGGCGTAGACGTAATTCTCATCTTCGTCGGTCGTGGCCCGCCAAGCGCTGCCCTTTCGCTCTCTGACCCCGTGCCGGCGACAGACCCGCCGTCGACTGACCACCCTCCTGCTCTGGAGGATGGGGGGCTCAGGTCACGAGCGGTGGCCCCACCGTGGCCAAGTCCAAGGACCGGCGCCCGCATCGGATGGGTGCGGCGTGCCGCGGGGCGGCGTCGGTCCATCACACGGCCGCCGCGTCATCGCCCGGTGGCGAGGTAGCGCAATACCATGTCCGCCATCGTCCTCCTGCGCGCCTGCAGCATCGAGGGTCGGAACAGGTCGCGCTTGAACACGATGCTGAGCGTGTGGCGATTGGACACGTACGTGTAGGCCAGGCCGGTGATGCTGATGTACAGGTCCGTCGGATCGATGCCCTTGCGGAAGTCCCCCGTCTCGATCCCGCGCTGGAGGATGCGCCCGAGCTTGACGATGATCGACGTGTTCAGCGCGGCGACCGATTTCGAGCGCTTGAGGAACACGGCCGCGTGCAGGTTCTCGTTGTTGATCATCCGCACGAAGCTCGGATGGTCGATGTAGTAGCCGAAGGTGAACCCCACCAGGCGGCGGATCGCGTCGGGCGGGGAGAGGCCGTCGAAGTCGATCTCGTCCTCGCTCCGGCGGATGCCCGCGTAGACCTCCTCGAGGACGGCGATGTACAGCTCCTCCTTGCTGCCGAAGTAGTGGTAGAGCATCGCCTTGTTGCTGTTGGTGCGGCCGACGATCTGGTCCATGCGGGCGCCCCCGTAGCCTTTCGTCGAGAACTCGAGCAACGCCGATTCGAGCAACTCGCGCCGCCGCCGCTCCGGCGCGCGCTCATAGGGTGCGACGGGGCGGGCGGCGGCGTCCGTCTCGGCGGCCCCGGCCACGCCGATGCGGGCGGAACTACTGCGTCGCATGGCCGCCCGATATTTCGAACACCGTGCCCGCCCGGAACCGGCATTCCGGAGAGATAGGCCAAACGACCATCTGATCGCGAAGCCCTGCGGGCTCCGTTCCAAGCGGCTTGGTCAGCGCGATCACGCCCGGCAATCGCCCATCCGCTCCTTCCGGATCACGTCGTGGGGGAGCTTACCGCATTTCGGCTTGACATCAACCAACTAGTTGACTACTTCGCGCGCAAAACAGGCCCGGCCCAGCACGGGACAAGGACAGGGAGGCGGCTTGGGCTATACCTTCGATTTCGGCGTCGTCTTCGCCCGCTGGCCGGAACTGCTGAACGGCTGCCTGCTGACGCTGCAGCTTTCGCTGCTGGCCATGCCGATCACGCTCGGGATCGCCATCATCTGCGTCTTCATCCTGCAACTGCGGGAGCGCATCAGCACCTGGATCATCGCGGGCTTCGTCGAGTTGGTCCGCAACACGCCGTTCCTGGTGCAGATCTTCTTCCTCTTTTTCGGCCTGCCCAGTGTCGGCATCCGGCTCGAGCCGAACGTGGCCGCGGTGATTGCCCTCGGCCTGAACGGCGCCGCGTATTCGATCGAGATCCTGCGCGGCGGCGTGGACGCCATCTCCCGTGGGCAGATCGAGGCAGGCTCCGCGCTCGGCCTGCACCCGGCACAGATCTTCCGCTACATCATCCTCAAGCCGGCCTTGCGCGCCGTCTACCCCGCGATGACGAGCCAGTTCATCTTCCTGATGCTGACGTCGAGCATCACGTCCTCCATCACCGCGCGCGAGCTGACCCATGTCGGCGCCGAGATCGAGGGCGAGACGTTCCGCAGCTTCGAGGTGTATTTCATCGTCGCGGCCCTCTACCTCGCGATGTCGTACGGGCTCTCCAAGCTGTTCGCCCTGATCTATCGCGTCAGCTTCGCCTATCCGGCCGCGCGATGATCACGACGCTCGGCCCCACGCAGTTCCTGCTCCTCGCCCAAGGCCTGGCCTGGACGCTGGCACTCTCCGCCGTCGGCTTCGCGCTCGGCGGCCTCGGGGGGCTCGTGATCGCGCTGGGCCGCAGCTCCGGCCTCAAGTGGCTCGAGGTGCTGGCTGCCTTTTTCATCGAGATCTTCCGCGGCACGCCGCTGCTTCTGCAGCTCTTCATCGTCTACTACGGCGTCGCCCTGCTCGACCTCTCCGTCAGCCCTTGGATGGCGGTCTCGATCGCGCTGATGCTGAACGCCAGCGCCTTCCTCGGCGAGATCTGGCGCGGTTCGATCCAGGCGATTCCGGCCGGGCAGACCGAGGCCGCCCTTGCGCTCGGCATCCACTACACGACCCGGATGCGCTACATCGTCCTGCCGCAGGCGTTGAAGATTTCGGTCCCGGCGACGATCGGCTTTCTGGTGCAGCTGGTGAAGGGTACCTCGCTCGCCGCCATCATCGGCTTCACCGAGCTGTCGCGAACGGGAACGCTGCTTTCGAACATCACCTATCGGCCGCTGCTCATCTTCGGGATCGTCGGCCTCATCTACTTCGCCGTCTGCTGGCCGCTGTCGCGGCTGGGCCGCGCGATGGAGCGGCGGCTCACCCCCGCAGCCCGCACATGACAACCAGGAGGCAACACATGTCCAAGCTCTTGCGCCGCAGCGTTCTCGCCCTTGCTCTGCTCAGCCTCGGCGCGGTCGCCGCATCGGCGCAGACCGTCGACGAGATCAAGAAGCGCGGCGTGGTCCGCATCGGCGTGCTTTCGGAGCTCCCGCCCTGGGGCTTTCTCGACGCCTCCGGCAACCTCGCCGGCTATGACGTGGACGTCGGCAAGCTGATCGCCGAGAAGCTGGGCGTCAAACCCGAGTTCGTCGGCATGACCGTCGCCGCCCGCATCGCCCAGGTCATGACCGGGAAGGTGGACATGCTGCTGGCCACGATGGGCATGTATCCCGACCGCGCCAAGGTCGTGCAGTTCACCGAGCCCTATGCCGGGCTGAAG
>NZ_JAFAVR010000001.1 GCF_019242355.1 Sphingomonas sp. | reverse complement strand
GAGTCAGGCCACTCCGGTCGTCGCACCGACCCCTCGCATTCCGCTGCCGGTGCCGACGCCAATAGTCGCGACCGTGACTCCTGCCGAGGGCACGGCGCCGACCCAGGGCGCCGCAGCCGTCGCCGGGACGGGCACGGGCACTGGCGGTCAGGGCAACGGCACGGGCAGCGGCTCGGGTTCCGGATCGGGAAGCGGCGATGGCGGCGTCGTCTCACCGCCCCATCTGGTGACGCCGGTGCTTCGCGGCCGAGATTTTCCTCGGGAGTTCCTGGATCAGTGGCCGGGCGGACGGCCCGTGTTCATGCGGCTGCGCGTGGATGCTCAAGGCTATATCGCCGAGTGCATGGTCGATCGCGGGACCGGCGTCGCGACGATCGATTCCGAGATCTGCAACATCGTTCACCAGCGACTGCATTTTCGGCCGGCGCTCAATCGGAGCGGACAGGCGGTTGCAGGCTGGTTCGGATACGGGCAGACGCCGCCGCGATAGCTGACAACGGAAGTGCCGACATGATCGAAGCCGAATGGTGGGAATATGACACGCTCGACGAGCTGGCCGACGCGGTCGCCGGCGACATCGGCTTCATTGTCGAAAGCGCCGTCGAGGCTCGTAACGCGTCTTTGATCGCCGTTCCAGGCGGAAAGACCGCGCCTGCGGTGTTCCCGAAGCTCGCGGCCCAGAAGGTGCAGTGGAAGCGCGTGACGATCATTCCCGGCGACGAGCGGCTGGTGCCGGTCGACAATGATTTGTCGAACGTCCGCGAGATCGCGCGGAGCTTCCTTCCAACGGGTGCGCGCGTCATCCCGATCGTCAGCGGCAAGGTCGCGGACTATCGGCTCGCCGGAAACTCCGCTGACGCATTGCTGCAGGATCTGCCATGGCCGCCCGACCTCGTCTGGCTCGGCATGGGCGAGGATGGGCACACCGCGTCAATCTTTCCGGGAGCCGACCTTCAGGACGCCCTCGACGCTCCGAAAGCGCGGCGGGCGGTCGGCGTGATGCCCGACCCGCTGCCTCCCGAGGCGCCAGTCGCGCGGGTGACGCTGACGCGCGCCGCGATCCTGTCGGCGCGGACGGTGCTGATCACCGTGACGGGTCAGAAAAAGCGCGAGGTTCTGGAGCGGGCAATCGCCGACGGCCAGAGCTCCAAGCTGCCGATCGGTCGCGTCCTCGCCGAGGCCGAGCAGCCGATCGACATCCACTGGTGCCCATAAGCTAGATTTCGTCGAGCCTGCGGCCCCGCGTCTCGGGCAGGAAGAGCAGCGACACGGCAACCGAAATGCCGGTGAACACCACCGCGTACCAGAGGCCCGAATAAATGTTGCCGGTCGCTGCGACGATGGCGACGCTGACGGCGGGAAGGAAGCCGCCGACCCACCCGATTCCGAAGTGGTAGGGAAAGGACATGGCTGTGTAGCGAACGCGGCTCGGGAACATCTCGACCAGCGCCGCCGCCTGCGGGCCGTAGAGTGCCGTTGCTGCCACAACGAACAGCAGCAGGACGGCAATCAGGACCGGGAAATTCATCTTCGCCGGGTCCGCGGCCCCGGGATAGCCTGCGGAGTGCAGCTCGGTCCCGATCGCATCGCCTGCGTTCGCCTTCATCGCCTTGAGCTCGGCGCCGGCGAGCCCTTCGCCACCCGATATGGGCAGGATGTTGCGACCGACGAGGACGCGGGTCTGGCGGTCCGCCGAAGATCGCTCGCTGTAGGATATGCCGCGACTGATGAGCGCGCTTTTGGCAATGTCGCAGGCGCTGGTGAACTTGCCGGTGCCGACGGGGTCGAACTGGGCGGAGCAGGTCCGGGGATCGGTTTCGATCACAACGGGCGTACTGCGCTGCGCGGCGACCAGCGCCGGGTTGGCGGCCTGGGCGATCCAGTGTGAACCGGGGAAATAAAGCAGCAGCGCTAGCGCCATCCCACCGACCACGATGGGCTTGCGTCCGAAGCGGTCCGACCACCAGCCGAAGAATACGTAGAGCGGCGCGCTGATCGCCGTCATGACCGCCAGCAGCAGGTCCTTGGTCGCACCGGGAACGCCAAGCGTCTTCTCCATGAAGACCTGCAGGTAGAAAAAGGTGAAGTACCAGACCGCGCCCTGGGCGAGCATCACGCCGAGGAAGGCGATGGCGACTCGCTTGAGGTTCTCGGCCTGCCCGAAGGCCTCGCGCAGCGGAGCCTTCGTGACCTGTCCTTCCGCGACGAGCCGCTGGAATTCCGGGCTTTCGGACAGCTTCAGCCGCATCCACAGCGACACGCCCAGCAACACGACCGAAACCAGGAACGGAATCCGCCAGCCCCAGGCGCCGAAAGCATCCTCGCCCAGCTGGGTACGGCTGACATAGATGATCAGCATCGCCGCCAGCAGCCCGAACGACGCCGTCGACTGGATCCATCCGGTGGCGGCGCCACGGCGGTCGTCCGCGCTGTGCTCGGCGACATAGATGGCAGCGCCGCCATATTCGCCGCCGAGCGCGATACCCTGCAGGATTCGCAGCAGGATCAGCAGCGTCGGGGCAAGCGCGCCCGCCTGGGCGTAGGTCGGCAGCAGTCCGATCAGAAAGGTAGCGCCGCCCATCAGGCTGACCGTCACGAGGAAGGCGCCCTTGCGGCCCATGCGGTCGCCGACAATTCCGAAGATGAGCGCTCCGAGCGGCCTGAACGCGAAGCCGGCAGCGAACAGGCCGAGAGCCGCGATCAGCGCCGGCGTCGGGTCGAGGGCGGAGAAAAAGGCCTTTCCGATGACCGGAGCGAGGCTCCCGAAGATGAAGAAGTCATACCATTCGAACGCGGTCCCCGCCGACGATGCGACGATGACGCGCGCCATCGATCCCGGTCCATTCCCCTGTGCTGCCGCGTCGCTTGTCATGACGGCCTCCCCTTCCCGAGGACGTAGCCGACGGCGGCGTCCTTGCAAACGAGCGGGAGAAGAAGAACCGAAATGGACTTTTGAAACCTTGTTAACTCGCTGTCAGCCAAGGCTTTTATGAGAGGGCATCGTCTCGATGGCCTGCAACGATGCTCGGGTCAGGTCGGTCTTGCAGCACGACATCCTTCCGAAATCGCGACTTGCACGGTGGATCGTCGCCCATCGATCCGATGTCAGCCCCGCGATCGCCGCCCACCTGACGAGCGGGCTCTATGCCTCCGTGCCGATCTTCCTCGGTGGCGTGATCAACAGCGTCATCATCGCGGCGATCGGTGTCGCTCGGCATCCCTCCCTGATCTTCTTCCTGTGGCTCGGCGCGGAGATCGTGCTTGGCATCAGCAGGCTAGGCATCCTCGTCGCAGGCAAGCGCGCGCTGGCTGGCGGACGGCAGCCGCCGATTTCGGCATCCGTGGCGCTGTCCTGCGCGTGGGCCGCTTCGGTGGGTTTCGGCGCTTACGCCAGTATTGCCAGCCAGGACTGGATCCTGGCCGTCATTGCCTGCCTGTCGTGTGCCGGGATGGTCTCCGGCATCTGCCTCCGCAACTTCGGCACGCCGCGGCTGGTCATGGTCATGATGGTATTCAGCATGCTGCCATGCGCGCTTGCGGCCCTTGTAGCGCCGGAAAGATCGCTGCTCGTGATCAGTATCCAGCTCCCGACCTATATGGTCACGATCGGCTTTGCCGCGTTCCGGTTGAACGGGATGGTGGTCGCCCGCATGACGGCCCAGGACGCGCTGGAGAAGAGCGAGGCGTTCAACCGAAGCATCCTCGAGTCCAGCCCGGACTACACGCTGCTCCTCGACCGGGACGGGGTCATCGCCTTCTGCAACTGTCCGCAGGCCGAGCGGACGGCCGACCTGCTGGGGGTCCGCTGGCTCGACATGCTGCCCGACGACGTCCGCGACAAGGGTGAGGACGCGTTGCAGAGGGTGACGGCGGGCGAGACGGCCCGGCTGACTGTCTGGCATCCCCAGGACGACGGCGGACGCTGGTTCGACGTCGCAGTGTCGCCGATCTCGGACGGCTCGAACCTGGCGCTTATCGTTGCTCGCGATGTCACGGATCAGAAAAGGTCGGAAGAGCGGGCACTGTGGATGGCGAACCACGATGCGATGACCGAACTACCGAACCGGGTGGTTCTGCAATCGCGTCTCGATGAGCTTGCAAGTCTGCCCTCGCCGGCGCGCGATTGCGCCCTGCTTGTGCTCGATGTCGATAACTTTAAGCTGATCAACGACACGTGCGGACACGATGCCGGCGATGCGCTGTTGTGCGCGTTCGCGGACCGGCTCAGGAGTTCGCTGCGGCCCGAGGACCTGGTGACCAGGCTTGGCGGCGACGAATTCGCGATCGTTTTGCAGGCGCGTTCGGACGCGGAGATTGCCGCCGCCTCCGAGCGCATCTTCGCCAGGCTCAAGACGCCGTTCGCGCATTCGGGGCGAGAACTCGATTGCAACGCAAGCATCGGCGCCGCGCTTTTCCCTCGCGACGGGGCGGAGCGGTCCGAGCTGATGAAGGCCGCGGACATGGCCCTCTACGCCGCCAAGACGGCGGGGCGGGGCCAGCTGAAGATCTTTCACAGCTCGATGCGCAACCAGTTCCAGACCAGGAACTCGATGATCTACCTGGCGCGGCGAGCACTCGATAGCGACGGCGTGCTTCCGCACTATCAGCCGAAGGTCAACCTGCGCAGCGGCCGCATCGTCGGGTTCGAGGCCTTGCTCCGCTGGCGCGATCCGGCGGGATGCCTGCGCCTCCCCGACAAGCTCCAGGCGGCGTTCGATGACCCGACTGTGTCGGCCGCGATCAGCGACCGAATCATCGAAAGTACCCTGGCGGACATCCGGCGCTGGATCGACGCAGGTATCGACTTCGGCCATGTCGCGATCAACGCCTCGGCGGGCGCGTTCCGGTCCGGCAATCTCGCCCAGGAGCTTATCGACAAGCTCGAGGACCGGGGAATTCCCGCGGCTTGCCTGCAGGTCGAGGTCACCGAGACGGTTTTCCTTGGCCAGGGCGCCGACCATGTGAAGCGGGCACTTCGACGGCTGAACTCGGCCGGTGTGCGCATCGCCCTGGACGACTTCGGCACCGGTCATGCCTCGCTCGCCCATCTCATGCAGTTTCCCGTCGACGCCCTCAAGATTGACCGCTCCTTCATTCACCGACTCGGCCGGAGCGGCGAAGCGGAGGCGATCACGAAGGCGATCGTGAACCTCGGCCAGAGTCTGGATATCGAAGTCGTTGCCGAGGGCGTGGAGACGCCGGAGCAGGAGTTGCACCTGATCGGTCTCGGCTGCCACACCGGGCAGGGTTATCTCTATTCTAAAGCCATCCCGGCCCGGATTGTCGGCGAGATGCTGACCGGTCGGGTCGCCAAGTCGGCCTGACGGGCCAACGGCCGCGCGGGCCGAGCTAACTCCGCGCGCGCATGACCGCGAGGGATTTATGAAGGAGGCGCAGGAGCCTCGACGTGGGCCGATCGAAGGCCGCCACGGTCCGCACGAGACAGTGACCCCGTGCGAACCGTGACTTGATTGTTTATTGCGGCTGCGCGGGCGGTGTCGCCGGCGGCGTTGTCGTCGTGACGTGCCGATGCGTCACGTTGCGATTGATGTTCACGTGAGTGACGTGCCCCGTTGAGCTGTCGTGATGAACCGTCACGTGATGATGGACCACCTTGTGATGGCGGCGATGCTTCGCGTGATGGCGCCGCTTTGCATGGTGGCGTTTCTTCGCATGGTGCCGCTTCATGTGATGTCGCACGTGATGCGTCGACATGCTCGTGTCCGTCGCTGGCGCTGGCATCGCCGCTGAGTCCGGAGCGGTCTGCGTCGTCGTGTCCGGGTTCGAGGTTGTGTCCGGCGTTGTCTGGGGCGCCGGCGTGGTGGTGTCTGGGGCGACCGGAGGGGTGGGGTTGGTCTGGTCGGGGGTGGTCGTTCCGGTGCTTGGCGGCACGGTCTGCGCCATAGCGCTCGACGCCAGCAGCGTCGCCGCCAGTGCAAGAATGAGTTTCATCAGCTTTCTCCCATGGCCTTTGGATGGCCACGGAGAGAGCGTCCGTCAGGGCGCGGCGTTCCCATTAAAGATTTGCAACGTGCCGGGGGCGCCGAGCTCAGTCGTTCCCGGACGGTTGCGGTGCGGCTCGAGACTGAGCCGCACCGCGCCCGTGGCTATGGAGTCCGATCAGTAGAAAACGTTGTAAACAACGTCGCGGATCCGGCCCGTGTAGACGTTCACGAGCAGCAGATCCGGACCGTAGCGAACCCAGCGGAAGCTCGGCGGCGGCGGGCCGAAGCCGAGATCGTACCAGTTCGTGTAGTAATAGGTCGGCGAACGGAACAGCCGTGGCAGGACCGAGCCGGCGTTCCAGCGCCGATAGCTATAGCCGTGCGGATAGCGGAACGCCGCAGCGTGGACGCGCTGGACATGCGTCGGATGGTAGCCGGCCGCACGGTGGGCGCGATCGCGAGCTGCCTCCTGCTGGCGGGCCGCTTGCCGCCGAACCGCCTGGGTATGAACCGCGATGCCGTGCTGCTGCCGGGCTGCCTGCTGGCGGACGGCCTGGGTGTGGACGGCGATGCCGTGCCGCTGCCGCGCCGCCTGCTGGCGAACGGCCTCGGTGCGGGCCGCCGTGGCATGCTGCTGCCGCGCCGCCTGCCGCCGTTGCGCCTGGGCCTGTTGGGCGTTGTGCCTGTCGCGGTCGTGCGACTGTGCCGCGGCCACCTGCGGAGTGACCAGCGCCAGCACGGCGGCGGCGCATAGAAGTCGTTTCATGATGTTACGCGCTCCTTTCTTGCGAGCTCTCTCGCCGCCCAACTGGGGCAGCGCACCGCAAGACGAACGCAACGGGAAGTGTTTCGTTTCCGTTCCGAGACCGTCGAGTGCCTGAGGGGGGTCAATCGAGCTTGCGGATGAACTCGTCGTAATGTGCGACGGTGAATCCGAAGCGCTTGATCTTCATGACGTTGTGTACCCGGTCGGGGCCCTGCGGAGTCAGCAGCTGGTCGAAGTCGAGGTTGTTCGTTGCGGTGTAGCGGATGCGGACCTCATCCCCGTTCACGTCGACCCGAACCGGGCCGGCGGCATCGGTCAGCGTGCCGGCGAAGCTGTGCGAACCGGTCTGGCGCATCCGCCAGTACCTGACGCGCGGCGGCTTGGATGGCTCGTGGATGACCTGCTTGAGCAGGAGTGTGCCGTCCTTTTCGGTGCTGCCCTCACTATCGACCGACATCGTCTTGGTCGACTGGAAGATGATCTTGAGCGTGCCCTCGCCATGGGTGCGGCCGCGGAAAAATTCGACCGGGTTGAAAGCGGCGGCCGCCGGGGTCGCGGCAAGGACGAGGGCGCCGAGCGCCGCTGGAGCGAGTCTCACTGACGGCCGGCGAGAAGCGCGTCAACGACGCTCGGGTCGGCCAGCGTCGACGTGTCGCCGAAGCCGTCGGTTGCGCCGTCCGCGATCTTGCGCAGGATCCGGCGCATGATCTTGCCCGATCGGGTCTTGGGGAGGGCTGGCGTGAACTGGATCTTTTCGGGTGTCGCCAGCGCTCCGATGTCCTTGCGGACTTCGCCGTTCAACTGCTTCCGCAACGCGTCGTCTCCTTCCGCCCCCGCGATCAGGGTGACAAAGGCGTAGATCGCCTGCCCCTTGATGTCGTGCGGAAATCCGACGACAGCGGCCTCCGCGACCATGGGGTGCGCCACCAACGCGCTTTCCACTTCCGCGGTGCCGATGCGATGGCCGGAAACGTTGATGACGTCGTCCACCCGTCCGGTGATCCAGTAATAATCGTCCTCGTCGCGGCGGCAGCCGTCGCCGGTGAAGTAGAGGCCCGGATACGCCTTGAAATAGGTTTCGAAGAAGCGGCGGTCGTCGCCCCAGACGGTGCGCATCTGGCCGGGCCAGGAGGCGGCGAGGCACAGATTGCCGCTGGTCGCGCCTTCGAGCACCTGATGATTAGCGTCGACCAGGAGCGGCTGGACGCCGGGTAGCGGCTTCGTCGCCGAGCCAGGTTTCATGGGAGTCGCGCCGGGAAAGGGCGAGATCAGGATGCCGCCAGTTTCCGTCTGCCACCATGTATCGATCACAGGGCAGCGCCCATCGCCGACCACTCGCCAGTACCATTCCCAAGCTTCGGGGTTGATCGGCTCGCCGACCGTGCCGAGCAGTCGGATCGACTTGCGGCTATAGCGCGTGACGGGCGCATCGCCTTCGCGCATCAACGCGCGGATGGCAGTCGGGGCGGTGTAGAAAATGGTGACGCCGAGACGGTCGATCGTCTCCCAGAAGCGAGAGAAATCCGGGTAGTTCGGGACGCCGTCGAACATGACGCTGGTCGCGCGATTCATCAGCGGGCCGTAGACGACGTAGCTGTGTCCGGTGATCCAGCCGACATCGGCAGTACACCAGAAGATGTCGTCATCGCGATAGTCGAAGATCCAGTCGAAGGTGGTTGCGGCCCAGACGGCATAGCCGCCGGTGGTGTGGACGACGCCCTTCGGCTTTCCGGTCGAGCCGGAGGTGTATAGGATGAACAGCGGGTCTTCCGCGTTCATGACCGCGGGCGCGCAATCGGTCGCGAGGCGGCCGCGCTCATCCGAGTAGCTGACGTCGCGGCCGGCCTTCATCGGCACGTCCGCACCTGTCCGGGTGACGACGATGACGGTGGGAACGTCGCGCTGATCGAGCGCTGCGTCGACGTTGCGCTTGAGCGGGATCGGCTTGCCGCCCCGGACGCCCTCGTCGGCGGTGATGACGGCCTTGGCGTCGCAATCGACGATGCGCCCGTGCAGGCTCTCAGGCGAGAAGCCGCCGAACACGACGGAGTGGATGGCGCCGATCCGCGCGCAGGCCAGCATCGCCGCCGCCGCCTCGGGGATCATCGGCATGTAGATCATGACACGGTCGCCGCGTCCGACGCCACGGTCCTTGAGCAGATTGGCGAAGCGGCAGGTCTCTTCGTACAGCTCGCGATAGGTGACGGCGCGACCGTCGCCCGGCTCGTCCGCTTCGAAGATCAGGGCGGTGCGGTCGCCGTGCTCGGCGAGGTGGCGGTCGAGGCAGTTGACGGAGAGGTTGAGCTCGCCGTCCGCGTACCAGCGGATGTGGAAGTCGCCTTCGTCGAACGACCAGTCGCCGGGCACGGTCGGGGCCTTGTTCCAGGTCAGGCGCCTCGCCTGGTCAAGCCAGAAGCGATCGGGATCGGCGGCAGCCGCGGCGTTGAGCGCCGCAAGCTCGGCTGGGCCGATGCGGGCCTTGTAGTCAACAGGGACCGGGTGAACCGCCTCTCTCATCTTTTTCCCCTCGAGCTCTATAGGCCACGCGCCATGTCGATCACGAACCGGTAGCGGACGTCGTTCTTCAGCAGCCGCTCATACGCTTCGTTGACCTCGTTCATCGCGATGAACTCGACCTCCGGGTAGATCTGCTTCTCGGCGCAGAAATCCAGCATTCCCTGGGTCTCGGGA
>NZ_JAFAVR010000101.1 GCF_019242355.1 Sphingomonas sp. | reverse complement strand
CTATCTGGCGATGCACGGCGCCTGCTCGGGCTGCCCCTCGTCGACCGTGACTCTGAAGCGCGGCATCGAGAGCCTTATCCGGCATTACGTGCCGGAAGTGGAATCGGTCGAAGCCGTCTAACGGCCCGAAGGGGTTGCGGCCTTGCGCCGCATGTGCCCACTATCCGCCATGCTCCTCGCGTTCGACACATCGACCGCAGCTTGCACCGCCGCTCTGTTCGACGGCGCCGGCGACTGCATCGACAGGCGGGACGAATTGATCGGCCGCGGCCATGCCGAGCGACTGGTGCCGATGATCGCCGAGTTGCTCGGCGGGCGGACTCCCGACCGCATCCTGGTCGGGACCGGCCCCGGCAGCTTCACCGGCATCAGGGTGGCGATTGCCGCCGCCCAGGGACTTGCGATCGGCTGGGGCGCCGAGCTGGCGGGCATGTCGTCGCTGGCGCTGCTCGCGGCGGGAGCCGACGTCCGGGAGGAAGTCGCGGTTGCGCTCGCCGGCGGGCACGGCGAGCTGTTCGTGCAGCAGTTCGCCGGCAGAACGCGCCTTCCAGCCGCCGACGTCGCCAATCTTTCGCCGGCCGATGCGGCCGCCGCCGTGAACGCCCGGCTTGTCCTGGGATCGGGCGCTGGACTGCTCGTCGAGGCGCGCGGGTCGGGCGAGGCGCGCGAGGCATGGCCGGCCGCGGCCGACGCGCTTAAGGTTCCAGAGGCGCTGCGCAGCCTGCCTGCGAGGCCGCTCTACGGCCGGGCGCCGGACGCGCGCGTCCCCAGGGCCGCCTGATGGCGACGCCGGCGATCCGCGAGGCGATCGCGCTTGAGCGGGGGACCGCAGACGACCTCGATTCCGTCATGATCGTCATGGAGCAGGCGTTCGGCAGCCATTTCGGCGAGGCCTGGACACGCTCGCAATGCGCCGGCATCCTTCCGATGACCGGCGTCCTCCTGCGGCTGGCGCGCACGCGCGACTCCGGGCTTGCCGTCGGCTTCTCGCTGTCGCGAAGCATCGTCGACGATGCCGAGCTTCTGCTGATCGCCGTTGCGCCCGCCCAGCAACGCCGCGGAGTCGGCCGGCTGCTCCTCGAAGATTTCATCGAACAGGCCCGGACAAGCGGAATTTCGACGGCACATCTTGAGGTCAGGGATGGTAACGGAGCGATGTCCATGTATCGGGACGCCGGTTTCGCGCCCGTTGGCAGACGACGCAAATACTACCACGCCCCCGACGGCAGTGCATTCGATGCGCTGACCTTCATGAGAAAAATTTAATAGTGCGTTTCCAATAGTTCCAACTAGCGCAGTTGCGAGGCCTCTTGCGTTGTCTTATACTTTCGGCGAGCGCGGTATACTATCGCGGTCAACTTGCTCGGAACGGACATAACAATGGCTGAACAGAATGGCGTTGAAGACTCGTTGCTGACTCTCACCGCCGACATCGTCGCTGCCCACGTCAGCAACAACAGCGTCGCCGTGAACGACCTTCCCAACCTCATCCAGAATGTGCACGCGGCGCTCAGCGGGATCTCCGGAAGCGCCGTCGCGCCCGAGACGAAGCCGGAGCCCAAGGTTTCCGTGCGCTCGTCGGTGAAGCCCGATTACATCGTGTGCCTTGAGGACGGGAAGCGCCTGAAGATGCTTAAGCGCCACCTGATGACGCACTACAACATGACCCCCGACGACTATCGCCAGAAGTGGGGGCTGTCGTCCGATTATCCGATGGTCGCGCCGAACTACGCCGAACAGCGGCGGACGCTGGCCAAGTCGATTGGCCTCGGGACCAAGCGCAAGCGGACTCGCACGGCCAAGTAAAACCGCGGTGGCGGCGTCCGGCAACTTGCCCAGCGCCGCCACGATGCCTAGTTTCAGCGCATGAGCCGCACGATCGACATCGAATCCTTGTGCGCTGACAAGGGCCTGCGGATCACCGAGCAGCGCAAGGTCATCGCCCGCGTGCTCGGCGACAGCGAGGACCATCCCGACGTCGAAACGCTGCATGCCCGGGCCGCGGCAATCGATCCCAACATCTCGATCGCCACCGTCTACCGGACGGTGAGGCTCTTCGAGGAAGCAGGCATTCTCGAGCGGCACGAATTCGGCGACGGCCGTTCGCGCTATGAAGCGGTATCGGACAACCACCACGACCACCTGATCGACGTCGAGACCGGCAAGGTCATCGAGTTCGTCGATGACGAACTGGAGACGCTCCAGAAGCGCATCGCAGAGAAATTGGGCTATCGGCTCGTCGATCACCGAATGGAGCTGTACGGCGTCGCCTCCGACCGCGACCGATAGCGACGGTCAGACGCGGATGACCCCGCGCGCGGCCCTGCGGATCGCCGGGCTGGTCGGGCTGCTTGTCCTGCTCGCGCCCATCCATATCGTGACAAAGGCCATGTTCGGCCGATCGGGCTGGCCGCCGCGCTTCCTGGCGTTCGCGGCGCGCATCGCAGGAGCGCGGGTCCGGATGGTTGGCGAGCGGCCGCGGCCGGGCACGCTTCTCGTTGCCAATCACTCAAGCTGGCTCGACATCCTGATCCTCGGCGGCGCGACCGGTTGCGCCTTCGTGTCGAAGGACCAGCTCGGCCACCCGCTGGTCCACTGGCTGGCCGACCAGAACCACACGATTTATGTCAACCGCTCCGCTCGTCGCCAGGTCGGCGAGCAGACTGCGGCGTTGACATCTGCGATCGAGCGCGGTGCAGTCGTCGCCTTCTTTCCTGAAGGCACCACCGGACCGGGCGACCGGCTGCTCCCCTTCCGCCCGCCCCTTTTCGCCGCCGCGACCGACCGCTTCCCGGTGCGCCCCGTGGCGATCGACTACGGCGCCGCCAGGACCGAAATCAGCTGGTTCGAAGAGGCCGGCAAGGACAATATCCTGCGGGTCCTTGGCCGCGCCGGTACCTTTCGGGTCACCATCCGCCTGCTTGCGCCGCTGCCCGCCGGGGACCGCAAGCGGCTCGCGGCGCAGGCGAGCGATACAATTGCCCACGAGCTCGGCTTCAAGTCGCCCGCACCCTCGCCTATAGATGAAGAGCAATGACTCCCCGCACCTTCCAGATCAAAAGCTTCGGCTGCCAGATGAACGTCTATGACGGCGAGCGCATGGCGGAGCTGCTGAGCGCCCAGGGGATGAGCCCGGCGTCGAATCGCGAGGCCGCCGACCTCGTCGTCCTCAACACCTGCCACATCCGCGAGAAGGCGGCCGAGAAGGCCTATTCGGACGTCGGCCGCCTGCGCCGCGAGGACGGCTCCAAGCCGCTGATCGCGCTCGCGGGCTGCGTCGCCCAGGCGGAGGGCACGGAGGCGCAGCGCCGCTCGCCAATGATCGACATCGTGGTTGGCCCGCAGGCGTACCACCGATTGCCCGAGATGATCGCGCAGGCGGGGCGCGGAGCGCGGCCGGTCGATACCGACATGCCAGCTACCGCCAAGTTCGAGGCCCTCCCTGCCCGCCGCAGGGCGAGCCCGAGCGCCTTCCTCACCATCCAGGAGGGCTGCGACAAATTCTGCACGTATTGCGTCGTGCCCTACACACGGGGCGCCGAGATTTCGCGGCAGCGGAGCGCGGTTCTCGAAGAGGCCCGGGAGCTGGCCGATGCCGGCGCTCGCGAGATCACGCTGCTCGGCCAGAACGTGAACGCATGGAGCGATGGGGAACGGGGGTTTGCCGACCTCATCCGCGCGATCGCCCGGCTCGATGGCGTCGAGCGCATTCGCTACACCACCAGCCACCCGATGGACATGGACGAACCGCTCATCGCCGCCCACGCCGAGGTGCCGGAATTGATGCCCTACCTGCACCTCCCCGTGCAGTCGGGCAGCAACCGCATCCTCAAGGCGATGAACCGCAGCCACGACGCTGAAGCATATCTCGCCATACTCGCGAAGATGCGCTCTGCCCGCCCCGACATCGCCATTTCCGGCGACTTCATCGTCGGTTTCCCGGGGGAGACCGAAGAGGATTTCCAGGCGACGCTGAACATCGTCGACGAAGTCGGCTACGCGGCCGCCTATTCGTTCAAGTACAGTCCCCGCCCAGGCACGCCGGCGGCAGTCATGGAGGATCAGATCGCTCGCGAGATCATGGACGATCGCCTGCAACGCCTGCAGGAGAGGATCAACGGGCATCAAATGGCGTTCAACCGCTCCACGGTGGGCCTCAGCACGCAGATCCTGATCGAGCGCAAGGGCCGCCGCGAGGGCCAGATGATCGGCCGCTCGCCGTGGCTACAGTCGGTCCATGTCGAAACGGCGGCTCAACCGGGCGACATCATCGACGTCACATTGCTGTCCGCCGGCCCCAACAGCATGGCCGGCGCCGAGCGTCAGAAAGAAGCCGCCTGATGGCCCGCCGCGACCTCGCCGCCGTTGCCGCCAATGAGCATGGCCGCGCCCGCCTCGAGCTGGAGTTCGAGCAGCCGTATCTGCTCGGGCCGCTGTTCGGCGATTATGACCGGCACCTGATCACCATCGAGCAGCGCCTTGGCGTCCACATCGCCGCGCGCGGCAACCGCGTGCAGATCGAGGGCGAGGCGGATAGTGCCGCGCGCGCCCGGGAAGTGCTGATCGGCCTCTACAATCGGCTCGACCAGGGCCACGATGTCGACGCGGAAGCGGTCGAAGCGGTGCTCGGCGTCGCAGCGCAGCCCAACCTTGACGGCATCATCTCCGACGAGGTCGCGAGCCCGCCACGAGTGATGATCCGCACGCGCAAGAAGACCATCGTCCCGCGTACACCGGTGCAGACCGCCTATATGGAAGCGCTCGCCCGCGACGAGATGATCTTCGCGCTCGGCCCCGCCGGTACCGGCAAGACGTATCTCGCCGTGGCGCAGGCAGTGTCACAGCTAATCAGCGGCAGCGTCGACCGGCTGATCCTTTCCCGCCCGGCGGTCGAGGCCGGCGAGCGGCTGGGCTTCCTGCCCGGCGACATGAAGGAGAAGGTCGATCCCTATCTCCGCCCGCTCTACGACGCGCTTTATGACATGCTTCCGACCGAGCAGGTCGAACGCCGCATCGCGTCGGGCGAAATCGAGATCGCGCCGATCGCCTTCATGCGCGGCCGCACGCTCAACGACGCCTTCATCATCCTCGACGAAGCGCAGAACACCACGCCGCAGCAGATGAAGATGTTCCTGACCCGCTTCGGCATGCGCAGCCGGATGGTGATCTGTGGCGATCCCTACCAGGTCGACCTGCCCGACCCGTCCAAGTCCGGCCTTGCCGACGCGGTCGGACGGCTGACCGGGATCAAGAGTATCGCAACGGTCCGCTTCAGCGCCGCCGACGTCGTCCGCCACCCGCTCGTCGGGCGGATCGTCGACGCATACGAAGGTCCAAACGCGTGATGATCGAGATCGCCATCGACGCGGACGAGGAATGGGACAGTAGCAGCGGCTGGGAGGCGCTGGTCCGAAGCGCCGCCGAGGCCGCCGTCGCCGAAAGCGCCTTCCCGCAGCTCGGGTCCGGCCAGCGCCCGGTCGAACTGTCCGTCCGGCTCACTGGCGACGAGGAGGTCAAGGCGCTGAACGGCCAGTGGCGAGGCAAAGACAAGCCGACCAACGTGCTGTCCTTCCCAATGCTCGGTGAGAACGATTTGCGGGGCGCAAACCTTGCTGGTCCGGAAATGTTGCTCGGCGACATCGTGCTCGCGCGGGGCGTCTGCGTCGCCGAAGCCGCGGACAAGGGCATCTCCATCGAGGACCATGCCAAGCACCTGATCGTCCATGGCACGCTTCACTTGCTGGGCTATGACCATCACGACGACGGTGATGCCGATGACATGGAGGCTCGCGAAGCCCGGGCGCTCCGGCGACTCGGCGTCGCCAACCCCTATGAGGTCGCGGCCTGATGGCGACTCGCGAGGACGAAGCCGGCGGTTCGCGCCTGTGGCGCGGCATGCGGCACCTGCTGTTCGGCGATGACGCCGAGCCGACCCTGCGTGGCCAGATCGAGGAAGCGATCGAGGAGGCCGAGGATTCGAGGCCGGTGGCGGGCGACCTGACGCCGCCGGAGCGCCAGATGCTCCGCAACCTGCTGCATTTCGGCGATCAGACGGCCGGCGACATTTGCGTCACCCGCGGCGACATCATGGCTGTTCCCGCGACAGCCACGTTCGACGAGCTGATCGCGGCCTTCGTCGACGCCGGGCATAGCCGCCTCCCTGTTTATGGCGACAGTCTCGACGAAATGATCGGCATGATCCACGTCAAGGACGTCTTCATGGCGAGCGTCGACCAGGCTCGCGATCGCTCCATGGCGGCGCTGATGCGCGAGCCGCTGTTCGTTCCCGAATCGATGGGCGTGATCGAGCTTCTCGCCCGCATGCGAACCCAGCGAACGCATCTTGCCATTGTCGTCGATGAGTTCGGCGGCACCGAGGGGCTCGTGACGATCGAGGACGTGGTCGAGGAAATCGTGGGCGAGATCGAGGATGAGCATGACG
>NZ_JAFAVR010000088.1 GCF_019242355.1 Sphingomonas sp. | reverse complement strand
CAACGCCGCCGCAAAGCCCGCGCCGAGATCGAGGCGCTCGAAGCCGAGTTGCTCGCCGACGAGGTCGAGCTCAAGAGCATCGTCGATCAGGAAACCGCATATCTTCAGCAAAGCCGCGACGACGCAGCCGAAATGGCCGCCGGCCGCCGGACGGCTGGCAGTAAGGAATAATCATGACTGACGAGAAGCCGTTGAAGCTGAAGCTCTATGTCGCCGGCGAGACCCCTAAGTCCGTCGCCGCGATCCGCAACCTGCAGCAGATGTGCGAGGAGAATATGAAAGGCGCCTACGAGATCGAAGTGATCGATCTTCGTCAGCAGCCTCAGCTCGCGCGTGAGCACAATATCGTCGCGATCCCGACGCTGGTCCGCTCGCTTCCGGTGCCGGTGCAGAAGATCATCGGTGACCTTTCCGACAAGGAAAAGGTCCTCGTCCACCTCCATGTGGACGAGCAATAGGATGACCCATTCGCCCGCCGAACCGGACGCCGGGACGGAGCAGGACCTGCGCCGCCGTCTGTCGGAAGCGGAGGAGACGCTCCGCGCGATCCGCGACGGGGAAGTGGACGCCCTGGTCGTGCGGGGACCAAACCATGACGAAGTGTCGGCCCTCGGCGGGGAGAACAGCTACCGCGCTTTCATGCAGGCGATGGATATCGGCGCGGCCGCGGTCGACGGCTCCGGCAAGCTGATCTACGCCAACGGAGCCCTGGTGGATCTGCTCGGAGCGCAGGCGCCCGACCTGCAGAACGCGGACCTCGCCACTCATCTCGGGCCCGATGGCGCCGCCGCCCTCAGGCGGCTGCTCGAGCATTCCGGGCCTGACCGGCGAAGCGAGCAACTCTCGCTCGAATCTCCCAGCGGCGAGCGCCATGTCGAGGTCACCGCCGCCCCGCTCGAGCTCGTGTTCGGCCGCGGCTACGCTCTCACCTTCACTGATGTCACAGAGCGGGTCGAGGCGGCGGCAGCTTCAGAGAGCGAGCGCATCGGCCGCGCAGTCATGGCATCGTCGAACGACGCAGTGGTCGTGTGCGACGACAAGGGCGTCATTACGCATGCCAACGCGAAAGTGCGCCAGTTCTGCATCAGCGGCTGCGTCGGTAAGCACTTCGAAGTCGCGTTCGAACTCAGCTTCCCGGTCAGCTCCGGGCTGATCGGCGCGCGGGAAGTGGTCGAGCTCGCGCTCTCTGGAAGCAACGTGCGCGCGGTCGAGGCGAACCTCGCAGGAGGCGACCGGGCGCGCCACGTCGTCGTCAGCGCCAGCCCGCTGCGTTCGTCGGGCGGCACCATCGGCGGCTGCATCGTCGCCCTCGCCGACGTCACCGAGCAGCGCGCGACCGATCGCAAGCAGAAACTCCTGATGGGCGAGCTCACGCACCGAGTGAAGAACACGCTGACGCTGGTTCTTTCCATCGCCAACAGGACCGCCGCCGGATCGAATGACCTGTCCGACTTCCGGCCCGCCTTCGCTCGCCGGCTGGAGGCGCTAGCGGCGACTCACAACCTTCTCGCCGAGGATTTTTCCGGCGGTCTGACGCTCGAGGATATCGCGGTTGCCGAGCTCGCGCCTTACATTGCGGTCGGCAGCGAGCGCCTGACCATCGAGGGCATGCAGTATCGCCTGACATCCGACACTGCCGTCGCGCTGGGCCTCGTCTTCCACGAGCTGGTGACGAACGCCGTCAAATATGGCGCACTCTCGAATGAACGCGGGCGTGTCTCCCTGACGGCGGCGAACGATGGCGAAGCGCTCGCGATCGAATGGCGAGAGGAAAACGGGCCGCCGGTTCAGCCGCCGGAGCGCCACGGCTTCGGCCAGACCCTGATCCTTCGCGGCCTCGGCCAGAGCGGCGCTCAGTCGACGACGCTCGACTATCTCCCGGATGGCGTGGTCTGCCGCATGTACATCCCGAACTCGAGCGTGCTGACCGACTGACGCCCGCAGGTGGGCGTTTGACCCCTACCCTCCCGCATGGCAGTCGCGCGCTCATGGCGAACGACACGCACAAGATCTGGGGCGGGCGGTTCGGGGCCGGGCCGGCCGGGCTGATGACCGAGATCAACGCGTCGATCCGGTTCGACAAGAGGCTGTGGCGGCACGACCTCGCCGCTTCCAGGGCGCATGCCACCATGCTTCGCGACCAGGGAATCATCGGCGCCGAAGATGCCGCCGCGATCCTCGGCGGACTCGACCGCATCGCCGCCGAATATGAGCGCGACGGCGTTCCAGAGAGAATCGAGTTCGAGGACATCCACATGACCGTCGAGCATCGGCTCGGCGAGCTGATCGGCCCCGCCGCCGGACGACTCCACACCGCCCGCTCGCGCAACGATCAGGTCGCGACGGATTTCAAATTGTGGGTTCGCGACGCATGCGATGAGGCAGTCGCAACCATCACGCAGCTGCAGGGGGTGCTGGTCGCACGCGCCGAGGAGCATGCCGACGCGGTTATGCCGGGCTTCACGCACCTGCAGGTCGCGCAGCCCGTGACGCTCGGCCACCACCTGCTCGCTTATTACGAGATGCTAAAGCGCGACATATCGCGCTTCTACGGCGTTCAACACCGCTCCGATGAGTCCCCCCTTGGGAGTGCTGCGCTCGCTGGAACGGGTTTCCCGATCGACCGTGAGAAAACGGCAAGATCGCTTGGATTTCCGGACGGGCCGACGGCCAACAGTCTCGACAGCGTGTCCGACCGCGACTTCGCGCTCGATTATCTCTCGGCAGCCGCGCAGTGCAGCCTGCACCTCTCGCGCCTGGCGGAGGAGCTGATCGTCTGGGCCAGCGCGCCCTTCGGCTTCGTCAAACTTTCGGACGATTACTCGACCGGATCCTCGATCATGCCGCAAAAACGCAACCCCGACGCCGCCGAGCTGGTGCGCGGGCACAGCGGTCGCATCGTCGGGTGCCTCACCGCGCTGATGGTGACGATGAAAGGCCTGCCGCTTGCTTATTCGAAGGACATGCAGGACGACAAGGAGCCGGTGTTCGAGGCCCGCGACCTGCTGATCCTGTCGCTGCGGGCGATCACTGGAATGATGGAAACCGTGACCTTCGTGCCGGAGCGGATGCGGACGGTCGCCGCGCAGGGCTATTCGACCGCGACCGATCTCGCCGACTGGCTGGTCCGCGAGGCCGGCGTTCCGTTCCGCGAGGCGCATCATATCACCGGGCGTGCGGTAAAGGCCGGCGAGGAGCACGATTGCGGCCTTGCCGATCTTTCACTCGACCAGTTGCGGGCAATCGACGAGCGGATCGATGAGCGCGTGTTCGACGTCCTCAGCGTGGAGGCGTCCGTAAGAAGCCGCACGAGCTATGGCGGCACTGCGCCGGTGCGGGTGCGCGAGCAGATCGCGAAAGCGAAGGCCGAACTAGGGCTGTAGACGGCGGGCCCGCTGCGCGATCGTGCGCAGCCGGAGCGCGTTCAGGCGGATGAAACCGGCAGCGTCGCGGTGGTCGTAGCTGCCGCTACCCTCCTCGAAGGTGACCAGATCCTGGTCGTAAAGCGACTGCTCGCTCTCGCGGCCGATCACGGTGGCATTGCCCTTGTAAAGCTGCATGGTGACGCGGCCGGACACATGCTCCTGGCTCTTGTCGATGGCGGCCTGGAGCATCTCGCGCTCGGGGGCGAACCAGAAGCCGTTGTAGATCAGGCTCGCGTACTTCGGCATCATCTCGTCCTTGAGGTGCATCGCGCCGCCGTCGAGCGTGATGCTCTCGATGCCGCGATGCGCCGCCAGAAGGATCGTGCCGCCCGGCGTCTCGTAGACGCCGCGCGACTTCATGCCGACGAAGCGGTTCTCGACCAGGTCAAGCCGGCCGATGCCGTTGTCATGGCCCAGCTGGTTGAGCTTCGCCAGAAGCGCAGCCGGAGACAGCGCCTCGCCATCGATCGCGACCGGATCGCCCTTGTCGAAATCGATGGTGATGGTCGTCGCCTTGTCCGGCGCATCCTCGGGCGAAATTGTCCGCTGATGGACATATTCGGGCGCTTCTGACGACGGGTCCTCCAGCACCTTCCCTTCCGACGACGAGTGCAACAGGTTGGCGTCGACCGAGAAAGGCGCATGGCCGCGCTTGTCCCTGGCGATCGGGATCTGGTGCTTCTCGGCGAAGTCGAGCAGCTGCTCGCGGCTCTGGAAGTCCCATTCGCGCCATGGTGCGATGACCTTGATGTCCGGCTCTAGCGCATAATAGCCGAGTTCGAAGCGGACCTGGTCGTTGCCCTTGCCGGTGGCTCCGTGACAGACGGCATCCGCCCCCACCTGCCGCGCAATTTCGATCTGCCGCTTGGCGATCAGCGGCCGCGCGATCGACGTGCCGAGCAGATAGTCGCCCTCATATTGGGTGTTCGCCCGGAACATGGGGAAGACAAAATCGCGGACGAATTCCTCGCGCAGGTCCTCGATGAAAATGTTCTCCGGCCTGACGCCGAGCATCTCGGCCTTGCGGCGCGCCGGCTCGACCTCCTCGCCCTGACCCAAGTCGGCGGTGAAGGTGACGACTTCGGCGTCATATTCCGTCTGCAGCCACTTGAGGATGATCGAGGTGTCGAGGCCGCCCGAGTACGCCAGAACGACCTTCAGCTTCTTCTCAGTCATCGATTGCCTTCCACCATCCACAGCATCGCTCCGCGCGCCGTGTGCATTCGGTTCGTCGCCTGCCGCCAGACGGCCGAGCGCGGACCATCGATCACGGGCGCGGTGACTTCCTCGCCGCGGTGCGCTGGCAAGCAATGCAGGAACCAGGCGTCCGGAGCCCGGGCCATCAGCGCCTCATCGACCTGGTAGGGTTCGAAGGCGGCGCGACGCTCGTCGCTATTCGCGTCGCCCATCGACACCCAGACATCGGTGTAGACGATGTCCGCGCCGTCGACCGCCTCATCAGGGTCGGCGCATGGATTCACATTGGGAAGGGAGCGGCCAAAGCCGAAGCCCGGTGGGCTGGCGATGTTGAGCTCGGCGCCGAGCAAGGCGCAGCCTTCAGCCAGCGAGCGTGCCACGTTGTTCGCTTCGCCGACGAAGGCAATCCGTGCGCCCTCGATTCGGCCCAGCAGCTTCTTGACGGTGAGGAGGTCGGCCAACGCCTGCAGCGGGTGGTCGGTCGAAGAGAGCATGTTGAGCACCGGCGCGGCGTTCACCGCCGCCATTTGCTCGATCAGGCCGTGGTCGAACACGCGCGCGGCGAGGATCGAGTGGTAGCAGGCGAGCGTGCGGGTGACATCGGCGACACTCTCCCGGCTGCCGATCCCGAGCTCGGCCGGCTGAATGTAAACCGGGTGCCCGCCAAGCTGCGCTGCCGCCATCTCCATCGAATTGCGGGTGCGCGAGCTCGGCTTCTCGAAATAGAGCGCGACGCCCTTGTCCTTGAGCACCCGCGGTGCCGGTTGCTCCGACAGCTCCAGGATGCGCGACAAATCGTCCGGCGTCAGGTCGCGGATCGCAAGCAGGTGCCTCACCAGCTCTTCTCCTTCTTGACCATCGTGCCGACGCCATGGTCGGTCAGAAGCTCGATCAGCAGCGAATGCTTTACCCGCCCGTCGATGATGTGGGCGAAGCGAACGCCCTGATCGACGGCGTCGGCACAGGCGCGGAGTTTGGGGATCATGCCCCTGCTGACCGATCCCGAGCCAATCCGCTGGCGAAGCTCAGCCGAAGTCAGACGCGGGACCAGGCTGTGCTCATCGTTGACATCATCGAGCAGGCCGGGCGCGGCGGTCAGATAGACGATCTTCTCCGCCTTCATCGCGACCGCGATCGCCCGCGCCGCCTCGTCGGCATTGACGTTGTAGGGCTGGCCTTCCGCATTGGCGCCGATGGTTGAAATGACCGGCGTCAGGCCGTCATCGAGCAGGCGGTGGATGAGCTCGGCCCGCACCTGGGTCACATTGCCGACGAAGCCGAGGGCGGGGTCGGCGGGCGTGACGGTGAGCAGCCCCGCGTCCTCGCCCGAGACGCCAACGGCGACAGGCTCATCGCCGGCCTGGCTGTTGATGGTCGCGACAAGGTCGCGGTTGATCTTGCCGACGAGGACCATGCGAACAATGTCGAGCGTGTCGCCGTCGGTAACGCGGAGGCCGTCCTTGAACTCCGGCTCCTTGCCGACGCGGCGGAGCATGGCGTCCACCTGGGGGCCGCCACCATGGACGAGCACGCAGCGCACGCCGACGCTCCGGAGCAGGAGCACGTCCTGGGCCAGCGCGAGGTCGGACGTCTTGTCGATCGCCGCTCCGCCAAGCTTGACGACGACCGCCTTGTTGGCGAACTCGCGGATATAGGGGAGCGCCTCGACAAGGACGGTCGCGGTCTCGGAGGGCAGGAGGACGATCTTCATGACGTCTTGCTGTTCTCCCTGATGTAGCCGGGGCCAAGATCGATGCCGATCATCGCGGCCGATGCCGGGCCGGCGCCGAGATAAACTTCGATCTCCACCTCGTCGCCCATCATGTGCTCGGCAAGCGCCTGGCCGTCATGGGCGCAAGCAACGCCGCCGTTCGCGACCATGATGCCGCCATAGCTGACGCGCGACTTGCCGACATCAAGCTCGACTCCGGTCGAGCCTGCCGCTGCCATCAGCCGGCCCCAGTAAGGATCGCCACCGTACCAGCTGCACTTGACGAGGTTGTTCTCGACGATTGCCCTGGCGGCGATCCGTGCCTGTTCCTTGCTGTGCGCGCCGGTCACCTTGAGGTGGGCGATGCGGGTCATGCCCTCGGCGTCGCGGGCCATCATCATCGTCAGCTCGCGGCAGGCAGTGAGAAGGGCGGCGGCGAACTCGTCCTGGTCGGCCGGGCCCCGGCGACCGGACGCGAGCAGCATCGCCGTATCGTTGGTCGACATCGCCCCGTCCACGTTGAGCGTGTTGAAGGTGCCGTCGGCGGCGACCTTCATCGCCTTGCGCATGACGGGAAGCGGGATCCTGGCGTCGGTCGTCAGGAACGCCAGCATCGTCGCCATGTTGGGCGCGATCATGCCGCATCCCTTGGCCATTCCGCCGATCGTGAAGGTCGATCCCTCGACGACCACTTCCTTCGGCTTGTGGTCGGTCGTCAGGATCCCGCGGGCCGCGTCGACGCCGCCCTCGACCGAGACCTTCTTCGCGAGCTTCGGGGTCGCGGCGAGGATCGCGTCGATCGGCAGCGGCGTACCGATGATCCCGGTCGAGCAGACCAGCACATGGGAATTGGCA
>NZ_JAFAVR010000047.1 GCF_019242355.1 Sphingomonas sp. | reverse complement strand
GATTACCGCCCGAGAGCTTTCCGACCGGATTTTCCGGGTCGCCTGCTTTGATGCCGAGGTCCGCGATCCACTGCCGCACGATGTCTTGCCGGCGGTCGCGTTCGACGAGGCCGAAGCGGTCGGAAAGGCTGGCGAGCACGGTCAGCGCGATGTTGGACGAGATCGGCTGCGGCATCACAAGCCCGAGCGACAGCCGGTCCTCCGATACGTAAGCGATGCCGTTCTCGATGGCGTCCCGGTTGGAGCGGAGCTTCACCGCGTGCCCGTTCATGCGGACCTCGCCTGAATCGGGCGGGTTCATGCCGAATAGCGACAGCGCGAGCTCCGTGCGTCCCGAGCCGAGTCGGCCGGTGATGCCGAGGATCTCGCCCTGCCGCACCGACAGGGACACGTCCGTGAAATCGCCGGCGCGCGAGAGGTCCTCGACCTCGAGCACGCTCGGCGCGGCGCCGAGGTCCACCTCGATGCGCTGATGGTCGAAGGATTTGCCGGTCATCAGCTCGCCAAGGCGGCGGTCGGTCATTCCCGCCGCCTCGAACGTGCCGCGCTTCTCACCGTTGCGCAGCACCGTGACGCGTTCGGCGATCTCGAGCAACTCGTCGAGCCGGTGGCTGACGAACACGACCGCGACCGCCCGGCGCTTCAGCTCGAGCGTGAGCGCGAGGAGTGCATCGACCTCGTGCCGCGTCAGCGAGGCGGTCGGTTCGTCCATGATGACGAGGCGCGCGTCGTTGGCGATGGCGCGGCAGATCGCGACGAGCTGGCGCTGGGCGATCGAGAGGTCGCCGACGTAGGACGCTGGGTCGAGCGACACGCCGATCCGCGCCATGGCGGCTTCCGCCGTGCGCCGGATCGCGCCCCAGCGCAGGAAATGCAGCCCGTGGTGCTGCTCGACCGCGATGTTCTCGGCTACCGTGAGGTTGGGGAACAAGGACAAGTCCTGGTAGATGACCTGGATGCCGCGCCGGATGCTCTCGGCCGGATCCAGCCCTGCGCACTCCTCGCCGCCGATCAGGATGCGACCGCCCGCCTCCGGCGCCTGCACGCCGGAGATGATCTTGATCAGCGTCGATTTGCCCGAGCCATTCTCGCCTGCGAGGCAGTGCACCTCGCCGGCGGCCACGTCCATGTCGATGCCGTTGAGCGCGCGGACGCCGCCGAACCGTTTCGATATGTTCCGCAACTCGAGAAAGCTCGGCATAGCGCCCACCCTCGTCAACGATGTGCTCAGATACCGAGCTTCAGGAGTTCGGGCAGCGTCTGCTTGTTGAGGACCAACATGCGCGACACGCTGATGATCCGCTTGTCCGGGTCCACGTTCGCCTTGCCGATGCCGGGGATGTCCATCCCGGTCTTGAACTCGGCTTTCTTCAGGGTGAGGCTCGCCACCGCGACCAGGGCCTCGCCGACCTCCTTGGGGCTCCAGAGGAAGACTTCCTTGAGGGCGCCGTCCTCGATCAGGGGCCTCGCCTGCGACGGGAGCGCGAAGCCGGTGACGGACAGCTTGTTCTGGAGATGGCGCTGGCGGACCACGTTGCCGGCGCCGATCGGCCCGTTCGAGCCGAAGCCGATCACGCCGCGCAGGTCCGGATAGGCCTGGAGCGCGCTGCGAACGACCTGTTCCGTCGTGTCGATCTCATCGGCGCCAGGGAAGCGGTCGGCCGCGAGCTTCATGCCGGGGTAGTTCTTCTTCTGGTAGGCGATGGCAGCATCGCACCAGAGATTGTGCAGCGGCGTCGTGAGCGTGCCCACGATGCAGATATACTCGCCCTTCTCGCCCATCTGCCGCGCGAGCGACTTCATCATCGCCTCGCCGAACGCCGTGCTATCGACCATCTCGACATCCCAGGTCCGGCCTTCCATGTCGGGGCCTTCCTGCGTGATCACGATGATCCCGGCGTCGCGGGCGCGCTTCACGACGGGCGCCAGCACCTTCACGTCCAGCGGGATCAGGCCGAGCACGTCAACTTTCTTGGCGATCGTGTCCTCGACGAGTCGAACTTGCTGGGCCGGATCGACGTGGGCCGGGCCGATCATGGTGGAGTCGATGCCGAACTGCTTGCCTGCCGCAGCGAGGCCGGTCTGCAGCAGGGAGAAGTATGGGACGCCGACGATCTT
>NZ_JAFAVR010000234.1 GCF_019242355.1 Sphingomonas sp. | reverse complement strand
ATCGTCGGATATAGCTGACGATAAGCTTCATTGCACATCACGAAGCAATCGTCGGCATCGTAAATCACGAATGCGTCGGCAATGCTTTCGACCGCATCCTGCAGCGTCGCCTGCGCCTCCCGCAGGCGCGCTTCGGTGCGCTTAAGTTCGGTGACTTCGACACGCAGCGAAACAATGCCGCCGTTGCGCATGCGCCGGTTCGTCAGGATCAGGCGACGCTGTCCGATCCGCCGTTCCTCACCGGAGGGCAGCGGCTCGCGATGCGTCTTGACCTGATCGAGGATCCACTCCTCCTCGCGGCCGATCGCGTCAGCCGCGTGACCGGCATACGCCACCTCCCGCATGATCTCCTCGTAGGACTTGCCGATTTCCATGACGGCGTTGCTGCGCCCGTAAAGCCGCCGCATCGTCTCGTTCGCCAAGACGAGACGATCCTCGCGGTCGTAAATGGCCAACCCCTCGGACAGGCTGTTGACCGCATCTTCCAGTACCTCCTGCGCCTCGCGGCGCTGCGCCTCGATCTCTTTGAGCCTCGTCACGTCGACGCGCAGCGAGGCAATGCCGCCGTTGCGCATCCGCCGGTTCGTGATCAGCAAGCAGCGGCCGTCAGAGAGACGTTGCTCAAAGCTTCCGGCGGCTTCGCGATGCGCCTGCACCCGTTCTGCGACCCAGGCGTCCTCTCGTCCAACGGCGTCGAGGTTCAAGCCCGAGAATGCAACGCCGCGCATGATATCCTCGAACCGCCTACCCGGGACCATCAGCTCGGCTTGTTGGGGGAACAGCCGGTGCATTGCCGCATTCGACAGCACCAGCTGGTCGTCGCGATCGTAGATGGCCAATCCTTCCGAGAGGCTGTCCACCGCATCCTGCAGCAGTTCCTGGGCCTCGCGAGATCGCTGTTCTGCGACGTAGCGGCGTTGTACTTCGGCTTCGAGCCGTTCCTGTTCCGCGACTTGTTGCGCTTCGCGCTCCCCGCGTCGTCGTATCTCCCGCCGCAGATAGGCGGCGATGGAGGCCATCAGGATTGTAACGGCGGTCGTGATCATGACCGTGAGCACCGCCCCGTCCTGCGCCACGGCGAGTACATAATCGCGATCAAGGCCGACGGTGACGACGAGCGGGTACCTGGCCAACCGTTGATACGCAAAGATGCGCTCGATAGGATCGACGGTCCCACGCTTTACGTAAAAACCTCGCGCTCCCTCAGGAAATCCTTCGGGTCGCGGCCGGCCGGCGACCGATTGGCCGATACCCTCGATGCCGCTCAGATCCCCCTGGCTGAAGCGCGCCAGTATCACGCTGTCCAATCCCGTCAGCACGATCACGCCGTGAGGACTCATATCAATCATGCGGTTAAGGTTTGTCAGATCGCCCGGCGCCAGCGAGAAGAGGACGATCCCAAGCAACCGACCGTCGCTGCCCTCGACCCGGCGGGTTATCTGGATCGTCACCTTATGCGAGACCCGGCCGAGGACGGGCTTGCCGATGAAAAGACCTGCGACCCGGCGTTCGAGATGAACCCGGACGTGCTCGCGATCGCTTAAATCGATCGGTTTCGCGTCAGGATCGGCAGTGCTCGATATCAGGCGTCCGTCAGGGCCGATGATCGCCACCTGAATCGTGGCCCAGGCCAGCATCGGGATGTCACGCGCCCAAGCATTGATGTTGAATGGGCCTCCGGCGCGCATCCGCTGCGCGATCGCGTCCATGCCGGCCGCGACAAGATCGAGGTTGTGGGTCACCTCGTCGGCGAACGAAGCCGCAAGATTGCCGGCCTCCAGCCTGGCATGGCCGAGCGCGGCCTGCTCCGCCGATCGGATTGCCAGGATCGCGGCGGTCCACATGCCGAGGACGACAAGGACGCCGAGCAGGAGGATATGGCGCGTCAGCCTGGCGGCGCGATATCGCGGGTCGTCTGCGCCCGGCCGATCGGGCCGGCGATACCCAACCTGACCGAACCAACGAGCGAGAGCTTGCGGGACGCGCATGGACGCGGGCCCGCCTATGCCGCGGGGCCGAGGCAACGGGCAACGCTGTCGGTCAATTCCGAGGGCTCGAACGGTTTGCCGATGACTTCCCTGGCGCCGAACTTCGCAGCGAAGGCCAGCACGTCCGCAGCGCCGATGCGGCCGCCGCCCGAGATCGCGATGATCCTTGCCGCAGGGTCGATCGCACGGATCGCACGGATCACCTCAATGCCTTCACGCTCCGGCATGATGATGTCGGTAATCACCAGATCGGGGCGGTCGCGCTTAAAACATTCCAAGCCCTGATCGCCGTTCTCGGCAACCCAAAGATCATACCCCGCCCGCACCAAAATCCGACGGATGGTCGTGCGTACAAACGGATCGTCGTCGATGACCAGAATCTTTGCCATTGACGGGAACACTCCCGGCGCCGTGACCCGCCGGCCCACGGTCCCTTCTGACCGGTAAAGATTTCGATGCCGTTAACTTGGAAAAACACCCTGCTCGGGATCGCGGGGTCGCAGCATGGCTACACGATCGGGCTCTATCGCCGCCTGTGCCGGCGGTGCTGTACCCCGTCCACGGCTGTGGTATTGCTTCCGGGTCAGAATGGTGAGGGGCGTCTCATGATCCATCATCTTTCGATTGCGGCGCGCGACCCCGAGCGGGCCGCCGGAGTTTTGGCCGAAATGATGGGCGGCAAGGCGGTGCCGTTCCCGCCCAATCCCGGCAGCTATTTCGCGCTTCAGCTCGACGAGTATGGTTCCGGCGTCGAGGTCTATCCCGCCGGAACCGAGCTGCAGCCGGGCGGCGTCGAAGGCGGCGGGTTTGTCAGGAACGAACCCGGCGAGGGCTATGGAGCGACCCATTTCGCGCTGAGTGTTGCAACTGACGGCGAGACCGTCGAGCGCG
>NZ_JAFAVR010000201.1 GCF_019242355.1 Sphingomonas sp. | reverse complement strand
CTCGCGTGCGCCCAAGGTCATCGATGCCGACGGCCTGGGCCATCTGGGCGAGCCGGAACGTCTGCGCGGGCAGGATGCGATCGTCACCCCGCACGAGGGCGAGTTCAAGACGCTGTTCGGCGATCTGCCCGGCTCAAAGCCCGAGCGCGCGCTCGCCGCCGCTTCGATCAGCGGTGCTGCGGTCGTCTACAAGGGTCCGGACACGCTGGTCGCATCTCCCGACGGCCGCCTGGGCTTCGCTTCGCCCGCGCCCTCCTGGCTTGCGAGCGCCGGCACTGGCGACGTGCTCGCCGGGATGATCGCGGCGATGCGGGCGAGGGGGCTGCCGGCCTTCGAGGCTGCGTCGGCGGGCGTCTGGCTACACGGCCGCGCCGCCGAGATCGCGGGGCCGGCTATGATCGCCGACGACCTGGTCGAGGCCATCCCCAAGGCTATCGCCGCACTCTCATGAGCGATCCCGTCATTCGGATCGCGGCGCGTGGCGACGGAGTCACCGCCAGCGGCCGCCATGTCCCGTTCGGCGTCCCGGGCGATGTCTTGCATGATCGTGGCGAGCTTTTACCGGGTCCGCATCACCAGGCGCCGCCATGCCGCCACTTCCCCGAGTGCGGCGGCTGCCAGCTCCAGCATGCGGACGATGATGCCTACCGGGGTTACCTCGGTTCGCGCATCGAAACAGCGCTTGCCCAGCATGCGCTGACCACCGAGATTCGCGAGCCGCACCTGTCGCCGCCGCGAAGCCGTCGACGGGCGACCTTGCGGGCGTTGAAGGTGGGCGGCGGGGTTGCGATCGGCTTCAACGCCGCGAAATCGCACCGCATCGTCGATATGCGCGAATGCCATGTCCTACGGTCGGAACTATTCGCATTGATCGCGCCGCTTCGGCGGCTGCTCGGCGACCTGCTCGAGCCTCGCCGCCCTGCCGAGGTTCAACTGACGCTCGTCGATGGCGGCGTCGATGTCTTGCTCAAGGAAATTGCCGCCGACGACCTGCAGAGCATCGAAGGACTCGGCGCCTTCGCGTTGGCGCAGGATCTCGCGCGGCTCGCGATCGATCGGGGGCTCGGCCCTGAAACGCTGTTCGAGCCACGGCTCGCAACCGTCACCTTGTCCGGCCGACCGCTCGGCTTTCCCGTCGGCGGGTTCCTGCAGGCGACGCAGGACGGCGAGGGCGTGCTTGCCGCCAGCGTTCGCGAAGCGGTGTCTGGAGGCACGCGTGTCGCCGATCTGTTTGCGGGGTTGGGCACTTTCGCGCTCGCCACCGGTGCCATCTACGCCGCCGAGGCCTCGCGTGATGCCGCCGCGGCCCTGAAGAGCGCTGTGCCCACCATGGCCGTCGAGCATCGCGACCTTTATCGCCGTCCGCTCGCGCCTGACGAGCTTGCGCGCTTCGACGCCATCATCCTCGACCCGCCACGAGCCGGTGCGGAGGTGCAGGTCCGCGCCCTTGCGAGCCGTGCTGTCGGGCGGATCGCCTACGTCAGCTGCAATCCCGCGACCTTCGCACGCGATGCGCGACTGCTGGTGGATGGCGGATATCTTCTCGAGTGGGTGCGCCCGGTCGGTCAGTTCCGCTGGTCGACTCACGTCGAACTCGCCGCAGCCTTCAGTGGCCGAGGATGATCCTCAAGCCGGCGTGGGTCGTCAGGCCGACCACGCACAGGGTTGATAGGGCGAAAAGCGCGAAGCGCACGCGCACGACGTTCGTCGTCGCCTGGACGATACTGTGGAGCACCCGGAACGCGACATAGCCCCAGGCGAGATAGACATTGATGGGCGCGTCGAAGCGCATCAGGATCAGCGCAAAAACGATCGCGTAGAAGATCGTCGGCTGTTCCATCAGGTGGATGTAATTATGGGCTGGCCAGTGCGCCTTGCCGGGGACCGCCCGCTCCAGGTCGACGCCGCGCCCTCCATCGGGAATGTTGCGACCTCGCAGCATCGGCGCCCGTTTCACGGCCATCCACACCAGCATCAGGAGGGTCCAAGCCACCAGCGCGACAACAGGACCCAGCAATGGACTAATCGGCATCGGATATCCCCCGACCGGGACGCTGCGTCAGCCGATCGCGCTTGGCAAGCCGGCTAGAGTCCGTAAATGGCCATCGCGTCCCGACGGAACGCGGCCCCGCTATCCTGCCGGGCGTAGAACATGTGGCCGCCCGGATAAACGTGCAGCTGGATGTTCTGGAACGGCCCCTGGTTGGGCATCTGCGAAACGATCAGGCGCGACCCGAAATACGGGCAGGACAAATCGTCCCAGCCATGAGCGATCATCACCCGCATCTTGGGATCGTTGCCGATCGCCCGGCGCAGGTCGGTAACCGGCGAGTCCGTGGCGTCGCGCTTCCACGCCTTGTTCACGTCGTACGAGAGCGTTTCGTAATGCGCATCGCTCTTCCACCCGACCTGGTGGGTGATGAAGTCGACTGCGGCACTCGTCGTCGGGGCAATAATGCCGTCGAGCAGCGGATCATTATAGCGCGGTTGCGCCGAGCCCGGGAATGGGTCCCAGGCCGTCACGTTGGAGTCGTAGACGCTCCCAACCTCGCCTGTGTTGCGGCGGATCTCGCGGAGGTAGGTCTCGATATCGACCCTGCCGTTGAGCCGCTGCACCAGCGCCGGGTCCAGCCCGGTATAGCTCGCTACTCGGGCCGCCAGTCGGTTCGTCGCCTCGCGGTCGGCGGTGCCCGCCAGAAAGTCGGTCACGAACTGCGTGCGGGTGTAATTCTCCACTTCCGCCATGCGCTGAGGAGTCAGCGCTCCCTCTCGCTCGAAATGGCCGGCGGCCATCGCCGGCAGGTCGATCATCCACGGCAGCGGAGAAAGCGCCGTCTCGTCGCCGACCGCCGCCGGGTCGAGATAGGGAGAGACCATCACCATGCCGGAGACGCCGACGCCCATTCGGCTCTGCAGCTCATAGGCAAGCTTGGGCACTCGGAAGCCGCCATAGCTTTCGCCGATCAGATACTTGCGGCTCGTCAGGCGCTCATTCTGGACCAGCCAGTCGTAGACGACGCGGCTGAGGTATTCGATGTCCGTCTTGGCGTCGTAAAAGTCCTTCTTGGTCTCGTCCTCGTCGACCAAGCTGCGCGAGAAGCCGGTGCCCACCGGATCGATGAATACGAGGTCGGTGAAACCAAGCCAGCTATTCGGGTTGTCGTGCAGGGCAGCGCTGTCGGACGGGCTGTCGCCGGCCACTCCGAAGCCCACCTTCTTGGGGCCGATCGCGCCCATGTTGAGGAAAACCGACGAGGCCCCGGGACCGCCGTTGAAGGCGAAGGTCACCGGCCGAGCTTCGGCGGCGCCAGGCACCAAATAGGCGGTGTAGACGACCTGGCCGATCGTCTTGCCCTTGTCGTCGCCGATATCGATGTGGCCGACCGTCGCCCGGTATCGGATCAGTCGCCCGCCGATGTTCGCAGCCTGCTCGACAGTCTTGTCTGGCGACATGGCCGGCAGATTGATCTTGTCCTTGTCGTCGCCCTTGCCGGAGGGGTCATCGGCGAGAGCCGGACCGGCGAGGAAGACCGCCGCCGCTATGGACAGACAGGCAAGGGAAGGGCGCATCAATACTCCCGGGACCGTTCAACGTGGGCCCTCGGGTCTTACCGATTCGGCGGCAGCGAGCAAGCGACTGCGAAGCGCTTCGCAGATCGTTCGGCGAGCGTCGTCGAACGGCGCTCTACCGAAGACTTCCGAGCAATTGCTGCGCCTGGGCTAGATGGCCCTGCACGACCGGGATGGCAGCCGTCGCCGCCTGGCGCAGCTGGGGAACGTCGCCGGAGCTCGCATAGCCCTGCATCATCTGCAGCGCCATCTGGTGAGCCGGGATTTGCTGCGACAGGTACACGCGGTCGACGTTCGCGGGGCCTGCGGCGATCAGCTGTGTGATCATGCCCTTCTGCATCGGCGACAGCTCTGGTGGCGGGGGCACGACGCCGGCGGCCTTGGCCGTCGCCAAATTGCTGTTCGTGAGATTGGTATGATCGCCGATCAGCATCGATGCGAAGGCACGCACTTGCGGGTTCTGGCTGTGCTGAAGGGCGATCATGCTGGTCGTGATTTCGAAAACGTCGCCCGCTCCTCCGTAGAACAGAAATGCCTGCGCCTGTTGGGTTGCAGCTGCCTGCGGTGGCGTGGGGAGTGCTGCGTTCGCTGGAGCAACAGCAATAATAACAGCAGTAATCAAGCCAACGCACCCGTAGGAAATCCTCACCGCTGTTCTCCCGTTTTATTTAAGTTCGATTGTTTGCTTCGGAACCCGCGGAGTTGTTTCTCGTTCCGCGTCTTGGAAATTTTATCTTCACTCGAAACAGGGGTTAACAGATGGTCGCGATCAGGTTCGGCGGATATTGTCTAATGGGCGGGGCCATGATCGCGTCGGCGGCGATGCTGGTTGCGCAAGTGCCTCCGTCGGCTCCGATGCCGCAGGGACAGCCCGGCATTCCCGCCAGCGGCCCGCCCGCGAGCGCGGACAACCAGGCGGTCGTCGATGCTCTGAAGGCGATGGGTCTACGCCCCTATCACACGCTGACGCCTGCCGAGGCGCGCCAGCAGCCCACGTTCACGGATGGTGTCATGGCCGTGCTTCGGCAACAGGGAAAGCCGACGACACCGCCGCCCGGTACCACCGAGCGCGACATCAGCGTCGGCGGCGCGGCCGGTCCGCTTCACGCGCTTCTGATCAAGCCGACCGGCGTTCACGGCCCGGTTCCGATCATCCTCTATTTCCACGGCGGCGGCTGGGTGATCGCAGACAGCAAGGTTTATGCCGGCGGAGCGCGCGGCCTCGCCCGAAATGCCAAGGCGATGGTCATCTCCGTCGACTATCGCCGCGCTCCCGAAGCGGCGTTCCCGGCACAGCATGACGATGCGCTGGCCTCCTATCGCTGGGTGCTTGGCCACGCGAAGAGCCTTGGCGGCGACCCGTCGCGAATCGCATTTGCGGGCGAGAGCGCTGGTGGCAACCTGTCCGTGGCAACGGCCATGCTGGCACGCGACGCGGGCCTGCCGCTACCGCGCGCGATCCTTTCGGTCTATCCGATCGCCGGCAACGACCTGAACACGCCGTCGTATCAGGACACGTCCAACGGCCCGACGTTGAGCCGCGCGCTGATGGCCTGGTTCTTTCGCTACGTCGCGAACAGCCCGGCCGACCTCAATGACCCGCGGATCAACCTCGTCAACGCCAACCTCGCCGGCCTGCCGCCGGTGACGATCGTCGCGGCCCAGATCGACCCACTCCGTTCGGAAGGCGAAATGCTTGCCCAGCGGCTCGCCGCCCAGGGTGTTTCGGTGGAGCGCCGCGAATGGCCGGGCACGACCCACGAGTTCTTCGGGGCCGACGCGGTGATCGCCGCCGCGGGCGAAGCACAGGCCTGGGCCGGTCAGCGCCTGCACGACGCCCTCTACGGCGCGGCGTCCTTGCAGCCGGCGATGGGTCAGCCTCAGCGAGGTGAGCGCGGCTAGGACCGCGCACGCCTCGACCAAGGCTTAGTCGAACAGCTTCGCGAACGCCCGCTTGGCGCGGCTGCGCCAGGCGCCGCGGTGCCAGGCATCGCTGGCGAGAAGCGGGAGAACGCTGGTCGCCTCGGCGAACACCATTTGCTCCATCGCCGTCGAGACCTTGCCCCAGCTGGCCGCTTCCTGGAGCGTCGAGGAGGAGCAGGCGCCGTCGCGGACGTCGGCAACGGTAATCTGCACCGCGTACTTGTGCACCTCGACATCGTCGTGGCCCAGGATCTCGGCGCAGACGACCGTGTCCTGCGTGAAGTTCTTGGGAACGCCGCCGCCGATCATCAGCAAGCCGGTGGTGCCGGCCTCGATCTTGAGCTCGGTGAGCTCGCGGAAGTCGGCGATGGCGTCCAGCACCATGTAGGGCTTGCCGGCCTTCATCGCGTCGACCTGGTGCTTGACCAGCCCGAAACCGGCCGAGCTGTCGACGAACGCCGGGCAGAAGATCGGCACGTCATTCTCATAGGCGAGTTGGACGAGGCTGCCGGGCTTCTTCGCATTCCCTTCGCTCAGCCACTTGCCCATTTCGCGAATGAAGGCGCGGCTGGAATAGGCCTTCGGCTCCAGGCTGTTGGCGATCTCACCGATGGTGTGGTCGCAATCCTGCAGCTGCTCTTCGTCGATATAGGTGTCGTAGATGCGATCGATGTAGAGCGAGCGCAGCGTATCATCATCAGGGATTTCATTGGCTTGATAGTGCTTGTGGCCAAGCGCTTCGAAGAAATCCATGTCGACGACGGT
>NZ_JAFAVR010000162.1 GCF_019242355.1 Sphingomonas sp. | reverse complement strand
CATCACTATCAATCAGCCCAATGCTCGTAACGCCATCGCGCCTCAGACCATGGACCAGCTTGGGCAGGCCATAGTCGGCGCCAAGGGCGCGCTGTGCCTGGTCATTCGGGGCGAGGGAGATACGGCGTTCGTTTCGGGCGGGGACCTCAAGGAGCTTAGTGCGTTGCGAACCGAAGAGCAGGCGGCAGCCATGGCATGGCGGATGCGGTCGCTTTGTGATGAGCTCGCGAATTTCCCCGCCCCGGTCGTCGCCGCGCTAAACGGGCACGCACTCGGGGGCGGAGCGGAGGTCGCGGTCGCCGCCGACATACGGGTGGCCGCAGACGACATCAAGATCGGGTTCAATCAGGTGTCCCTCGGAATAATGCCGGCTTGGGGTGGCGCGGAGCGACTCGCGGCCCTCGTCGGCCGCGGCCGCGCGCTAATGCTCGCGGGCACCGGGGGCGTACTCACCGCCGATCAAGCCGAAAGGGTCGGGCTGGTGGATCGCGTGCTGCCTAGGGCGACGTTCGAAACTGAGTGGCGTTCCTTGGCACGGGCGCTGGCAAATAGGCCTGCCGGCGACATCAAGCGCGTCATCTCGGGCGTGCCGGCCCACGACGCCGTCGCAGCTTTCGCCTCGCTATGGGTATCCGAAGAGCATTGGGCCGCGGCGGACCGAGTGATGAAACGCAGCCGATGAATCAGTCGCGATCGCGATCATCTTGATGCCCGGCGCCAACGGCTTCACATGGTCGCGGGGGGTTCGGCCGGATCGGTGCTTGTCGGATCAGTGAACTAATCGGATTTATCGGCGGTGGCGGACTCGATCAGCAGCAGACCAGCGGCGGTATATGGATCGCATCGACCCTCAGCGACGGCAGCGGCCAAACCGGCGAGTTGAGGGTGGCTGTGCAGACGAGTTTGCGCCAGAGACAGGATCTGTGCCCGAGCACGCGATGCCCTCCGGGCGGGCGTGTCGGCGCGGTGGTGCGCGTCGATCGCGGCTATCAGTTCGGTAAGGCCCTCGGAGCGCGCTGCAACGAGTGTGAGGACTGGGGCCGATGTCTCGGCCCGCAGATCGCGGGCGGTTTCCCTCGCGCCCTCGCGGTCGGCCTTATTGACGACCACAATGTCAGCCACTTCGAGTAGGCCTGCTTTCGCGGCCTGTACTGCGTCACCCGCACCGGGATTGAGGATGACGACGGTGGGATCGGCGACGGCGGCGATCTCGATCTCCGACTGACCGACACCGACCGTTTCAAGCACGATCAGGTCGTAGGACAGTGCTGCAAGGAGCTGGATCGCCGCGGGGACCACGGCGGCGAGACCGCCGAGGTGACCGCGGGTTGCAATCGAGCGGATGAACACATCGGAATCGTTGATGTGGGCGGTCATCCGGATGCGATCGCCGAGGATGGCGCCGCCGCTGTAAGGCGATGACGGGTCCACCGCGAGCACCGCGACTCGCATTCCCCGTTCGCGGTAGGCGCCAACCAGCACGGCGATCGTCGTCGACTTTCCTGCGCCGGGAGGACCAGTAATGCCGATAACCCGGGCGGAGGCTGTGTCCAAAGCTGCCAGCACATCGTCGCGACGAGCGCCCTCGATCAGGCTCAGCAGACGACCCGTCGCTCGGGTAGAGCCGCTCAGCGATGCCTGGATGAGATCAGCGACATTCATACATCACCATCAGATCCGGGTTTCCCGCAACCGCTCTGACTCGCCGCGATGACGAAACGATGCCAGGACGCTGTTGCCGGTAAGGCCTACCGTCGGCTCGTGGCTAGCGACGTAGAGCATTCGTTCCCTTCCGGCGATATCGCCCAATGATCGAACAGTGGTTTGTACTGCAGCCGACTGTGGCCGCAAACTCAGAGATTAGCTCCGCCGTGCTCATCAAGACGCGGTGGTGCGCCGTAATCGGGTTCATACCCGTCGATCCGAATTGGGCTTCGGATCAACCGAAATGCGCCCGCGGCAACGATCACCTCCGGATTGGCGGTGAGCGCTTCGGGCAGCGTTCGGACGGCAGCGACCGGCACGCCGAGTGGACGCAGCCGCGATTCCCAGTTCGCGGCGGTATCGGTAGCCAGCGCGCTGCCTACTAAGGTGAGAACTTCGTCGCGGCGGGCGGCCCGCTCCGTCATCGTCTCGGGCCCTGCGATGTTGGCCTCAGCGGCGAATATTTTCCAGAATTTGTCGTGGGTGATAAACAGTGCCAGGAATCCGTCTGCAGTCGAAAAGAGCTGAGCTGGGACGTAATACGAGTGTGCACCCATCGGCAATCGCTGCGGCTCAATGCCGTCGTTGAGGTAGGCCGACGCGCGATAGTTCAGCTGGGAAAGCATCACATCACGTAGCGATACCTCGACCTGCCCTCCGCGGCCGGAGACGATCTGGGCTAGCAGTCCAAGGGCAGCAGTAAGTCCGGCGGAATTGTCGGCCGCGGAATATCCCGGCAAGGTCGGTGGTCCAAGCGGATCGCCGGTCAGCGCGGCGACACCGGTCGTCGCCTGAATGACGTAGTCGAATGCCGGATCATCACCCGCTTCCAGACCAAAACCGGTGAGCGCCACGCAGACAATCCGCTCGTTCCACACCCGCAGCGCTTCATAGGTGAGGCCGTATCGGCGGATGGCGGATGGTTTCAAATTCGCCAGCAGTGCATGCGATCCGGAAATTAGTTCACCGAACTCGCGCTGGCCCGTCTCGGATGTGAGGTCAACGCAAATGCTGCGCTTGCCTCGGTTGAGGCTGGCGAAATATGAATCCCCGACTTGCCGCGAGATGTCGCCGCCCGGTGGTTCGATCTTGATGACCTCGGCCCCCAGATCGGCCAGCATCATCGTGGCGTATGGCCCGGCCAGCATGTGGCCGATCTCAAGGATCCGGATACCGGCGAGAGGGCCCGCGGGCCGAGATCTCGTCGATTCGGTCACCGAACAACCTGGGGTAGCGACGTGATCATGCGCCGGTCCGGTGTTTCGACCAACTTGCGCGTGCAATCGGCAATCGACGCACCGATCTCACGCCAAGCCGCATTAGTCCTCTCCCCCGGCATCCGTCAGGGCGTGTACGTCTCGGACGAGGGTCTCCAGTGACGTACCCGTCGGAAACACTGCTGCTGCGCCGGCATCCAACAACTTCTGCACGTCGGCCTGGGGGATGGTGCCGCCGACGACCACCGCGATGTCGCCGGCGTCCGCAGCCCGCAGCGCATCGACGGTGCGGGCGGTCAGGGCCACATGGGCGCCCGAAAGGATCGAAAGCCCAACAAGCTTGACGTCCTCCTGCAGCGCGATCGAAACGATGTCTTCGATGCGCTGGCGAATTCCGGTATAGATGACCTCGAATCCGGCATCGCGCAGCGTGCGAGCGACGATCTTTGCGCCGCGGTCGTGTCCGTCGAGACCGGGTTTCGCCACCAGGACACGAGCCCCCATCAGTACCCGCCCTTCTTCGCACGCGCGCTCATCTCGAGTTCCTTCGTCGCGTGCGCACTGATCAGAACACCACCGGTTGCTGGAATTCGCCCCACACCGCCTTGAGCGCGGTCACCAACTCTCCGA
>NZ_JAFAVR010000017.1 GCF_019242355.1 Sphingomonas sp. | reverse complement strand
CCTGGAACTCGAACTCGGCGAAGATCGCCGTCTCGCCCAGTTCGGCGCAATTGTTGTTGCTGACGAGGACATTCGCCCCGCCATTGTTG
This sequence comes from Sphingomonas sp., assembly GCF_019242355.1. Taxonomy (GTDB): domain Bacteria; phylum Pseudomonadota; class Alphaproteobacteria; order Sphingomonadales; family Sphingomonadaceae; genus Sphingomicrobium. Next base: position 2,365 of record NZ_JAFAVR010000017.1, on the reverse strand, counting down.
CGCACGGCGGAATAGGCGCAGCGGCGAATGATATTGTCGCTCACCGTCACGCCGCCGGCGCGGAAGATCGAGATGCCGTTGCCGTATTGGCCGGTGCCGCCCGACGCGTTGCCGATGTCTGTGACGCGATTTGCCGATACGCGTGTACCGTCGTCGCCGCCGCTTGCCCGCCACACCTGGATGCCGTTGTCGCCGCAGCGCTCGACACTGTTGTCGTCGATGACGAGGCCAGTGGCGTGGCTCGAGAAGATGCCGCCGCGGGCGATGTCGCGCACCCGGTTGCGCTCGATCCAGCCGCCGCAGGTGCGCAGCCGCAGGCCGACGCCGCCGCACCGCTCGATCACGCAATCGGAGATGGCAAGGTCGGCGACGCCTGAGCAGTCGACGAGGCCGTGGTCGCTGTCGAGGGCGCGGGCGGCGCCGTCAAAGACGATTCCGGAGAGCGTGATGCGGGCCGCCCCCTCGGCGATAACAAGCGGTCCGTCGCCCGCCAGCACCAAGCGCGATCCGCCCCGCACGCCGATGAGCCGGGCGCCTTCGGCAAGCCGCAGCCCCGTTGCAAAGAGCGGGCCGGCCGGGACCGCGAAGGGCCGGCCGGCCCGGGTCGCGGCATCGATCTCGCGCTGCAGCTCGGCGGTGACGTCCGCGCCGCCGATGGGTTGGGCAAGGGTCGGGCGCACGCGGAACAGACTGCCCGCGGCGAGGCCGGCTACCACGAACTGGCGCCTGTCGATGTTCATGAAGTCCGCCACAGTGAGTCGCGCCAGAACGGCATACTAGCCCGTACGAACTGTCCAGACCAAGCCTTCCGGCGCAGCGATGGACGCGCCGGGCTCCTCCGGGCGGAGCACGGGCGAACGACCTACAGCGGGTTTGATTGGAGCGACTGCCCCCACTGTGCGCACCGGCGCTAACTTAGAGCTGAACTGAAGACCCCGCCGTCATGCCCGCCCTTGTGGTCCCTTGCAGTGGGCATCCACGCGGTCGAGCCGCTTGGCTGTCCGTGAAGGAGCAAAAGCCTCGCATTGCGGAGCCCCGCCGCATGGATGGCCAGGACAGGCCCGGCCACGACCGTCGGGGGCCTTCAATCCCGCTTGGGGCCGCTCGCACCAAAACGAAAGGGCACTTTCGATCGAGCCAAAGCAGGCTCGCCCGGTCGCACTAAGTTAAGCTTTTTGCCTGACTATTCGGGTGCTCCATCCAATCGTGCGGGTACCCGATGCGCCAGAGGAATGACGATGCCGCGGTCGGCCGGCCGAACGGCGGCGACGACGCCGAGATGTTCGATCTGGCGCCCGTCTCGCTTTGGCTCGAAGACTATAGCGGCGTGAAGGCGCTTTTCGAGGAATGGCGCGACGCCGGCGTCGCCTCGCTTCGCGACCACCTGCGCGATCATCCCGAGCGCGTCAAAGCGTGCTCCGATCGTATTCGTGTCGTCAAGGTGAACCGCAAGACGCTTGCCCTGTTCGAGGCCGGCGGCCTGGACGAGCTCATTGCCGGTCTCGGCAATATTTTCCGTGACGACATGTTCCGCTCTCACGTCGAGGAACTGGCGCAATTGTGGGACGGACGAGCGGAGTTCTTCAGCAACACCGTCAACTACACCCTGTCAGGCCGAAGGCTCGATATTCAGCTGAAGGGCAGCATCCTGCCCGGACATGAAGACAGCTGGGCGCGGGTCCTGATCGCGATCGAGGATGTCAGCGAGCGGGAAAACGCGCGACGGCAGCTCGCCATCAGCGAAGAATATGCGCGCGGCCTCTTCGAGCACTCGCCGGTGTCGCTGTGGGTCGAGGACTTCAGCATCGTCAAGCAGCTCCTCGACGAGGCGCGCGACCGGGGGATCACCGACTTCCGTGTCTTCACTGACGTCCATCCCGAATTCGTCCATCGCTGCATGAGCGAAATCCGGGTGATCGATGTGAACCAGCATACGCTGGAGCTCTTTGCCGCGCCCGACAAGCCGATGCTCCTGCGCCGGCTTCGCGACGTCTTTCGCGACGACATGCAGCAGCACTTCCGCGAGCAGCTGATCGACCTTTGGCATGGCAAGCTCTTTCAGCAACGCGAGGTCGTGAACTATTCGCTCAAAGGCGACCTGCTGCACGTCCATCTCCAATTCTCGGTGTTGCCGGGGCGCGAGCGCGACTGGTCGCTCGTTCAGGTGGCGCTCACCGACATCACCGCCCGCAAGAAGGCCGAAGCCTATCTGGAGTTCCTCGGCAAGTACGACGTGCTGACCAAGCTCTATAACCGCTCCTTCTATGTCGATGAATTGAACCGGCTGGAGCGCAAGGGTCCCGCACCGGTGACCGTCCTCATCGCTGATGTCAACGGCCTCAAGGCGGTCAACGATCAGCTTGGC
>NZ_JAFAVR010000164.1 GCF_019242355.1 Sphingomonas sp. | reverse complement strand
CGAGGAGGTGCCGCTGCTCCGCCGGCGCCTGGAGACCCTCGACAAGGATTTCGGCTTCGACCCCAAGGGCCATAGCGGAAAGGCGCTTCGTCACGCGGTCGCGTCGCTGCCGCGCGACCTCCTGATCAATCTCAGCCTCGATTCGATGCGCGATCTGGTGATGATGGCGATGTCGCTTGCCGACCGCCCACGCCCGGCGCTCCTGCAGGTCAGGAGCATCCTCAAGGGCCACCTCTTCACCTTCGTCTGGCTGCCTCGCGAAGAGCTCACGACCGCGCGCCGGACGGCGATCGCCAGAATGCTCGAGCACGAAATCGGGACCGAGGTCACGAGCTGGTCGGTCGAGCTCGGGGACGGTGACCTCGCGCTCATTCGCTATACCCAATATGTCGACGCCGACGCGCCACTACCGGACGTCCGCAAGCTGGACCTTGCAGTCGTCGAGATGGTGCGCGGCTGGGCGCCTGCTGTCGAGGCGGAACTGGTCGATGCCGTGGGGGCGCCGCGCGCGACCCGCCTCGCTTTGAGCTACATCCCCCATTTCCCGGAAAGCTATCGGTCACGCACCGCGCCGGACGATGCGGCAGCCGACATCCTTCACCTGCGCGACCTTCGCGACGATGCTGACCGCGGGGTGCGCATCTGGAGATCACCGCTCGACCCCGAGGGCCAGCTGCGGCTCAAGACCTATCGCCGGGCCGGCCTGATTGCGTTGTCTGAAGCTGTTCCGGTGATGGAGAATTTCGGCTTCCGGGTGCTCGAGGAACTTCCCACCGCGCTGACCGGCGCCACGCAGGGCTATATCCACGATTTCAGGCTGGAGATCGGAAGCGAAGCGAATCTGCAGTCAATCCTGGACCGCGCTTCCGAGATCGAATCCGCGATCGCCAATGTCCTTTGCGGCGCCGCCGAGGACGACGAGTTCAACCAGCTGGTGCTGTACGCGGGGCTGGAGACGCAGGCCGTCGTCTGGCTTCGCGCCTGGTTCCGCTACTTGCGCCAGACTGGCGTCGCCTATGGCCTCGTCACCATCGTCGACGCGCTTCGACGGGCCCCGGATGCCGCCAAGGCGCTGATCGGCATCTTCCAGTCCGCGCATGACCCGGCGCTGACGAAGGGAAAGGCGGGACTCGACAAGTCTCGGGATGCTTTCGACCGCGCCCTCGGTCGTGTGGGCTCGATTGACGACGACCGCATCCTGCGGCGTCTTCGCGCGCTGGTCGAGGCGATCTTGCGCACCAACGCCTTCGCTCCCGCCGCCGCGGAGGCATTAGCCTTCAAGGTCGACTCCGCGCTGGTACCGGGCCTGCCCGCGCCGGTCCCTTGGCGCGAAATCTGGGTATACAGCCCGCGCGTCGAGGGCGTTCACCTGCGTGGCGGCCCGATCGCCCGCGGCGGCATCCGCTGGTCGGACCGGCGCGACGATTTCCGCACCGAGATCCTGGGACTGATGAAGGCCCAGCTCGTGAAGAATGCGGTCATTGTGCCGACCGGTGCCAAGGGCGGCTTTTATCCCAAGCACTTGCCGGCCGCGTCGAACCGGGACGCATGGCTCGCCGAAGGCACCGAGAGCTACCGAATCTTCATCCGGTCGCTACTTTCGGTCACCGACAATCTGGTCAACGACAAGGTGGTGCACCCCGCCGGAGTCGTGATCCGCGACGGGGACGACCCCTATTTCGTCGTTGCCGCCGACAAGGGCACCGCGGCCTTCTCCGACATTGCCAACGCCATCGCGCTGGAGCGCAATTTCTGGCTTGGCGACGCCTTCGCCAGCGGCGGTTCCAACGGCTACGACCACAAGGCCATGGGGATCACGGCGAAGGGCGCCTGGATCTCCGTTCAGCGGCACTTCCTCGAAATGGGAGTCGACGTCCAGTCCGACCCATTCACGGTCTCCGGCTGCGGCGACATGTCAGGCGACGTGTTCGGTAACGGGATGCTTCTGAGCGAAGCGATCGAGCTCGTCGCGGCGTTCGACCACCGCCACATCTTCATCGATCCTACCCCCGACCCGAAAGTGAGCTTTGCCGAGCGCAAGCGGCTGTTCGAGCTGCCGCGCTCGAGTTGGGACGATTACGACCGCAAGCTGTTGTCGAAGGGCGGCGGCATTTATCCCCGGACCCAGAAGGCGATCGATCTCAGCCCCGAGGCGCGTCACGCGCTCGGCATCGATGCCGCGACGGTGGATCCGGCAACTCTGATGAATGCCATTCTCAAGAGCCCCGTCGACCTCCTCTGGTTCGGCGGCATCGGCACTTACATCAAGGGATCCGGCCAGACCCAGGCGGAAGTCGGCGATCCTTCGAATGACGCCGTGCGGGCAGACGGCGCCGAGGTCCGGGCGAAAGTCATCGGTGAAGGGGCCAATCTCGCGATCACGCAGGAAGGCCGGATCGAGTTCGCCGAGAAGGGCGGTCGGATTAACACCGACTTCATCGACAATTCGGCCGGCGTCGATTGCTCGGACAACGAGGTCAACATCAAGATTCCGCTCAACCGCGAGATGCGCGAGGGCCGACTGACCGAAGCCCGGCGGAACGCGCTATTGGCGCGAATGACGGACGATGTCGCCGATCTCGTGCTCGAAGACAATCGGCTGCAGAGCCTTGCTCTGTCGATCGCGCAAAGCGGGGGCGCGAAGGCCCTCCCCGGCCACGTCCGGACCATCGAAATCCTCGAGGCGACCGGCCGGCTGGACCGCAAGGTCGAAGGCCTCGAGTCCAGCGAGGAGATGCTTCGCCGACAGCAGGATAATCGCGGCCTTACTCGTCCCGAGCTTGCCGTCGTCCTGTCCATCTCCAAGATCGTGCTCCAGAACGCCGCGGAGACGCTTCACCTCTCGAAGGAGCGGCTAATGGAGCCGCAGCTGTTTGCGGCTTTCCCCAAGCCGATGGTCAAGGCGCACGCCGATGCGATCCGCAATCATCGCCTCCGTGACGAGATCCTCGGGACCAAGGTTGCCAACCGGCTCGTCAATCGCCTTGGGCCTGAGGCCGCGTTCGACCTCACCGAGGAGGAAGGCGCCTCCCTGCAGCAGGTGATTGCCGCTTTTCTGGTCGCTGAGCGCCTGCTCGATCTCGACAAGTTGTGGGACCAGATGGAACAGGCGTCGTTGCCGGAAACGGTGCGCGTCGAATTGTTCTCGATCGCATCGCGGACAGTGCGGTCCCATCTGTCCGACATTCTTCGTTCTGTCGCCGGCGAGACCGGCATCGGCACGATGTGCGACCTGCTCGAGGCGGGTGTCCGCAAGATTGCGGCCGCTGCGACGAAGCTCATCCGTTCCGAAGTGCGCAATGAAGCGGCAGCGAGGCGCGATCGCCTGGTTTCGCTGGGCGCCAGCGACGATATCGTGCGCGGGCTGGTGCGGCTGTTCGAGCTCGATGGCGTATTTGCGATCGCGGCCCTCGCCGCTCGCCGCAACCTCGAGGAGCTGGCGCTGACCAGCGCTTACACCCGCCTCGGGGAGGCACTCGGCCTCGACTGGGCGCAGCAGCAGGTCGCGCGCTTCGCTCCGGTCGACGAATGGGAGCGGCTGCTGACCGCGGGGCTTGCCCGCGACTTCGAGCAGCTGCGCATCGAGTTCCTATCGCGGATCAGGGCGGAGGACCCCGCCAAGGCGGTGGACAGCTGGATCGAGACACAACAGGCGCGCATCGACCAGTTCCGTGCGCTGATCTCGCGCGCCCGCAGTGAAGGCCAGGTCAGCGCCCCAATGCTCGCCCAGATTGCAAGCCAGGCACGAATCCTGCTCGCGCGCTAGGCCGCGCGCCGCTTACACCGCCACGCGCGCAGCGAACAGCCACTGCCGGATCGCGGATGTGAGGTTGGGCGGGCTTGGCGCATCTAGGCGAGCAGCGTCGATCTCTGCAACGAGCGCATTGATGGTCAATTCGCGTTGCCGCGCCGCACTCTCCAGCGCCTGCCAGAACATGGGCTCCAGGCTGATCGAGGTCGCGTGCCCGGCGATCAGCACGGATCGCTTGCGCGGCGGCGCGTAGTCCGGCGCGGCCACGATCAGTACATGTGCTGGCCGCCGTTGATCGACAACGTCGAGCCGGTGACGAAGCCCGCATTCTCGTCGCACAGGAAGGCGACTCCCCGAGCGATCTCCTCGGCCTTCCCGAGCCGTCCGACCGGGATTCGGGCGACGATCTTGCCGAGCACTTCCTCCGGCACGGCGGCAACCATGTCGGTATCGATATAGCCGGGAGCGATTGCGTTCACCGTAACGCCGAAGCGCGCCCCTTCCTGGGCCAGCGCCTTCGTGAAGCCGTGGATGCCGGACTTGGCCGCCGCGTAATTGACCTGGCCGTACTGGCCCGCCTGGCCGTTGATCGAGCCGATGTTGACGACCCGACCGTAACCGCGTCCCGTCATTCCGTCGAACACGGCCTTGGCCATGTTGAAGCAACCGCCGAGGTTGGTGTCCATGACCTCCTGCCATTTGGCATGGTCCATCCGCTTCATGGTCGCGTCGCGGGTAATGCCGGCATTGTTCACCAGCACGTCCACTGGCCCGAGGTCCGCTTCCACCTTGCGGACGCCCTCCTGGCACGCGTCGAAGTCCGCCACGTCCCACTTGTATGCCGCAACTCCGGTGCGGTCGGTGAACTGCCGCGCGCGCTCGTCGTTGCCGGCGTAGGTCGCCGCCACTTGCATGCCCATGTCCCTGAGCGCGACGCTGATCGCCTCGCCGATGCCGCGCGTTCCTCCGGTGACGATCGCCACTCGAGCCATAGCCCTCTCCTCTCCCGTTTCGCCGCTTATGTTTGCAGCTGCCACCCTTCAAGCTCGCGGGCGACCAGTTGTTCCAGCATCGCCATGCTCTCGGGTGAATCGTTCAGGCACTCGAGCAGGGCAAAACGATCGCCGCCGGCGCCGAGGAAAGTCT
>NZ_JAFAVR010000127.1 GCF_019242355.1 Sphingomonas sp. | reverse complement strand
CGCTGACGCGCTTAGCCTTGATCGGACAGCCGACGAGCAACGGCACGATGTGCGTGACGCTAGGCATCAGCGGCAGGCCGGCGGCGGTGAACTTCGCCTTCAGCATGGCGGCCGCTTCCTGCTGCGCGCGGCGCTCGTCGTTCGACTGCTTCAGGTGGCGGACGCTGGCGAGCGCACCGGCGACCAGCACCGGCGACAGCGAGGTCGTGAAGATAAACCCAGGCGCGTAGCTGCGGATGCAGTCGATGATCGTCTGATCGGCCGCGATATAGCCGCCCATCACCCCAAATGCCTTGCCGAGCGTGCCTTCGATGATGGTGAGTCGATGAGCGACCGAGTCCCGCTCGGAAATGCCGCCGCCGTGGTCGCCGTACATGCCGACCGCGTGGACCTCATCGAGATAGGTGAGGGCGTTGTACTTGTCGGCGAGGTCGCAGATCGCGGCGATCGGGGCGACGTCGCCGTCCATCGAATAGACGCTCTCGAAGGCGACCAGCTTGGGCGTCTCCGGGTCCTCGGCGGCAAGCAGTTCCTCGAGATGGTCGAGGTCGTTGTGACGGAACACGCGCTTCTCGCAGCCCGAACTCTTGATGCCCGCGATCATCGAGGCGTGGTTGAGCTCGTCCGAGAAGATGATGCACCCCGGAAGCAGCTTGCCCAGCGTGGACAGGGCGGCTTCGTTGGAAACATAGCCCGAGGTGAAGAGGAGGGCCCCTTCCTTGCCGTGCAAGCCTGCGAGCTCGGCTTCCAGTTCCGTATGAAAATGGGTGTTGCCGCTGATGTTGCGGGTGCCGCCGGAGCCCGCGCCGACCTCGTGGAGAGCGGTCTCCATCGCGCCGATGACGACCGGGTGCTGGCCCATTCCGAGATAGTCGTTGGAGCACCAGACGGTGATCGGCTTCGGACCGTTGCCGCCGAAGCAGCGCGCGTTCGGGTAGCTGCCCTTCGAGCGCAGGATATCGATGAAGACGCGGTACCGACCTTCGTCATGAAGGCGGTCGATCGCCGATTGGAAGATGCGGTTGTAATCCAAGGCCCAACTCTCGCTTGGCCAGCCTTTAGCTTCGGCGATGGATGTTTTCCATTGCGAACGACTCGCAACAAATCACAGTGCGCGCACCCGCGTCAGGCGGAAGCGGGCGAGCGCCTCTTGCAAATGCTGGGCCGGAGCCGGACCGGTGAAGACAGCGGTGCCGGGCTGTGGCGTGCCTGGCCAGGACTGGCCGCGAGTGAGCCAGGCGATGCGTCGGGCGATGCCGGGGCCGCCATCGACGTACGCCACGTTTGGGAAGGCTTCCTTCAGCTCGTCGGCGAGCAATGGGAAGTGCGTGCAGGCGAGGACAACGGTGTCGATGCGTTTCCCGTCCGCGACGGCGAACATCGGGTCGGCGGCGGCCCTGACGTCTTCGATGCTGACTTGCCGACCGGCAAGCTTCGCTTCGGAAAGCTCGACGAGCTCGGGCGAGCCGTGGCGGATGATGGTGCAGTCACGGGCGAACCTGGCCGCGAGGTCGTCGACATAGGGCTGGCGGACCGTCGCTTCGGTACCGAGGACGCCGATGACGCGAGTTTTCGACATCTCGGCTGCTGGCTTGATCGCGGGGACGGTGCCGACCACCGGGAGGTCGAGCGCCGAGCGGACATGGTCCAGCGCGATGGTCGAGGCGGTGTTGCATGCGATCACCGCCAGCCGGGGCTGGAAACGCTCGACCAGGCGACCGAGAAGGGCGGGCACTCGGGAGGCAATCTCCGCTTCGGTCCGGCTGCCATAGGGAAAGCCGGCGCTGTCCGCGGCATAAACGATGGGCGCATTGGGAAGGAGTGCCTGCGTCGGACCGAGGACGGACAGGCCGCCGACGCCGGAATCGAAGAAGAGGATCGGGGAGTTGGCGTTCACGATAGTTCATCCTCCTCGCCATTTGGCGGGGAGGGGGACCGCACGAAGTGCGGTGGAGGGGTTCTGGACAGACACCGGGCCACGATTTGCGTCACCACTTCTTCGAGATTGTTTCTGACGTCCTCGGCCGCGACGCGCAGAATTGCGATGCCTCGACCACTGACCCAGGCGTCGCGCCGCTCATCACGCTTTGCGACGGATTCGAAATCATGTGCGACCCCATCGACTTCAATCGCCAGCGCGGCCGCAGGGCAGTAGAAGTCGAGCACGAACGAGCCAAGCGGGTGCTGTTTGCGGAATTTCAGACCGTCCGGGCGTAGTCGAAGCACTCTCCAGAGGCGGATTTCCGACGGGCTCATGCGCCGGCGCAATTGTCGGGCTTGGTAGACAGTCAACTCGGAAGAACCCCTCCACCATGCTTCGCATGGTCCCCCTCCCCGCGCAATCGCGGGGAGGATGTATTGCATGCCCATTCCCGTTTGCTACCAACCCTCGCGATGACCCGCGAGATGATCCTGGCGCTGGCGCTCGGCTACCTGTTCGGGTCGATCCCGTTCGGGCTGCTGCTGACCCGCCTCGCCGGTAAGGGCGACGTCCGCGCAATCGGCTCGGGAAATATCGGTGCGACCAACGTGCTCCGGACCGGAAGCAAGGGGCTCGCCGCTGCGACCCTGGTGCTCGATTGCCTGAAGGCGACGGCGGCGATCCTGCTGGCGGGCGTTCTGTTCGCCCGCGACCTCGACCCGGCCTCGGCAGCCGCGGTGTTCAAGCTAGCCGCCGTGGGTGCGATGATCGGGCACCTCTATCCCGTCTGGCTGAGGTTTCAGGGCGGCAAGGGCGTGGCGACATTCCTCGGCGTGCTGATCCCACTTCTGTGGCCGGCCGCGCTCATTTACGCGATTGTATGGCTCTCCCTGCTGCTGACGGTCCGAATCTCATCGGTCGCCGGGATGGGCGCGGCGGTTAGCGCGCCGATCGTCGCCTTTGCCTCCTACCACGACTTTTTCCCGATGCTGCTCGGCTTCGGACTGCTGGTGCTGTGGAAGCACCGCGAGAACATCTCCCGGCTGATGGCCGGGACCGAGCCGCGCATTGGGAGACGAAAGCTTGAACGACGACCTGATTGACCGTCTGAGGTTGCTGCGCACGGCCGGGATCGGGCCGGTTACCCATCGCCATTTGATCACACGCTTCGGATCGGCGGCGGCGGCGCTCGACGCGGTTCCGGATCTGGCACGGCGGGGCGGGGGCAAGCCGCCTGTGATTCGCAGCCGGAGCGAGGCCGAGCGGGAAATGACGCGGGTCGAGGCGCTCGGAGGGCGGTTCCTGGTGCTTGGGCAGGGACTTTATCCCCGGCTGCTGGCTGAGCTCGAGGATGCGCCGCCGCTCCTGATTGCGAAGGGCGATCTTGGACTGCTCGACAGGGCGGCGGTCGCGATGGTTGGCGCCCGCAATGCGTCCGCGGCGGTCTGTCGCTTCGCTCGGGGTCTGGCGCACGATCTGGGTCGCAGTGGGCTCGTCGTGGTGTCCGGGCTGGCACGGGGCATCGACAGTGCGGCCCATGACGGGGCGCTGGAGAGCGGGACCATCGGCGTCATAGCGGGCGGCATCGACGTCTTCTATCCGCCTGAAAACGAGGCGCGGCAGAAGGGGCTGTTCGAGCGTGGGCTGGTGCTTGCCGAAATGCCGCCGGGGACCGAGCCGAGGGCGCGCCACTTCCCGTATCGCAATCGGATCATCGCCGGCCTTTGCGCCGGAACGGTTGTCGTCGAGGCGGCGCCGCGTTCGGGCTCGCTGATCACGGCGCGGCTGGCGGCCGAGGCGGGGCGCGAGGTGATGGCCGTGCCGGGCTCGCCGCTCGATCCTAGGGCGCAAGGCTGCAACCAGCTGATCCGCGACGGGGCGACCCTGATTCAGACGGCGGACGACGTGATGGAGAGCGTCGGGCCGGCACAGCCGCGCTTCGCGTCGCCGGTCGATCGCTATGAGCCGGTGCCCGAAACCCTGAATGGCAAAGATGCCGTTGCGGTCGTGGAGGAGCTGCTCGGGCCGTCGCCGGCGCCGGTCGACGAGATCATTCGACTGTCGGGTGCATCGCCCGGCGCGGTCCAGATGGCACTGCTGGAGCTGGACCTTGCCGGACGCCTGGACCGCCACGCAGGGGGCAAGGTCAGCTTGCGGCCGGCTTGACGGCGCCGCCCGAGCCTTCCCACCTTACGCGTATGCGTGAGGGGATCCTGTGAAGCTGGTCGTCGTCGAATCGCCGGCCAAGGCGAAAACCATCGAGAAGTATCTGGGAAGCGGGCACCGGGTGCTTGCCTCCTTTGGGCACGTGCGCGACCTGCCGCCCAAGGACGGTTCGGTCGACCCGGACCAGGATTTCGCGATGCTGTGGCAGGTCTCGCCGGACCGCGCCAAGCAGCTGAAGGCGATCACGGACGAGGCCAGGCAGGCCGATACCTTGATCCTCGCGACCGACCCGGACCGCGAGGGCGAGGCGATCAGCTGGCACTTGCAGGAGGTGCTTCGGGCCAAGAAGGCGCTGCCGAAGGACGTTCAGCGGGTCGCGTTCAACGCCATCACCAAGACGGCGGTGACCGAGGCGATGGCACGTCCGCGGGCTCTCGATGAAGACCTGGTCGACGCCTACCGGGCGCGGCGGGCGCTCGACTATCTGGTCGGGTTTACCCTGTCGCCGATCCTGTGGCGCAAGCTTCCGGGCGCGAAGTCGGCGGGTCGCGTGCAGTCGGTGGCGCTCCGGCTGATCGTCGACCGCGAACGCGAGATCGAGGTCTTCCGCCCTCAGGAATATTGGTCGCTGACGGCCACGTTCGAGAAGGACGGGCAAAGCTTCACTGCCCGGCTGGCGCAGCTCGACGGGAAGAAGATCGACCGGCTGACGATCGGCAACAAGGGCGATGCCGACGCTGCCAAGGCGGTGATCGAGGCGGGGCGATTCTCGGTCGAGAGCGTCGAGACCAAGCCTTTTTCACGCAACCCGCCGCCGCCGTTCACCACCTCGACTCTTCAGCAGGAGGCGGCACGCAAGCTCGGCTTCGCGGCCAGCCACACAATGCGCGTCGCGCAGGGCCTCTACGAGGATGGGCTGATCACCTACATGAGGACCGACGGCGTCGACATGGCGGCCGAGGCGATCAGCGCGGCGCGCAAGGCGATCACGACGCGCTATGATGCCGGTTACGTGCCGGACAAGCCGCGCCACTACACCAGCAAGGCGAAGAACGCGCAGGAGGCTCACGAGGCGATTCGGCCGACGGATTTCTCGAGGGCGCGGGCGGCGTCCGGCGATCACGCGCGGCTGTACGAGCTGATTTATAATCGCGCTCTGGCGAGCCAGATGGCGTCGGCGCGGCTGGAGCGGACGACGGTCGAGCTGAGCGACGGTGCCGGGCGGGCGGTTCTGCGCGCCACGGGCCAGGTTGTGCTCTTTCCCGGCTATCTCGCGCTGTATGAGGAAGGGCGCGACGAGAAGGCCGAGGATGAGGAAGGCGCGCGGATGCCGATCCTCAACCGGGGCGACGTCCCTGCGAAGATCGGGGTCGATGCCACCCAGTCGTTCACGCAGCCGCCGCCGCGCTATTCGGAGGCGAGCCTGGTCAAGCGGCTGGAAGAGCTCGGGATCGGGCGGCCGTCGACCTACGCGGCAACGCTGCAGACGCTGAAGGACCGGGAATATGTGCGGGTCGAGAAGAACCGCTTCATCCCGGAGGAGAGCGGTCGGCTGGTGACGGCGTTCCTCGAGCGCTTCTTCGAAAAGTATGTCAGCTATGACTACACGGCCGAGCTCGAGGACGAGCTGGACGACGTCTCCGGCGGACGGCTCGACTGGCAGAAATTGCTGGACGCCTTCTGGCGCGACTTCAAGCCCAAGGCGGGCGAGGTCATGGATCAGAAGCCGAGCGAGATCACCCAGGCGCTGGACGAGTTCCTGGCGCCCTGGCTTTATCCGCCGCGCGCGGACGGTAGCGACCCGAGGCTCTGCCCCAGCTGCGGCAACGGGCGGCTGAGCCTTCGTGGCGGCAAGTTCGGGGCGTTCGTCGCCTGCTCCAACTATCCTGAGTGCCGGTACACGCAGAAGTTCGGCCAGACCGGCGGCGAGGCGGCCAGTGACGGGCCGCAGGACCTTGGCGACGGGATCCTGCTCAAGAGCGGGCGGTTCGGTCCCTATGTCGAGCGCGGTGACAAGCGGGCGTCGATCCCGAAGGACGTACCGCTGGCTGACGTCGACCGCGAGGCAGCCGAGCGGCTGCTGTCGCTGCCGCGCGAGATCGGCGCTCACCCGGAGACGGGCAAGGCGATCACAGCGTCGATCGGGCGCTACGGGCCGTACCTCGCCCATGACGGGAAATATGCGAAGCTCGGCTCGACCGCGGAGGTGTTCGAAACGGGCATGAACGCGGCGGTGGCGAAGCTCGCCGATGCGGCCAATGGCGGCGGTCGCGGACGCGGCGCGTCGCGGGAGCCGATCGCGGTGCTCGGTGCGCATCCCGAGAGCGGCAAGGAGATCAGGGTGCTGGAGGGTCGCTTCGGGCCTTACGTCAGTGACGGGACGACGCACGCGACTTTGCCCAAGGGCTCGGATCCGAAGGCCCTTACGCTCGGCGAGGGCGTGCGGCTGATCGACGAGCGCGCGGCCAAGGGCCCAGCGAAGAAGAAGGGTGGCCGGAAGGCTGCGCCCAGGAAGGCGGCTGCGAAGAAACCCGCAGCCAAGGCGAAGAAGGCGGCGAAGTGATCGATATCCAGTTGCAATGGTTACCGCATGGTAAAGGTTTGCCTTCGCCAAGTTACGCCACGGACGGCGCTGCCGGACTGGATGTCGTCGCTGCCGAGGACCTGATCCTCGAACCTGGTCAGCGGCGCGCGGTGGCGACCGGCTTTTCGATTGCGATCCCGGAAGGCCACGAGGTGCAGGTCCGTCCGCGCTCCGGGCTGGCGCTCAAGCACGGGATTACCTGCCTCAACACGCCCGGGACCATCGACCACGATTATCGCGGCGAGGTAAAGGTGATCCTGGCGAACCTCGGCAGCGAGCCCTTCGCGGTGCGGCGCGGCGAGCGGATCGCGCAACTGGTGCCCGCGCCGGTGCTCAAGGCCGTGTTCCACGAGGTCGAGGCGCTGGACGATACGGCCCGCGGAGCAGGGGGCTTCGGCTCGACGGGCCAGTGAGCCTCTCCGACGCCGAGCTCGAGCGCTATGCGCGGCACATCGTGCTGCCCCAGGTGGGGGGCGTTGGCCAGAACAGGCTGAAGGCGGCCTCGGTGGCGGTGGTCGGCGCGGGCGGGATTGGCAGCGCGGTCATCCCGGCGCTTGCGGGCGCGGGCGTCGGCCGGCTGGCGATCATCGACGACGATGTGGTCGAGCTCGGCAACCTGCACCGGCAGCCGCTGTTCCGAGAGCGCGACGCCGGTTATTCGAAAGCCGATCTCGCGCTGCAGTTCGTTCGGCGACTGAATCAGTTTGTCGACGCGAGGCCGGTGCAGGAGCGAGTTACGGCGGACAATGCTGGCGAGCTCCTCGGCGGGCACGACCTGGTCATCGACGGCAGCGACAATTTCGCGACGCGGCTGGCGGTCAGCGATGCGTGCGTGCGCCTCGGCGTCCCGCTCCTGTCGGCGGCGGCAGTCCAGTTCCAGGGACAGGTCGGGCTATTCCGGGCGCGGCCCTGCTACCGCTGCTTCGTCGGGGATGCGTTCGACGCCGACGATTGCGACAATTGCGCGGAACTGGGCGTGCTCGGCGCGCTGACGGCGACCGTGGGCAGCTTCGCGGCGTTGCTGGCGGTCAATGCGATTGCCGGCGTCGGTGACGATCAGGCCGGGCTGCTGCACCTGTTCGACGGCGAGAAGCTGAGCTGGCGGGCGATCCGGATCCCGCCCAATCCTGGCTGCCGCGCCTGCGGATCAGGCGAGGGCTGAGGCGACCCGCTCGACGAGGCGCCGCGCGACCTCGTCCTTGCCGGCTTCGGGCCAGTCTTCGACACCTTGCGCGGTGATGAGGTGGACACGATTTCGGGAGCCGCCCATCACATCCCCGGAGACGTCGTTGGCGACGATCCAGTCGGCCTTCTTGGCCTGGCGCTTGGCGACGGCCTGCTCGACGACATTGTCGGTCTCCGCCGCGAAGCCGACCAGGAGGCGCGGGCGGTCCGTACCGGAGCCGAGCTCGGCGAGGATGTCGCGGGTCGGGAGGAAGCGAAGCTGCGGCGGCCCGCTGCTCTTCTTGAGCTTGGTCGTGGCCGGTTCGACGCGCCAGTCCGCGACTGCGGCCACCAGGATCGCGGCGTCGGCGGGGAGTGACGCCATGACGGCATCGGCCATCTGCCCGGCGGTCTCGACGTCGATGCGGTCGACGCCGGGCGGCGTGGCGATGGCCACCGGGCCGGCGACGAGGGTGACTCGAGCGCCGAATTCGGCGGCGGCCGCGGCGATCGCGAAGCCCTGGCGTCCGGACGACCGATTGGCGATCACGCGCACCGGGTCGATCGGCTCATGCGTAGGCCCGGCGGTGACGAGGATGTGCTTGCCGGCGAGCGTCACTTGGGCGGCAGGAACCCGTTGGCGCCGAGCCAGTCGACGATCGCCTGCGGCTCGGGGAGGCGGCCGGGGCCGTGCTCGCCGCACGCCATTTCGCCTTCGGCCGGCTCGATCACCTTGATGCCGTCCTCGACCAGCTGCTGGACGTTGCGGCGGGTCGCGGCGTGAAGCCACATGCGGACATTCATTGCCGGCGCGACGACGACCGGCTTGTCGGTGGCGAGCAGGAGCGTGGTGGCGAGGTCGTCGGCGATGCCGCTGACCATCTTCGCAAGCAGGTCTGCCGTGGCCGGGCAGACGAGCACGAAATCGGCCGAGCGCGAGAGCTGGATGTGGCCGATCTCGACCTCGTCCTTGAGCTCCCAAAGCGAGGTGTGGACCTGGCTTTCGGCAAGCGTGCCGAGGCTCATCGCAGTAACGAAATGCTCCCCGCCCTTCGTCAGGACGGGCGTGACCGAATGGCCGGCCTTCTTGATCAGGCGCACCAGCTCGAGCGACTTGTACGCCGCAATCCCGCCGCCCACGATGAAGAGCACGCGTGCCATGGCGCCGCCTTGCCGCGCATCTCCGCGGAAGTCGAGAGCGCCGGCGGACGGCACCAAAGTCCCGTTACGGTTGTTCAGGCCGCATGATGCTGCGGAATGCCATGGACGCGGGTGAGGAACGGCTGATCGCCGTGGACGAAGCTTTCCAGGAGCTGTTCGAGCCGTATGCCGAATATGCGAAGGTGCCGGCCGTGGACCTTGCAAGCAAGCTCGGCGACCAGCCGGAGCTGCGAATGCTCGCGAGCGGGGTCATTGCCGCGGGGGTGGCGCTCGAAAGCGACCGGCTGGTCCGGGCCGGCGCGCGGATGATGATCGCGCACGAGGCGGCGACGGCGGTGAAAAGCGTCCTGAAGCACAATGTCGACCGCACCCGGCCGCGAAGCGCGAACCGGCGCGAGGAGAAGAAGCCGCGCAAGGGCGACTCGCGCGCGAAGGAGCTGAGCAGCTTCCCGTCGGGGCACAGCGCCGGGGCGGTCGCAGTGGCCCGGGCCTTTTCCCGCGAATATCCGGAATATGGCGTCGCGGCGCTGGGCGCGGCCGGGCTGATCGCGGCTCTGCAGGTGCCGCGCTCGGCCCATTATCTCAGCGACGTCGTTGCCGGCCTGGCGATCGGGATTGCGGCAGAGGCGGCGGTGAACGTCTTGTGGGGCCTCGCCGGGATGGATGAGCGAAGCAGGTTCGATTAGGTGAACAAGGCCATCGCTGCGGCGCCGGCAGCGAGCCCGACCAGTCCGGTCGCCACGTAGGCCAGCCAGTTGCGGTGGACGACCAGCGGGATCTCCGGAAGCGGCGGGGCGGGTGGCGCTGCACCGCGCGGCGGGAAATACTGGTCGATGCGGTCGATTAGCTCGGGGATCTTTTTGAACGCGCGCACGGTCTCGATGAGGCGGTCGGCGTAATAAGCCTCGGGGCCAAGCTCCGAGCGGATCCATTCGCGAAGAAAGGGCTCGGCAGTCTCCCACATGTTGATGTCGGGATCGAGCGCGGTCGCGACGCCCTCGTTCATCACCATCGTCTTCTGCAGCAGCAGCAAATGCGGCTGGGTCGGCATGTCGAAGTCGCGGGTGATCGCGAACAGGCTTTCGAGCATCCGGCCGACGGAGATGTCCTTGACCGGCAGGCCGCGGATCGGCTCGCCGGCGGCGCGCAAAGCGGTGGCGAACTCGTCCACATTGTGATGGGCAGGCACATATTGCGCCTCGAAGTGGATTTCGGCGACGCGGCGGTAATTGCCGGTGATCAGGCCGTAGAGGATCTCCGCGAGCCATAGCCTTGCGCGGCGGTCGACCCGGCCCATGATCCCGAAGTCGATCGCTGCAATGCGGCCGTCTCGAAGGGCGAAGAGATTGCCGTGGTGGAGGTCGGCATGGAAGAAGCCGTCGACGACTGCTTGCCGGAGGAAGGCGCGGACGAGCGTGGCGGCGAGAGCGCCGCAATCCTGGCCGTCGGCGATAAGCGCCTCGCGGTCGTTGAGCTTGATGCCGTCGAGCCATTCAAGCGTAAGGACTCGCCGAGCCGTTCGGCGCCAGTCGATCTCGGGAATGTGATAGCCGGGCTCGGCGACCATGTTCTCGCGCAGCTCGGACGCGGAGGCGGCCTCGCGCTGGAGATCGAGCTCGCGCGCGGTCCACTGGCGGAAATGGGCGACCACCAGACGCGGGCGCAGGCGTGCCGCCTCGCCGCCAAAGCGCTCGACATGGGCGGCAGCCCATTCATAGGTCTCGAGTGCGCGGGCGAACTCCTCCTCGATGCCGGGGCGGAGGACCTTGACCGCGACCTCGCGGCCTTCGGTCGTGACGGCGTGATGGACCTGGGCGATCGAGGCGGCGCCGACCGGCTGCTCGTCGAAGCGGGAGAAAAGGCTTTCGAGCGGTGCACCAAACGAGGCCTCGATGATCTGGCGGATCGCCGCGAAGGGGGCGGGCGGCAAATCGTCCTGAAGCTGCGACAGGTTGGCGGCGGCGCGCTCGCCGACGAGGTCCGGGCGGGTCGAGAGGACCTGGCCGAGCTTTACGGCCGCGGGGCCGATCGCGACCAAGGCGGCGGCGTAGTCGGGTGTCGCCGGGGTCCGGGCGCCGAAGCGCGCCAGCCGGCACAAGCGGCGGACCGGCGGCGGAGTCATCGGATCCTGCTCGATGCCCCTCAGAGCACCGTGGCGGGCGAGGGTACGGCCCCATTTGAGGAGCCGCCAGAGATGAGTGACCGACGCCGTCAAATCTTCCACCCGCTCCAGATGCAGACCGCACCGCCAAGCATCGGCTCGACGGTTGCGCGGTTGAAGCCGGCATCCGCGATCATCTTGCGGAACGCGTCGGGCTTCGGGAAGCGGCGGATGCTTTCGACGAGGTAGCGGTAGCTGTCCTCGTCATGGGCGACGACCTTGCCGATGCGCGGGATGACGCTGGCCGAATAGGCTTCGTACAGCTCGGCGAAGCCCGGCCAGTCGCTGGTCGAGAATTCCATGCAATAGAAGCGGCCACCGCGCTTCAGCACGCGATGGGCTTCGCGGAGAGCCGCGGGAATGTCGGTCACGTTCCGGATGCCGAAAACGATCGTGTAGGCCTCGAAGCTGTTGTCGGCGAAAGTCAGCGTCTCGGCATTCTCGACCTGCCACGTCAGGTTGCGAAGGCCGCGCTTTTCGGCGCGCTCCTCGCCGACGCCGAGCATGTCGGAGTTGATGTCGGAGACCGTGACCAGCGCGCCGCGCTCGATCATCCGAAAGGCGATGTCGCCGGTCCCTCCGGCCATGTCGAGGATGCGCTCGCCCGCGCGCGGCTTTACCCTGGCGACGAAGCGGTTCTTCCAAAGCCGGTGCATGCCGCCCGACATGAGGTCGTTCATCACGTCGTACCGCCGAGCGACGGAGCTGAACACTTCGCCGACGCGGCGGGTCTTCTCCTCGGGGCTGACCAACCGGTCGCCGAAATTCACCTGTTCGGACATGGTGCCGGGCTCTAGCGGGCTTGGGGCGGGTCCGCCATATCGGCGGCATGCCGGAGCTTCCCGAAGTCGAGACGACCGTTCGCGGGCTTGCGCGCGTGCTGGACGGGCAGCGGATCGCGCGCGTCGAGCTCCGCCGCGCGGACCTCCGCCGGGCCATGCCGGAAGGCCTGGGCCAGCGTTTGACCGGAGCGCGGATCACTGGCTTGAGGCGACGCGCCAAGTACGGGCTGATCGATACGGACCGCGGAGACACGTTGGTCTTCCACCTCGGCATGTCGGGGCGGTGGCGCGTCGATCCGAGCGAGATCGAGAAGCATGACCATGTCGTGATCGAGACCGACGATGGACGTCGGGTGGCGCTCAACGACCCGCGGCGGTTCGGTTCGCTCGACCTGGTCCGAACCGACCGATTGGTGGACTGGCCGGCAATCGCGGCATTGGGCCCTGAGCCTCTCGAAATCGAGGCGGGGGAGCTCCGGCAGCGGCTTGCCGGGCGGAACGCTCCGATCAAGGCGCTGTTGCTCGACCAGCGCGTCGTTGCGGGACTCGGCAATATCTACGTGTGCGAGGCGCTGCATCGTTCCGGCATTCATCCGGGGCGGGCCGGCGGAAGCATTTCGCTCAAGAGGCTGGAGCGTCTGGCAACGGCGATCCGCGACGTGCTTGCCGAAGCCATCGCGGCCGGCGGGTCCACACTGCGCGACTTCGCCAGCCCTGATGGCGAGCTCGGCTATTTTTCGAAGACATTCGCAGTCTATGGACGGGAAGGGGCGGCCTGCGCGTGTGGCGGCCGGGTCAAGCGGATCGTGCAAGGCGGCCGGTCGACCTTCTTCTGCCCGCGCTGCCAGCGGTAGATGTGTTGACCTTGGCGGCCTCTCGCCATATGGGGTCGGCCGTGTCGGCGCGGCCTTGTGGCTTCGCGCCGCTTTTTCATTGAGCCCAGATCAACGAGGATTTTCATGGCGAATACGCCGCAGGCCAAGAAGCGCATCCGCCGGAACGACCGCCGGTCCGTGGTCAACCATTCGCGAGTCAGCCGCATCCGGACCTTCATCAAGGCCGTCGAGGCAGCAATCGCGAGCGGAGACAAGGGCCAGGCCGCGGATGCTCTGAAGAAGGCGCAGCCGGAACTGTTCCGGGGTGTCGCTCGCGGCGTTATCCACAAGAACACGGCGTCGCGGAAGATCTCGCGCCTGTCGAAGCGGGTCGCTTCGCTCGGCTGATTTCGCGCCATTTCGGGACGATCTTGCAGGCTGCCGGGAAACCGGCGGCCCGTTGCTTTTTGAGACCCTAAAAAAATGCAGGCTTTCCCGCGATTCGCGATTCCGTCCTCCTTCGGTAGTGGTGCGGAAATGGCCGATAACTGCCACTTTCTACAGCTTTTCCCAGCTTTCCTGTGTCAATAGCCATTATTTCACTTCTGTGAAAAAACGGCACTTGAAAGCTGTCGCCGAGGCTTTCAGAAACGCTCTTCCAGGCGCGAATTCGCGCCGGGGGCAAGAGAGAAATGGAGCCTTTGAAGCGCGACTCGCAAGTCGCGCGACGGGGAAGCCTTGTCTCGTGCGGGGGCGGTTTAGGACGGAGGCGCTAGCCAGTGCAGGGCGGAGGGACGAACACGTCTGTCGAGCTTGGAACGGCACCGCCGCTGGCTCCGATCGAGGCTGCTTGGGAATCGATTCGCGCGGGCCTTCGGCGTGATCTTGGCGCGCGCACCTTCGACGGCTGGCTGAAGCCGGCCGAGATCGGCGGATTCGACCCCGACAACGGCCTGCTCGACGTCGTCATGCCCAGCCAGTTCATGGCGGACTGGGTGCGCTCGCACTTTGGCGATCGCCTGACGCTGGCGTGGAAGACCGTGCTTCCGATCGTTCGCGACGTGCGGATCGTCGCCGCCCTCGATGCTCCGCGGCCGGCGCCGCTGTTGATCCTCGACGAGAGCCCGCCGCCGTCGGAGCGCGACCCAGCTGCGCCCAACTTCGATCCGCGCTATCGCTTCGAAACCTTCATCGTCGGCAAGGCGAACGAGGTCGCGGCGACCGCCGCGCGGACGCTTGCCACCTCGCCGACCGTCGGCTTCAACCCGCTCTTCATCCATGGCGGCACGGGGCGCGGGAAGACTCACCTGCTGCATGCCATCGGACACACATTCTGCGCACACAACCGCGGTTCGCGCGTAGTGTCGATGTCGGCCGAGAAGTTCATGGTCGAGTTCATCCGCGCGCTGAAGGAGAACGACACGATTGGCTTCAAGCAGCGGCTCCGGAATGCGGACCTGCTGCTGATCGACGACGTCCAGTTCATCGCCGGCAAGGATTCGACGCAGGAAGAATTCTTCCACACGATGAACGAGATCATCGGCGCCGGGCGGCGGCTGGTGATCACGTCCGACCGGGCGCCGCAGGACCTGGACGGGATCGCGCCGCGAATTCTCTCGCGCCTGTCCTGGGGCCTGGTCGCCGACATTAACCCGGCCGACTACGAGCTTCGCTTCAACATCATCATCGCCAAGCTGGAGGCGCTTCCGGGCGTCGAGATGCCGCGCAACGTGGTGGATTTCCTGGCGCGGCGCGTGACCTCGTCGATCCGCGAGCTCGAGGGTGCGCTCAACCGGATTGGCGCCTACGCCCTGATGACCGGCCGGACGATCGACGTCGCGTTCGTCGAGGAAGTGCTTGCGAACGTCCTCCGCGCCAACCAGCGGCGCATCTCTATCGACGAAATCCAGACGCAGGTCGCCGAGCATTACCGAATCCGAAAGGCCGAGATGACCTCGGCCCGGCGGGCGCGCGAAGTGGCCCGGCCGCGGCAGGTGGCGATGTACCTGTCGAAGCAGCTGACGCCCAAGTCGCTACCGGACATCGGCCGGCGCTTTGGTGGGCGCGACCATACGACGGTCATCCATGCCGTTCGCCAGATCGAGAAGCTGCGGGCGAGCGACGCCGAGCTCGACGCCGACATTCGCCTGTTGACGCGCCAGCTGGAAGGCTGAGCAGCCGGCTTAAATGCCGAACCAGGACAGGATGTAGGTGATCGCCACGACGCCGTAGGCGATGATCAATGCTTCGATGACGAGCGCCAGCAGAGCGGCAATGCAGGCCGCAATGACCAGAACACCGTCACGGTAGATCAAGGCCAGCGCGAAGAGAACGATCGTCCCGGCCGGCGCGACGTGCACCACCGGAACCGGGACTGCGGCGGCGAGTGCAAGCAGGAAGCAGCCGAAGCTGATCAACCGCGTCGCCGTCGGCCCCGTCAGGCGCGGCAGCCGCGGCTTGAAAATCTTTTCAATGCGAGCTTCCAGCCATCCCATCTTTTCGATGAGGCGCTCGAGCTCCGACCTTGTGACGCCGCGCCGGTCGATGCGGCCCGGAAACCAGGGCGCGGTCCGACCGAACGCCATCTGTGCGGCAACAATCACCAGCGGAATCGCGAAGAACACGTTGGTCCCCGGCGGGAGCGGGATCGTGTTGATGACGGCGAAGATGAACAGCAGGCCGCCCCAGGCACGACCGCCAAGTTGCCGCGCGAGATCGGAAAAGGTCAACCGATCGGAGCCGTTCTCGGCGGCGATGCGCGCAAGCTGCTGCGATAGCGGCAGCGG
>NZ_JAFAVR010000257.1 GCF_019242355.1 Sphingomonas sp. | reverse complement strand
CTGGCCAATGTCCATGGCGCCGCGATCGTCGGCGCGCGTGGGCCTGCTGACTATGGCAGCGTCGAGGAAGTCTGGCGTCGGGCGGGTGTTCCGCGCGCGGCGATTGAACGGCTGGCGGAGGCCGATGCGTTTCATGTGATCGCCGAGGATCGGCGGCAAGGCCTGTGGAAGGTGAAGGGGCTTGGCGAAGCGCCGTTGCCGCTGTTCGCGGCGGCAGACGAGCGCGAGGCGCAATTCTCGCCGGAAGGGCTGGAGCCCGTCGTCGCGCTCCGGCCGATGACCGAGGGCCGCGAGGTGGTCGAAGACTATCGCTCGACCCAGCTATCGCTTCGTGGACATCCGGTCAGCTTCCTGCGCGACCAGCTCGATGCGATGCGGATCGTGCGCTGCGCCGATCTCGCGACCATTCGCGACGGCTGCAACGTCGAGGTCGCCGGCGTCATTCTGGTTCGCCAGCGGCCCGGTTCGGCGAAGGGCGTGCTATTTGTGACGATTGAGGACGAGACCGGCATCGCCAACGGCATCCTCTGGCCCGACCGGTTCGAGATTTATCGGCGTCAGGTCATGTCGGCATCGATGATCGCGATGCGCGGCCGCCTGCAAAAGGAAGGCGAGGTGATCCACATCATCTGCGACCGCATCATCGATCATGACGACATGCTACGTTCGATCGGACGCATGGAGTTCGCGGTAGCGCCCGGGCGCGGCGATGGCGCCAGGAATGGTGGTGGCCCCGACCCGCGCGATCCCGGCATCCCGCGCGGACGCACATTATCCTATCCGCCCTTCAACGCCGTTCCCGATGATGAAGAATTGCTGCGGATACGCAGCCACGATTTTCATTGAACCGCTAGACTCGTGCATGCATGCGCCCTTCTGGCGAGGCCTTCGAGTGAGCTGGTCCGCTTCAAGACAAGCGTCGAAGGCTTGCTTGGCGCGGAGCACCTCCGAACCGAAGCGCCTCAGGTGCGCAGTTTGGGTTGAGCCACACGGCCAGCATATGTGATTGTGTCACGCTCGTCCCGGCTATCCGTGACGTACACACGGTAGGCGCCCTCCGGGCCGACACGCACGACGACATGTCCCTCGATACTCTTCACCATTGGCAAGAACCGCTCGTTCAAGGCGCGGCTGGCGGGATCGAGCCTCGTCACGAATACATCCCGGGGGACGCGGCCTTCCCAATCGTTCAGCATTCTCTGCAGCGTCGCCATCGCGGGATGCGTCGCGTGCCAGGCCTGAATGACGTACGCGTCAGCGTCGAGCGCCCGTACGAATTCGGGTCCATCGGCGTCAAAATAGCCGTGGTGGTCTGCGGCGGCAACATCGACTGGCCCAGCGACCCGGACGATCGGCGTTTCGACGTCGAGCCAAGGGACTCTGCCATCGTGCGTGTCGGCAACCAGATCGCCGCCCGCGAAATAGCGGAACGGTCCGTAGGATAGGACCATCGCTATCGACATGTGATTTTCTTCGGGGGTCGCTTCGGTAGTCCAGCTCGCTTTTGGGGGCAGCAGGTCCCGTGACTGGTCACCGACGCCTGTCCAAGCCCTGCCGTCACCGCCGACGAAGCGGATATTAAAAGCGCCAGTTCGACGCGTTTCGACCTGCCGGTCCGATCCAACCGCGACCTGTTCTACGCGACGCCCATTGCGCGCGCGCGCGCGCATCCAGGCCAGATGATTGGTAGCGAAGGATGCGTCGATCAGCGGGAGGCGGGCGTAGTTGGGGAACCCGCGATCGATCACGAGATCCGCTGGCATGTGCGCATCGACATCGCTCAGCCCGGTTAGACGATATCCCTCGGGAGCCTGCGGGTCGCTCGGGACCGGCGATCCGACGTGATCTGGGTGGACATGCGTCGCGATCATACAGTCGAGCGTGTTCCGGCCTGCGGCACGCGCCTGCCGCAGCGCATATCGGGCAACCCATTCGCCCGCTGATCGGGAGCTGTCCGGGCGGAGCGGAGTGGACGCCGGCGGCCCCCCGCGCGTCGCCCCGCAATCAATCAGGATGGCCGTGCCATCTGGCCCGAGGATGAACGTCGCGTTTCCAACCCCGGTGTCGATATGGTGGATATCAAGCGTTCCCGGAGTCCACGCCGACAGTATCTGAGAACCGGCGGCCGCGCTTCGCATACCTGCCAGGAGGAAACCGCCACCGAGAAGGCCTCCAGAGAGGAAAAGCCGCCTGTCGAGCTGGCTCTGCCCGGCATCTTGCGGATGCAGGTTTCTGCTGATCGCCATGTTCATTGGTCCTGTGGCACGGCGCATTCGAAGCTCTCTGCGTCGTTGGCATCCCCTGTTCCCTTGTAACGGCTCACTTGCGGATACCGGCAAATCGGCCGAGACATCGTTTGCCGAGGGTTGTTGGGCACCTTGCCGGTTCCGATAAAGAAATCAGGCGCGATACCCTTCTCAACCCACTGCTCGAGTGCGCCCATAAGATCATGCCTCGGATCGCCGGAGCCGTCTTCGGACGTTCGCGCGATCGAAGTCGGTCCGTCGCCGCCGTAGCAATGGCCCATGCCGGGGATCATGAAGAGACGATAGAAATCGTCAATCTCGGCCGAGGCGCTAGCGCGCGGATCGGGATAGCTCCGCATGAAGCTCGCAACACGGTTACGATAGGCGATCGAAGCAGCTGCGGGCATCAAGGTGTCCGACCAGCCGTGATATTGAATCAGCTTGCCGCCATGAGCACGGAAGGAGCGAAGATCAGGGCTGGTAGCATCGACGATCGGCGCGCTTTTTCGGTCGGACAATGCGATAGCGCGATCGAAGTCCATCGTTCGAGGATCCCAATGCTCGTTCTCGAAGACAACCTCACCGAAATAGGTGTCGCCGTAGGAGAAGGTGCCTGGTTGCCAAGGTGTGACGAGAGCATTGAACCCGGACGCATTTTCGAGCCCCGGCATGAAGCCGGGATAAATCTGCTCGCCGGTTCTGGGATTGGTGGGTCCGGCGTAGAGCTTGCGGAGGGTGGCAACCTGCTGGGCCGTCAGGCAGGCCGGCTCGTCTGAGCCTTTGCACAATAGGACGACCGGATCGAACCGGCAGAACCGAGGATCGGCGATGAGACCGTCCCTGACTCCATCAATGGCGTCGCAGGCGTCCACTACGGCACCCTGGATGAGCGCCCGCTTCGTTGTGGGAATTGCGCCGGGCGAACCCTCTAGCTGCGCCTGCTCATTCCAGACCAGCGCTGCCGACCAGTGCGACCAGTCGTTTCCCGGATCACCGGCGAGAATGCCGTCGAAATCCTCGGGGTAGCGCTGCGCGATCATCAAGGCCTCGCGCCCGCCGTCGGAACAGCCGACAAAATAGGATTTGGCCGCATCTCGCCCGTAATATGCCCGGATCGCCGCGAGCGCGGTCATTCGCGTTTCGGCGAGCGCACGATAGCCGAAATCGATCAGCTTCTCGGGGTGACCGATCGCGAAATCGGCCGTTCGCTTGCCCTGACCAGCGTCGGTTATGCCACCGCCATGCCCGTCATCCGTTGCCGCCGCCGCATAGCCGC
>NZ_JAFAVR010000048.1 GCF_019242355.1 Sphingomonas sp. | reverse complement strand
CACCGCCGCAATCGACCGCCCGCAGGGCACCAACAATGCCGGCCGCATCAGCCAGGTGATCGGCGCCGTCGTCGACGTCACCTTCGAAGGCGAGCTGCCGGCCATCCTCTCGGCGCTCGAGACCGAGAACGGCGGCAATCGCCTCGTCCTCGAAGTCGCTCAGCACCTCGGCGAGAACGTCGTCCGGACCATCGCGATGGACTCGACCGACGGCCTCACCCGCGGCCAGGTGGTCAACGCGACCGGCTCGCAAATCCGCGTCCCGGTCGGCCCGAAGACGCTCGGCCGAATCATGAACGTCGTCGGCGATCCGATCGACGAGCGTGGCCCGATCGGCAGCGACCAGAGCGCTCCCATTCACGCCGAGGCCCCGGCCTTCGTCGACCAGTCGACCGAAGCCGCCATCCTCGTCACCGGCATCAAGGTCATCGACCTACTCGCCCCCTACGCCAAGGGCGGCAAGATCGGCCTGTTCGGCGGCGCCGGCGTCGGCAAGACCGTGCTCATCCAGGAGCTGATCAACAACATCGCCAAGGGCCACGGCGGCGTTTCCGTGTTCGCCGGCGTCGGCGAGCGCACCCGCGAGGGCAACGACCTCTATCATGAGTTCCTCGACGCGGGCGTCATCGCCAAGGACGCCGAGGGCAACCCGACGCCCGAAGGCTCCAAGGTCGCGCTCGTGTTCGGCCAGATGAACGAGCCGCCGGGAGCCCGTGCCCGCGTCGCCCTCGCCGGCCTCACTCAGGCCGAATATTTCCGCGACCAGGAGGGCCAGGACGTGCTCTTCTTCGTCGACAACATCTTCCGCTTCACCCAGGCGGGTTCGGAAGTGTCGGCGCTGCTCGGCCGTATCCCTTCGGCCGTGGGCTACCAGCCGACCCTGTCGACCGACATGGGCGCCCTTCAGGAGCGGATCACCTCGACCAACAAGGGCTCGATCACCTCGGTGCAGGCCATTTACGTTCCGGCCGACGACCTGACCGACCCGGCCCCGGCCACGTCCTTCGCCCACCTCGACGCGACGACGACGCTGAGCCGCGCGATCTCGGAGCTCGGCATCTACCCGGCCGTCGACCCGCTCGACTCCGTCAGCCGCGTTCTCACTCCTGCCGTCGTCGGCCAGGAGCATTACGAGACCGCCCGCGCCGTCCAGGAAACGCTGCAGAAGTACAAGAGCCTGCAGGACATCATCGCCATCCTCGGCATGGACGAGCTGTCGGAAGAGGATAAGCTCACCGTCAGCCGCGCCCGCAAGATCCAGCGCTTCCTGTCGCAGCCGTTCCACGTTGCCGAAGTCTTCACCGGCATCCCGGGCAAGTTCGTGCAGGTCGAAGATACGGTTCGCTCGTTCAAGGCGGTGGTGAGCGGCGAGTATGACCACCTTCCCGAGGCGGCCTTCTACATGGTTGGCGGCATCGACGAGGCGGTGGCGAAGGCCGAGAAGCTGGCTCAGGAGGCCTAAGCCCTGCCGTCCCTACGCCTCGAGGATTGCGTCAACGACGTCTGTCCCTGGTCCGGCAAGCCGGTCAGCGCGGATGCCTTGACGCTATACCGGGGCAAGGTCGTCGGCTTCTGCAAGCCCGGTTGCCGCGACGAGTTCGACGCCGCGACCCGAGCATTCGACGCAAAGATTGAAGGCAAGAAATAATGGCCGATCTGCATTTCGAGCTCGTCACTCCCGAGCGCCAGGTGATGTCCAGCGACGTCTACATGGTCGTCATCCCCGGCACCGAGGGAGAGTCGGGCATCATGGTCGGCCACGCGCCCTACATGACCACGCTCCGCGACGGCGAGATCGCGGTCTTTCGCTCCGCCGGGACGCAGCCTGAGCGAATCCGGGTAACCGGCGGCTTCGCGGAGATCAGCGAGCGCGGCCTCACCGTCCTTGCCGAGAGCGCCGGAGAAACGCCCGCTGCCTGAGCGGGTTAACCCGGTTAGGCTTTTCTAAAAGTTTCGCCCCTATTCACCACCCCGACTAGGTGAAAACCGGGATCGGGACGGCAAGAATGAGCGCATTCGGCAAGCGGGGTGGCATCAGCAGCGGCGGGCGTCCGAGCTTCGGCGTCGCCAAGCCGATGAAGGGTGGCCCCGGCGGATCGTCCTCCGACAATCCCCTGAGTGGCGGCGACCAGTTCCCACCGCTCGACGACCTCACGCCGCCTGTCGATGTTCCGGCGCCTTCTGGCCCTGGCACAGCGCCCATGGGCGCCATGGACCGGCTCAACTCCCGCCAGAATGCAAGCGGCGAGGCCGGAAGCAGCAAGGCCGAGGGCTTCGAAGCCTCCGTTCACCGCATCAAGGAACAGGTGCTTCCGCGCCTCCTCGAACGCGTCGACCCGGAAGCCGCGGCGACCCTGTCCAAGGACGAGCTCGCCGAGGAATTCCGGCCGATCATCGGCGAGGTGCTTGCCGAGCTGAAGATCACGCTCAATCGCCGCGAGCAGTTCGCGCTCGAAAAGGTGCTGGTCGACGAGTTGCTCGGCCTCGGGCCGCTTGAGGAGCTGCTTGCCGACCCCGCCGTCAGCGATATCATGGTCAACGGCCCCGACCAGACTTACGTCGAGCGCAAGGGCAAGCTCGAAATCGCGCAGATCCAGTTCCGCGACGAGGAACATCTGTTCCAGATCGCGCAGCGCATCGTCAACAAGGTCGGCCGCCGCATCGACCAGACCAGCCCGCTTTGCGACGCCCGCCTCCAGGACGGCAGCCGCGTCAACGTCATCGTCCCACCGCTGTCGCTGCGCGGCACGGCAATCTCGATTCGTAAATTCTCCGAGAAGCCGATCACGCTCGACATGATGAAGAGCTTCGGCTCGATGTCAGACAAGATGGCGACGATCCTGAAGATCGCCGGCGCGAGCCGCATGAACGTCGTCATCTCAGGCGGTACCGGCTCGGGCAAGACGACCATGCTCAACGCCTTGTCGAAGATGATCGACCCGGGCGAGCGAGTCATCACCATCGAGGACGCGGCTGAGCTCCGGCTTCAGCAGCCGCACTGGCTGCCGCTCGAAACGCGGCCCGCCAACCTTGAGGGCCAGGGCGCGATCAGCATCGGCGACCTCGTGATCAACGCCCTTCGTATGCGCCCCGACCGCATCATCCTCGGCGAAATCCGCGGCAAGGAGTGCTTCGACCTCCTTGCGGCGATGAACACGGGTCACGACGGGTCGATGGCGACGCTCCACTCCAACTCCCCGCGCGAATGCCTCGCGCGTATGGAGAACATGGTGATGATGGGCGACATCAAGGTCCCGAAGGAAGCCATCAGCCGCCAGATCGCGGACTCGGTCGACTTGATCGTCCAGGTGAAGCGCCTTCGCGACGGCTCGCGCCGCACCACCAACATCACCGAGGTGATCGGCATGGAGGGCGAGGTCATCGTCACCCAGGAGCTGTTCAAGTTCGAATATCTCGACGAATCTGCCGACGGGAAGATCATCGGCGAGTATCGCTCGATGGGCCTGCGCCCCTATACGCTCGAAAAGGCCAAGCAGTTCGGCTTCGACCAGCCATATCTCGAGGCGTGCCTCTAAGGCTCAACCGTCGGCATAGCTCGCCGGAGCGTCTCGCGAAGCATGGTCCCAAAGCGGGCGCGTGAGGGTTGCGCCCACTGGAACCCCCCTCTACATGCGCCCCTCGAGTGGGCGTGTAGCTCAGTGGTAGAGCACTGTGTTGACATCGCAGGGGTCGCAAGTTCAATCCTTGCCACGCCCACCATTTTTCAGACACTTGACTGACGATTGGCTGCGGGACCGCAGTGCTTGCCACGTGCGGATGAACCGGTTCCTTAGTGACCCTCCCCCTACGCTCCAATCAGGGCCGCACGGAAGTCCGCATATTCTCGGCCCAGCTTCTCGTGACTGGGCAGATCCAGAAGATCGCACCCCTGGAGCCTTTTCCGGTCAACTGTCGCGGCAGCCGCACCGCCGCGCGGTCATGGTTAACGATGCGAGCCGGCGTGAACGAGAGTTCGGATATGTGAATGCAAGAGCAAGTTAGAGGTTGAGCCCGA
>NZ_JAFAVR010000122.1 GCF_019242355.1 Sphingomonas sp. | reverse complement strand
CGTCCGGGCAACATCCTCGAATACGAAGGCGGCATCTGGAAGGTCGCCAAGACCCAGCACACGCAGCCCGGCAAGGGCGGCGCCTACATGCAGGTCGAGATGAAGAACCTCATGGACGGCCGCAAGACCAACGTCCGCTTCCGCTCCGCCGAGACGGTCGAGCGCGTCCGCCTCGACACCAAGGACTTCCAGTATCTCTACGCCGACGGCGACAGCCTCGTTTTCATGGACAAGGACAGTTACGAGCAGGTGAACCTGCCCAAGGACCTGATCGGCGAGCCCGCGGCCTTCCTTCAGGACGGCATGGACGTCGTCATGGAGCTCTACGACGAGCGGCCGATCAGCGTTCAACTCCCGGACCAGATCGAAGCGACGATCGTCGAGGCCGATGCCGTCGTGAAGGGCCAGACCGCCTCGTCCAGCTACAAGCCGGCGATCCTCGACAATGGCGTTCGGGTGATGGTCCCACCGCATATCGGCGCCGGCACGCGCATTGTCGTCGACGTCTACGAAAAGACCTACGTCCGCCGCGCGGACTGAAGCGATGGTCTCCCACTCCGGCCTGATCAC
The DNA here is from genome assembly GCF_019242355.1 of Sphingomonas sp. Lineage (GTDB taxonomy): Bacteria > Pseudomonadota > Alphaproteobacteria > Sphingomonadales > Sphingomonadaceae > Sphingomicrobium. Next base: position 2,118 of record NZ_JAFAVR010000122.1, on the reverse strand, counting down.
CGTCATGACGCGCGCTGCCCGCAAGGCGGCGCCGCGGCTGCGTCGCGACTTCGGCGAGGTCGAGCAGCTGCAGGTCAGCCGCAAGGGACCTGGCGACTTCGTGTCGATGGCCGACAAGAGGGCCGAGCAGACCATCGTCGAGGAGCTTCGCAACGCCCGGCCCGACTGGAGCATGCTGCTCGAGGAAGGCGGCGAGATCGCCGGCAATCCCGACAAGCCGCGCTGGATCGTCGATCCGCTCGACGGGACGACGAACTTCCTTCACGGCATTCCCCACTTCTCCATCTCGATCGCGGTCGAGGAAAAGAAGCCGGGCGGCGGCACCGAGATCACGCAAGGGCTGGTCTATCAGCCTCTGACTGACGAGAGCTTCTGGGCGGAAAAGGGCAGGGGCGCCTGGCTTCACGACGCGCGGCTTCGCGTCTCGGCTCGCCGCGACCTCGCGGACAGCGTCATCGGAACCGGAATCCCGTTCCTCGGCCGCGGCAATCCCGAGCAATGGGCGAAGATGTACCTCGCCGTCGCGCCGCAAGTGGCCGGAATCCGCCGCTACGGCTCGGCCGCGCTCGACCTGGCATGGGTGGCTGCAGGTCGCATGGACGGCTTCTGGGAAGACGCCCTCGATCTCTGGGATACCGCCGCCGGAGTCCTCCTTGTGCGCGAGGCCGGGGGCTTCGTCAGCGATTACCGCGGAGCGGACCGAGCCTTCGAGCGCGGCGAATATGTCGCGGGTTCGGCCGCGGTCCACAGCAAGCTCCAGAAGCTCGTCGCGGGCGCGCTGCGCTGATCGCCTGATCCCTCTTCAGGCGTAAACGTGGCCGCCCGTTGAATGAGCAGGATCAGTGCCATACCCATGGCGATTGCCCCCATCACCGGGAGTAGAGCGTGGGTCAACATGAGCGCCTGGGAAGGGTGCGGTATCCCGCGGTTCTCGATCGCAACGAAGGGCAGGTAGGCGAGGAGGGACCCGGCCTCCGCCAGAGCCAGGGCCGGCCAATAGCGGCGGTTGAACCCGACCAGAGCGACAAGCACCGGATCGACCAGGTAGAAGAATCGGTCATGCATCTTGGGCATCAGATAAGGACCCGCGATGAGCAGGATTGCCGCGGCAAGCAACATCCCCTCCCGGCTCCGCATGACACGCTTGCGCCGCAGGAGCAGCATGAGTGCAGCCAACGCGAACAGCGCTAGCGGAACTCCGACGGCCATGCCGACTGGGTAAGTCACCAGGTAATTGACAAGAGCCCAGGGGTTGGGCGCGTTCTTCGCGAGCTCGCTGAACCTGTCCGTCTGGCGGGCATAAACGAACAGGACGTCATCAACCGGCCGTCCCGCGAGGATCATCGGCAGCGCAAATGCGAGGTAAGGAACAGGCAGAAGCAGCCAAGTCCATACCGGCAACCGCCGCTCCGAGCTCATGAGCGCCAGGAACGGTGCGAACAGCATGGATTGCAATTTGATCGCCAGTCCCGTGGCGAACGCCAGCAATCCGACCGCCGGACGATCCCGCATCATGCAGCCGAGGGCGAGGATGACGAAAGTTGCGTAAATTGCGTCACATTGGCCCATGAGCGCGGAGTTCAAGGCGACCGTCGGAAGCAACAGGATCAAGCAGAAGGCCGGCCATCGCCACGCCACTGGCGAAATCCAGGCGGTGCTGCCCGCCAGGATGACGTCGAACAGAATTGAAAACAGCTTGATCCGAAGCATCGCCGACCCGGGGAACAGGGCAAGCAAGGCGAGCACATGTTCATAAGCCGGCGCGTAGTTCGTGAACGGGCGCTCCAGATAGTGGCGACCTACCCGTCCCGCGTGCTCGAGCCACGGCACCAGGAAAAGTCGCTGGTCGATCGTCGTCAGCGGCAGCATCAGGAGACGTGCGCAGAGCGCGGCCAGCAACAGCGCCGCGACTAGCGCATAGGTCCACGGCGGCGTCATCCTGCGTTCGAGCATCCCCCACCCGATACCAGTGTCCGTTTAAGGCTTCATTGCACAGGCCGCGGAGAGCGCCAAACGGATGGCACGTCCCCGTCGCGAACTCTGCATTCCCAAGCTCGCGGATGGTTGCGAGCCGAACTTCGCTGCCCTAAAGCCCGCCCAAGTTTTCAACCCCGGAGT
>NZ_JAFAVR010000104.1 GCF_019242355.1 Sphingomonas sp. | reverse complement strand
TGATCGCGATCTGGCTGATGTGCCGGTCCAACGGGCTCTCTGTCCTGCGCGTGTGCGATTATATCGCATGCTGCGTGCCCTTCGGCCTCGGATTCGGTCGGCTCGCCAACTTCGTGAACCAGGAGCTGTGGGGCGCGCCGACGACGGTGCCCTGGGCGATCCGCTTCCAGGAGGCGACGCCGTTCGGGGTGATCCTCGGCCCGCCGCGGCACCCGAGCCAGCTCTACGAGGCGTTCCTGGAGGGCGTCGTCCTGTTCTGCATTCTCGCCTTCATGTTCTGGAAGACGAAGGCCCGCTACGAGCCGGGCAAGCTCGTCGGTGCATTCATCTTCTTCTACGGCCTCTTCCGCTTCGGCATCGAATTCATCCGCGAACCGGATGCGCAATTCGCTGGCACCTTGTTCCAGCAGGCGGGCCTGCACATGGGCCAGTGGCTGTCGCTGCCGATGATTCTCGGCGGCCTCTACCTGATGGTCACGGCGGCGAGCCGGCGCCAGCGGATCGAACCGACGGCCGGCATCGCCAGCGTCGCCTAGCGTGACCCCGCTCGAGCGGGCCGTCCGCGAGCGCATCTGCAGCGAGGGCGCGATCAGCGTCGAGGCCTATATGGATGCGTGCAACGCTTATTATTACGCAACCCGCGACCCGCTTGGCGCCACCGGCGATTTCGTCACTGCCCCCGAGGTCAACCAGATGTTCGGCGAGTTGGTGGGCGCAGCGCTCGCCGACTGCTGGAAGCGCGCCGGAGGGCCGACGGACGCCGTCTATGCGGAGCTCGGGCCCGGACGCGGCACGCTTGCCTCGGACGCCTTGCGAGTGCTGCGCTCGTCGGGCTTCAGGGGTGAGGTTCATTTCGTCGAGACAAGCCCGGTCCTGCGCGAGGCTCAGCGGCGCTGCGTGCCGGCTGCCGAATGGCACGACGCCATCGGCGATTTGCCGGCGCGTCCGATCCTGCTTGTCGGCAACGAGTTCCTCGACGCGCTGCCGATCCGCCAGTTTGTCGCCGGCGTCGAGCGCCGGGTCATGATCGCGGCCGGCGGCCTGGCCTTCGATCGCGACGGGGAGGTCATCGAGACCTCGCCGGCACGTGACGAGGCGGTCGCGGCGCTCGCGGCGCACATCGCCCGGCATGGCGGAGCGGCGCTCCTGATCGACTACGGCCACGAGCACGGCGGTCCCGGCGACACGCTCCAGGCGGTTTCACGCCATCGCTTCGCATCGGTGCTGGAACGGCCCGGAGAGCAGGACGTCACCTCGCATGTCGACTTCCAGGCGCTCGCAACGGTGGCACGCGGCGCTGGCGCGGCGGTCACGAATGTCGTGACCCAGGGCGAGTGGCTGCAACGGCTCGGCATCGATTCACGCGCCCAGGCCCTGTCGCGCGCCAATCCGGATCGCCTCCACGACCTGAATGCAGCAATCGACCGCCTCTGCGGCAGCGACGCCATGGGCAAGCTGTTCAAGGTGATCGCGATCCACGCCGCGGAATGGCCGCAACCCGCGGGCTTTGCATGACCGTCTCTTTCCGCCCCGGCAATCCGGCCGATGCGCAAGGCATAGCGGACGTCTTCCGGCAGTCGTTCGTCGACACCTTCGCGCACCTCTACCGACCCGAGGACCTCGCCGACTTCCTTTCGACCAAGGACCCCGACGCCTTTCGCGGAGACCTCGGCAACGGCGACTTCCACTTCATCGTCGCCGAGACGGAAGACGAGATCATCGGCTATGTGAAGCTTGGCCCGCCCGCGCTTCCGGTGGAAACTCCGCCCGGGACGATCGAACTGTGCCAGCTCTATGTTCTCAAGGAGTGGATTGGCGCGGGCATCGGCAGGGCGCTGATGGACCGCGCCCTCGGCCTGATTCGCGACAAGCAGGCTCGTCACGTCCAGCTCAGCGTCTTCGTCGACAATCATCGCGCGCGCCGCTTCTACGAGCGCTACGGCTTCCACGCGGTCGGCCGCTACGACTTCATGGTCGGCAGCCACGCCGACGAGGACATTATTCTTCGCCACATCGTCCTGCAGGCGGACGAATGACGGTCGAATCCATCCTTGCGCCATCGCTCGCCGGAGTGCCGCACGGTTTTCTCGGGCGGCGGGGCGGGGTCTCGGCCGGAGAAGTCGCGGGTCTCAATGTCGGCTACGGAAGCCAGGACGAGCGGGCCTCGATCGACGAGAACCGGCGGCGCGCGGTCGCGGCGGTGGCTCAGGGGGCCGAGCTGGTCACGCTTCACCAGGTGCATTCGGCCGAAGTGGTCTATGCGACGACTGCCTGGCCGCTCGACGCGCGGCCCCACGCGGACGCGGTGGTGACCGACCGGCCCGGACTGCTGCTCGGCATCCTGACTGCCGATTGCGCGCCGGTGCTGCTCGCCGACCGCTCGGCGGGCGTGATCGGCGCGGCTCATGCGGGCTGGCGCGGGGCGTTAACCGGAGTGACCGACGCCGTCATCGCCGCCATGGAACAGCTGGGCGCCCGCCGCGAAAAGATCGCAGCGGCGGTCGGGCCCTGCATCGCGCAGCCGTCCTATGAGGTCGATGCGGCGTTTCGCGAGCGCTTCCTCGAGGCCGATGAGACGAGTGGCATGTTCTTCTCTGCCGGCACGGACGGCAAGCCGCATTTCGACCTGCCGGGATACGTCCTCGATCGATTGCGCCGGGCCGGCGTCGCCGCCGAAGCGCTGGGGCTCGACACCTATACCGACCCGGAGCGCTTCTACAGCTTTCG
>NZ_JAFAVR010000080.1 GCF_019242355.1 Sphingomonas sp. | reverse complement strand
GCGCTGCAGCCGTTAGCTGCCTCTGTTTTTTCACTGGACGATGACGACGCGCTGCCTGGATCAAGCACGCGAGCGCTCCGTCCGGCAGTCCGGGCGGAGCGTCGGGTGCGGTCAGTCGCCGCTGCGCTTGTTCGGGCGCGACCAGATGAGGTTGTAGCTCTTGCCGTCCTCGTCGTCGAAGAGGTTGGCGTAGATCGGAGCCGTAAAACTCGGGTCGTCGAGCTTGAGGCCGGTCAGTCGCCGTTGCTCTTGCGGCTGCGGGACCAGATGAGGGTGTAGCAGTCGCCGTCCTCGTCGTCGAAGAGGTTGGCGTAGATCGGCGCGTTGAAGCTCGGGTCGTCCAGCTTGACCGAGAGATAGTCGCGGCCGTTGTTGGAGCGCTTCGACCAGGCGGCGCCGATCTCGGCGCGGCCGACGAAGACCCGGTGGCTGGGGGCGTTGTCGCTGCCCCGGTTGGCCTCAGGGACGATGCGGACGGCTCTCGTCTGGACGCTCAGGGTGACGATCTCCCCCTGCAATTCGCTGCCGACCTTCTTGAAGGAACCGATGTTAGCCATGTCACTTCTCCTTAGCTGTTTCGAGCCCGCGACCACCGCGGCCTCGATGGCGATCGACAGGCCGGGGACGATCGACGACGCACCCGCTCGCGGGCCGGAGCGCAGCGGAGGATGACGGCGGGGAGACTTTCTTGCCTCGCGCGGAATGGGTTTTGGCCCAGGGGAAGAAAGTCGATCCGACGGCGTTGCGGCTCAGGCGATCGAGGCGCAGCCGGTCTTCGGCCAGATCAGGCCATCACGAGGCCAGGTGCGTCCGTGCTTGAACAGCATCCTCGGGAGAAGACGTGGCGGATGTCGGTTGTCCTGCACAAGACGTCGGACAGTCCGGGCGTAGAGAAAGAAACCGTGGCGTAGGAAAAGGCGGGATCGTTTGCCGCGCACGTGCTGCAACGAAACGCTCTGTCCTATGGGTCGCGGGCCGTCAGAGATCGGACTGACGTTGACGAAGCGCGCATTCGACCTGGGCCGCATGCTACGGGACGTGAGCACGTGTTCCTGAAGCGCCCGATCGTCAACGCAAGCTCAGTCGACGATGAGGACCATGCTCATCCCTCGCGCGTGGCGGCCGTCAGAATCGGCTGAGGCCCGTCTCGTGAGCCCCGCTCGGCCGCAGCGGGAGAGATTCTGCGAAGACTGTCATCCGCGCCCAAGCCGTGCCGCCGATGAAGAGCGCGCCGACCCAAGCGAACACTTCGCGCCAGACGAGCGATGGAACGCCGATCTGCGAGAGTCCTAGAACCGCATGATAGCCGGCAATCGCCGCCGGAATCGCGAAGGCGGCGGCGATGGCGGCGCGCAGCGGCAGCGGGCGAACGACCGCGAACGCAATCTGGCCGATGCCGAGGGTGAGAGCGCCGACGACAATGCCGACAAGCAGCGCGCCCAGGACGCCCGCCCCGCCGTGAAATGCGGCCATGCCAGCGGTCAACCCGACGAAGAACGGCAGCGCATAAACCGCGAGCATGAAGATCAGCCAGCAAAACAGGCCGATCCCGAACATGCTCAGGATGAGTCCGATGACGAGCATGGTGGTGCCTCCGTGACAAAGATTGTGACGGTCGCGCCTTCCACCACCACCACGGCGCGCCCAAAGAATAGCAGATGGCGAACTGGGTTGGAATCCGGATATTAGTCCGGTATCCCCTGTGGACCTGTGGAGGGAGGTAGGTCGCGCATGACATGTGAACTGAAAGAGCGGTTGCTCGCGAGCTACCAGGCGACAACACGGAGCTTTGCCGCCGCAGTTGATGAGTTGCACCGAAACATAGGAACGTCATCGCTGAACGAGTATCAGCGGCTTCAGCGATTGACGGACGAGGCGCGCCTGAAGTCAGAAGAGGCGCGCCTAGCACTCGAAAATCATGTGGCGACTCATCATTGTTGAGCCACGAACGTCGGAGAACGGGACGGCGCTCACGCGCCGCCCTCGCCGAATTTCCACACGGGAATGCCGAGCTTTCTCGCCTTATCGGCGAGATTGCCTTGGATGCCGGTGCCGGGGAATACCAGGACGCCGATCGGCAAGACCTCGAGCATCGCATCGTTGCGCTTGAAAGGCGCGGCTTTGGCGTGCTTCGTCCAGTCGGGCTTGAACGCGATCTGCGGCACCTTGCGACTGGTTGCCCATTTGGCGGCGATCAGTTCGGCACCCTTCGGCGATCCGCCATGCAGCAGCACCATATCCGGGTGCTTGGTGTGGACCTTGTCGAGCCGGTCCCAGATCAGGCGATGATCGTTGAAGTCGAGCCCGCCGGTGAGCGCGATCTTCGGTCCTGCCGGCAGCATCACCTCGGTCTCCGCACGGCGTTTGGCGGCAAGGAAGTCGCGGCTGTCGATCAGCGCGGCGGTCAGAGTGCGATGGTTGACCGATGATCCGGAGCGGGGCCGCCAGGGCGAGCCGGTGTGGACTTCGAAACGCTCGGCGGCCTGATCGCGAAAGAGTTCCATGCTGTCGCGGCGTTCGATCAGCGTGATGCCCTCGGCGGTGAGCCGCTCGAGTTCGACCGATCGCACCTCCGAGCCGTTCTGCTCGCGCTGACTCTTCTGCTGCGCCTGCTCGTTGTCGTCGAGCTCGCGGCCAATGCGGTCGATGGCGCGGTGAAACAGGTTGACGGTCGACCAGAGCAAGTCCTCGAGGTCCGGTTCGAGGCGCGTATCGCTCAAAGTTGAGACCAGGGCATCAAAGATGTCGGCGACAGCGCCCGCGACGGCGTCGCCTTCGGGAAGAGGTCTCGGGTCCGGCTCGTCGTGGAAAGGACGGAAGCCATAGAGCTGAAGCTCGTTGAGGACGCGATCGGTCGGAGATGAGCTGTGCGGCGGTTCGAATTCGGTGTCGTCGTGGTTGGTCGTCATGGTGAGGCCCTTTGCCGGATGAGCCGCGCCCATCGCGGCCTTCGTGGCGATCACCAGACGGCGGGCGGAACGGACCTGCACCCGGAGCGAAGCGCAGGGCCGAAGCGCAGCGGAGGATGGCGAAGCCCGGCTATTTTGTTTCGCGCTGCAAAGGCCCGAAGGGCCGGCGGAAAATAGCCGGGCGCAGCCATTGCCGGGCCGGGCCGGCTGCCGTCCGATCGCCCTCTAGAAGGCCAGGGGCGCGACCCTGTCCGGCATCATGCGCCTCGCCCGACAGGCTACGAGGACATCGAAGGGCCGACGTTCACCCCGTCTCGGCGGTCGCCCACAGCAGGAAGCGGACGACGTCCTGTGGCGCGAGCTGGGTGCGCAGGGCTGCCCGAAGGGCGTCGATGCCGAAGGTGCGAAGATCCTCATTGAAATCGCCCAGCCTGGGCGACCATGCGATCGCCTCGATACCGGCGCCGTTGGCACGCTCCGTCAGAGCCGTCACCGCCGTGTCACCGGCCGCGTCGGCGTCGCGGGCGATGTAGAGCCGGCGTAGCGTCAGCGGGAGCAGAATGGCGGCAAGGTGGTTGGCCGAAAGCGCAGCGGCCATCGGCAGGGTCGGCAGCACACAGCGCAGCGATAGCATGGTCTCGATGCCTTCGCCGGCCGCGAGCACGTCGTTCGCCACACCGAAGCGTACCGCGTTGCCGAGGAGGTCGCCCATCGCCCGTCGCGGCGTATCGATTGGCGCCTTGCCGAGACGAATGTCGTCGAAACCGTCGGGATCGAGCCAGGTGCGATGCGCGCCGGTGATCCGGCCGTCGAGATCGGTGACGCGCGCGATCATCGCGGGCCAGGTCTCGGTTGGTGAGTCGATGTCCGGGCGATAGTAGCAGCGCGGGTGGAAACGCAGGCTGCCGGCTTCGTGCAAAGGCGTAATGCCGCGATTGCGCAAATACGCTTCTGCGAGAGTCCGTGCGATCGGCTGCGACATGGCGAACAGCCGCCGCGCCGCCTCCGGCGATCCAGTCTGCGCCGATATGTGCTCCCGCTTGGGCGATGGCTCCGGGTCCAAACGAGGTAAGCTCAGGAAGCGTCGTGCTTCGTCGGCGACTTCGTGGAAGTCGACAAGGCCGCAGCTCTCGCGGATCACGTCGAGTAGGTCGCCGTGCTCGAACGTCGCGGCGTCGGTCCATTTGCCGGCCGGTCCTTTCGGTGAGTCCTTGAGCCGGACGAACATGGATCTTCCCGGCGTGTTGCGGGCGTCACCGACGAGCCAATAACGCCCTTCGCGCCGGCCGTTGGAAAGATAATGACGGCACACCGCCTCGGCCTCGCGCGCGAGACGATGCGCCAGTTCGGAAGCGTCGCGCGGCGTCACGCGGCCTCCCGCTCGCCGACGCGCTCGATCGCATAGCGTTCCAGGACCCTCGCCAGAATCTCGGCGCCGCTCGCGTCCGTGGGCACAAACATGCGCAGCTTCCAGGAGATGATCTCGTGGAAGAGGCCGTAGGCCTTAAGCCGGTCCCGCATTGTGTCGGTAAAGCCCGAAAGTTCGATACGGGCGGCGCCCATGACGCGAACGCGGCGGAGCTGGAGGCCTTCCGCGAGATCGAGGATGGTGCGGCCGTCCATGAGGGCGGCGAAGGCGCTCTCTGCTGTGAGTGTGGGTGCGTCCGCCGCGAGCGCAGTGGCGACCCAAGCCGGCGAGACCTTGCGGCCGATCATGCGTTCGCCCGTATCGGTCTGAAGCCGATAGACGCGCGTCGACTCGTTCGGCAGGCGCTTCCAGATCGGCAGCAGCAAGCCCGCGACGATATGGATCGTGCTGTCGGTGAAGGCGGGCACCTCGGCAAGCTCGGCCTGCCAAACGGTGGCGAAGCTTTCGCGATCGGCTTCCGCCCAGTGGCTCTCCGCCATCATCTTCAGGGGAAGGCTGTGGCTCTCCATAGGGCGAATCAGCCGCACGCGTCGCTCGATCTCGCCGTCGTCGAGCATCAGGCTCGGCGCCGGGACCTGAACGGCGGCTCGGCCGGAGCGCTCGTTGATGAGCAGGATGGCGCGCGGGTCGGAGAGGCGGCCGAGAGCGTCATCGAGCGTGACCGGGCGGTTGCGCCGCCGCTCGGTGATCGTGAGCAGCCGCGTCTCCGCGCCGGTGCTGGGATGGGTGTAGATCGTGCGCCGGTCGGTGACGACAAAGCTTTCGGCGCGCAGCGTTTCCAAACCGACATCGTAGGTGCCCGACGCGACCGCGCCTTCGATGCGCGCGGTGAGCAATTGTTCGAACGCGGTGAACAGCACGTTCTGCAGGTCGATGGTCAGCGCCAGCAGTCTGTTCAGGAAGGTGGTGATCGGCGGCAGCTCGTCCCTGATGCCGTTCGCGTCCGTGAGCTTGAGACCCGTGGCGTCCTCGAAGGTCTGAAGCGAGCAGCCTTCGACCTTGCCGCGCACCAGCAGCATGTAGAGCTGGCGCAGCGCATCGCGCCCGTAATGGCTTTCGAGATTGTCCTCGGGCCTGAACAAGCCCTGGCCGCCAGTCTGACGCTGGCCGCGCGTGATCGCGCCCAGCGTGTCGAGCCGGCGCGCGATCGTGCTGAGAAAGCGCTTCTCCGCCTTCACGTCGGTCGCGATCGGCCGGAACAGCGGCGGCTGCGCTTGGTTGGTGCGGTTGGTGCGACCTAAGCCCTGGATGGCGGCATCTGCCTTCCAGCCGGGTTCGAGCAGGTAGTGGACGCGCAACCTGCGATTCCGCGCCGACAGCTCGGCGTGATAGCTACGGCCGGTGCCTCCGGCGTCGCTGAAGACGAGAACGCGCTTGGTGTCATCCATGAAGGCGGCGGTCTCGGCGAGATTCGCCGAGGCGGCGCGGTTCTCGACGAGCAGCCGGTCGCCCTTACGGATGACGCGGCGCGACCGGCCGGTGACCTCGGCCACCATATCGGTGCCGAAGCGCTGTACGACCTGGTCGAGCGCGCCCGGCACAGGCGGGAGCGAGGCGAGCTTCTCGATCAACCGGTCGCGACGCGCGACCGCCTCACGGCTCTCGACCGGCTGACCGTCGCGATAGATGGGCCGGGACGAGAGATTGCCCTCGCTGTCGGTGAACGGCTCATAGAGCTGGACCGGGAAGGAATGAGCGAGATAGTCGAGCACGTACTCGCGGGGTGTGATGTCGACCTGGACATCGCGCCAGTCCTCGGTCGGGATCTCCGCGAGCCGGCGCTCCATCAACGCCTCGCCGGTCGAGACGAGCTGGATGACGGCGGCGTGGCCCGCCTCGAGATCGCGCTCGATCGAGCGGATCAGGGACGGCGTTTTCATGCTGGTCAGCAGATGGCCGAAGAAGCGCTGCTTGGCGCTCTCGAAAGCGGAGCGCGCGGTGGACTTCGCCTGGGCGTTCAACGTGCCGGTCTCGCCGGTGATGTTCGCGGCGCGCATCGCCGCGTCGAGGTTGTTGTGGATGATCGAGAAGGCGCCGGCGTAGGCGTCGTAGATGCGGATCTGCTCAGGCGTGAGCTGGTGTTCGATCAGCTCGTATTCGACGCCTTCGTAGGAGAGCGAGCGGGCGGCATAGAGTCCGAGTGCTTTGAGATCGCGCGCCAGCACCTCCATGGCGGCGACGCCGCCGTCCTCGATCGCCTCGACGAACTCGGCGCGCGTGGCGAACGGGAAATCCTCGCCGCCCCACAAGCCGAGGCGTTGGGCGTAGGCGAGGTTGTGGACCGTGGTGGCGCCGGTCGCTGAGACGTAGACGACGCGGGCGTTCGGCAGCGCGTGCTGAAGCCGGAGGCCCGCGCGTCCCTGCTGCGACGGCGCCTGCTCGCC
>NZ_JAFAVR010000115.1 GCF_019242355.1 Sphingomonas sp. | reverse complement strand
CAGCGCCTGGCCCTGTCGGATGGCGATTGCGCGCTTACCGGCGGACAGCTGGAGGTCGCGCGACAGAGTGGCCGCACTCTGCCAGCGAAGCGGAAACTCGAAGGCGCTGTCGCCCTTGGTCACGCGCTTCGAGCCCGCGGCCATAGGCGGCACCACCAGGAATCGGGTTGCCACTTCCGCGAGCCGGGTCTCAGCAGCCGTCTTTCCAGGGGTGGCGGCCAGCGTCACGGCGAGCGCCGCCGCGCCCAGCATTCTAGATTTCATGAACGATCATCCCTCGCTTGCTTCTGAGCCTAGCGTGGGCTGGACCGAAAGAAAGGCGGCGCGATCATCTGAAAGGCGACTGGTGCGATCTTGTCACGATGCTGTAGCGGTGACGGCGAAGCTTATTGAGGGATGCGTCGCTGAATGTGTGGAATTGTCGGAATCGTCGGTAACGAAGACGTTGCCCAGCGGCTGTTCGATGGCCTGAAGCGCCTTGAGTATCGCGGCTATGACTCGGCCGGGATCTGTACGATCCACGACGGCCGGCTGGTGCGACGCCGCGCGGAAGGCAAGCTCGACAATCTCGCGCGGGTGCTGGAGGCGGAGCCGCTGCGCGGGTCCACGGGCATTGCCCACACCCGCTGGGCGACGCACGGCGCTCCGACCGTCGGCAATGCGCACCCGCATATCGTCGGGCCAGTCGCGCTGGTTCACAATGGGATTATCGAGAATTTCAAGCCGCTGCGCGATGAATCGCTGGCGGAAGGGCGGACCTTCGAAAGCGAGACCGACACGGAGGTCGTGGGCCATCTGGTCGCGCGCGAGGTGGAACGTGGAGCGTCGCCTGAGGAGGCCGTGGCCGCTGTCCTCCCCCGGCTCCACGGCGCCTTTGCCATTGCTTTTCTCTTCCGCGACCACCCGGAGCTCATCATTGGCGCGCGGATGGGGGCGCCGCTGACGGTCGGCTATGGCGAGGGCGAGAATTACCTCGGCTCCGACGCGCTCGCCGTCGCACCCTGGACCCAGCGGATCGCCTATCTCGACGAGGGCGACTGGGCCGTGATCCGGCGTGACAGCATCACCATCTTCGATCGCGCCAACCGCCCGGCGGAGCGCGAGATCATCCAGTCGGGGGCGAAATCGGCGCCGGTCGAGAAGGGCAATTACCGGCACTACATGCAAAAGGAGATCTTCGAGCAGCCGATCGTCGTCGCGCAGACGCTGCAGACCTATGTGCGGTCGTTCGAAGGCAAGGTCGCGCTTCCGGTTGCCGATGCCGACCTCTCGTCCGTCAAGCGGCTGACCATCGTCGCTTGCGGGACGAGCTTCTACGCCGGGCTGGTCGCCAAATATTGGGTCGAGCAGTTCGCGCGCGTCCCCGTGGACATCGATGTCGCGTCCGAGTTCCGCTACCGCGAGCCGGTGCTCGAGCCTGGCGGGCTGGCGCTTTTCATCAGCCAGTCGGGCGAGACCGCGGATACGCTGGCCGCGCTCCGCCATGCGCGCAGCCAGGGGCAGCGGATCGCGGTTGTCGTGAACGTGCCGACCAGCTCGATGGCACGCGAGGCGGATCTCCTGCTTCCGACCCACGCCGGGCCCGAGATTGGGGTCGCTTCGACCAAGGCCTTCACCTGCCAGCTGGCAGTGCTTGCAGCGCTCGCGTCAAACCTTGCTCGGGCCAAAGGCCAGTTCGGCGAAACGGACGAGCAGGATATCGTCGGCCATCTTCAGGAAGCGCCGGCGGCACTCAATGCCGCCCTCAACCATGACCAGGATATCGCGGCGATGGCGCACCTCATCGCGCCTGCGCATGACGTGCTCTATCTCGGCCGGGGTCCGGATTATCCGATGGCGCTGGAAGGGGCTCTAAAACTCAAGGAAATCAGCTACATCCACGCTGAAGGCTATGCTGCGGGCGAGATGAAGCATGGCCCGATCGCGTTGATCGACGACAGGGTGCCGGTCATCGTCATTGCGCCGTCAGGCCCGCTGTTCGACAAGACCGTCAGCAACATGCAGGAGGTCCGCGCGCGCGGCGGCAAGATTGTCCTTATCAGCGACGCAGAAGGCATTGCCGAAGCGGGCGAGGGTTGCATGGCGACGATCGAGATGCCCCGAGTCCATCCGCTGATCGCACCCCTCGTCTATGCGGTCCCGGTGCAGTTGCTCGCCTATCACACCGCGGTGCTCAAGGGCACCGACGTCGACCAGCCGCGCAATCTCGCGAAGAGCGTCACTGTCGAGTGAACGCCTGGGAGGTCTGCGCCGCGAGCGTCTGTCTTACTGCTGGTGCCGGCCACCCGGCTGGCTGACGCCCTGGAGCGCCTGCTCGGCGGCGCCGCCGTCGCCGTTGCGGGTGAGGTCGCTGAGGCTGACGATGCCGCACAGCCGCTGCTGGTCATCGATCACGGGCAAACGACGAACCTGGGCCTGGCTCATCCTGACGGCGACTTCCCCGGTGTCGTCGTCAAGGCGCGCGGCGACGATGTCATTGGTCATCAGGTCGCGCACCGGCGTGTCCGGCCCATGGCCTTCGGCGACACCGCGGACAGCAATGTCGCGGTCAGTGATGATGCCCATCAGGCGGTCGCCGTCGGTGACCGGGATCGCGCCTGCGTCGGCGCTCAGCATGAAGCGCGCCGCCTCGCGGGCGGTCTGGTCAGGACGGACGGTTCGAACGTCGCTGGTCATGACGTCAGAGACTTTCATGGTCGCTCACCTTTGAAAAATCCGTTCGCAAAACGACCCGGTTGAGAGCACCGTTCCGGCCGTCAGGGCACGTTCTCGGTCAGGAGGTCGTAGGTCGCGACCAGCTCGTCCTTCTGGTTGAAGACCTCAACGGCCCAGCGGACCTGGCCAGTTTCCTCCGACTTGATCGACTTGGCGCGGACGGTCAGCTCCACCCGCATCGAATCGCTCGGGTAGAGCGGGGTCAGGAAGCGGAGGTTCTCGAGTCCGGTGTTGGCAAGAACAGGACCCGGATCGGGGTCGACGAAGAGCCCGGCGGCGAAGCTCAGGATCAGGTAGCCGTGGGCGACCCGGCCTTCGAAGATCGGCGAAGCCTTGGCGGCTTCCTGATCCATGTGGGCGTAGAAGGTGTCGCCAGTGAATTGGGCGAAATGCTCGATGTCGGCGATGGTGACCGTACGACTGGCGGTCTTCCACGTATCGCCGATTTGGAGCTCGCTCATCGTCAGGCGGAACGGGTGGACGTCGATGACGTGCTTGGGGCCGCCGGGGATATATTGCTCGGTAACCGCGGCGATCATTGCTGGCGTGGACTGAATGGCAGTGCGCTGCATGTAATGTTTGACTCCGCGTACTCCGCCCATCTCCTCGCTTCCGCCGGCGCGGCCGGGGCCGCCGTGGACCAGGACGGGAAGGGGAGAGCCGTGACCAGTGCTCTCGGCCGTGTTGTCGCGGTTCAGCACGAGCATCCGCCCGTGATAGGCGGCGGCGCCCTGGATGAAATCACGGGCCGCTTCGGGCGAATGGGTGAACATTGACAGCACCAGGCTGCCCCGCCCGCGGTTGGCGAGGGCGATCGCGTCGGCGATGTCGCGATAGGGCATGATCGTCGACACCGGCCCAAACGGCTCGCAGTCGTGGACCGCGTCGGTGCCCCACGGATCGTCGGCACGCAGCAGCACCGGCGGCAAGAAGGCGCCGCCTTCGATTGGCGGCTCGGCGTCCGGATTCCCGGCAACGATGCGCGCGCCGGCCGCTTCCAGTTCGCGGATCCGGGCGCGGACGTCGTCGCGCTGGCTGATGCTGACCAGCGCCCCCATGTGCGTGTCCTCGGCACGGGGGTCGCCGACCTTGGTGCGCGCGAGCCGCTCGGCCAGCGCCCGCTCGACCGCATCGAGATACTGCGCGGGCGCCATGGCGCGGCGGATGGCGGTGCATTTCTGGCCCGCCTTGACCGTCATCTCGGTCGCGACTTCCTTGATGAACAGGTCGAACTCCGGTGTTCCCGGCGCCGCATCGGGCCCGAGTAGCGAGGCGTTCAGGCTGTCCTGCTCTGCGACGAAGCGAACGGATTCGCGCATTACCGTCGGATGGGTCCGCAGCTTGAGCGCCGTATGCGCGGAGCCCGTGAAGCTGACGATGTCCTGGCCGGTGAGATGGTCGAACAGGTCGCCGACGCCGCCGACGATGAGCTGAATCGCGCCCGCCGGCAGGATGTTCGCCTCGATCATGATCCGGAACGCCGCCTCTGCAAGGTAGGCGGTTGCCGATGCCGGCTTTACTATGGCCGGAACGCCGGCGAGGATCGTCGGCGCCAGCTTCTCCAGCATCCCCCAGACGGGGAAGTTGAACGCGTTGATGTGCACCGCGGCGCCCTGAAGCGGCGTGTAGATGTGCTGGCCAACGAACGTGCCCTGCTTCGAGAGACCTTCAAGCTGGCCGTCGAGCAGCACGTGCGCGTCCGGTAGCTCGCGCCGACCCTTCGACGAAAAGGAGAAGAGTGTGCCGGCGCCGCCCTCGATGTCGATCCAGCCGTCCTTGCGGGTCGCGCCGGTGAAATAGTTGAGCTCGTACAGCTCCTCCTTGCGGGCCATGATCACCTGGCCCAGCGCCTTCAGCATCCGCGCGCGCTCGTGGAAGGTCAGCTGGCGCAATGCGGGTCCGCCGACCTCGCGGGCGTGGTTCAGCATCGCGCCGAAATCGATCCCACCGGAGCCCGTACGCGCAACCAGCGAGCCGTCGATGGCACTCGGGATGTCGCTGAGCGCGCTATCGCCCGCCGTCCAGCGATCGCGCTCGTAATTCAGAAGCTGTGAAGTTTTCATCCTGTCGATCCGTCATTGCGAGTGAAGAGCGGCAATCAGCCCGGGAGCTTCGCGTCGCTACGCTCCCCGCAATGACGGGTCGAGTGGGTGTGGTCTTAAATCCGCCCGAGAAGGAGGAGGATCACGACAACAACGAGGATCAGGCCGAGGATTCCGGACGGTCCATAACCCCAGTTCGCGCTGTGGCCCCAGCGCGGCAGAGCGCCGATCAGAAGCAGGATCACGAGGATGATCAGGATTGTGCCGAGCACGAACGCCTCCCTTGTTGTTATTGGGGTAGCGTAACGGTCCAGCGGCGGCGGAGTTGCACGCCTAACGGCCTGTGAAGGTCGGCGCGCGCTTTTCGAGGAATGCGGCCACGCCTTCGCGGAAGTCCTCGCTGAAGCCGAGGCGGCGCATCGCTCCGGCCTGGCGGTCGAGTTCCTCATCGAGACTGTACTGCCAGCTCGACCGGATCATCTCCTTCGTCGCCGCAAGCCCGAGCGGCGGCAACGACGCGAGCTTTGCCACGATCGCATCGACGTCGGCGTCGAGCGCGTCATCGTCGACTGCCTTCCAGATCAAGCCCCATTCCGCCGCGCGGTCGGCGGAAAGGGGCTCGCCAGTCAGCGCCAGGCCTAGTGCGCGCGCCTGGCCAATGAGTCGCGGCAACGCCCAGGTACCACCGCTGTCCGGTATGAGGCCGAGCGCCGAGAAGCTCTGGATGAACTTCGCCGACCGAGCGGCAATGACGATATCGCAGGCCAGAGCGACGTTTGCGCCGGCGCCGGCGGCGACTCCATTCACTCGGGCGATCACTGGCTGTGGCAGAGCGGCAAGAGCGCGGATCAGTGGGTTCCACTGCTGCTCGACCGTGGTGCCGAGGTCGACGGGTTCACCGGCGGGAGAGGCGCGGTCGTTGAGGTCCTGCCCCGCGCAGAAGCCGCGGCCCGCGCCTGTCAGCACAACGACCCGTGCCTCGCCGAGCTTGCCGAGCGCATCGCGCAGCTCAACGTGCATCTGCACCGTGAAACTGTTGAGCCGGTCCGGGCGGTTGAGCGTTATCCGTGCGACGGGGCCGGGCTGAAAGAGGATCGTCTCATAGGCCATGGGACCAGTTACGCGCCCGATTTGAACCGCGCTACGGCAAAGGCTACATCGCACCCATGTATACGACCGAGCTCCAGAAGACCGCGAAAGTCGAAAGCCTCGAGGACCCCAAGCTGCTCGAAGCGTTCGAGGCGCGCGTGGCGGCGGACGAGTTCATCGAGCCCAAGGACTGGATGCCCGAGGCCTATCGGCGGACGCTTACTCGCCAGGTCAGCCAGCATGCGCATAGCGAGATCGTCGGCATGCTGCCCGAGGGCAACTGGATTACTCGGGCGCCGTCGCTTCGACGCAAGGCGATCCTGCTCGCCAAGGTGCAGGACGAGGCAGGGCACGGGCTCTACCTCTATTGCGCGGCGGAGACGCTTGGGACCAGCCGCGAGCAGATGATCGAGGCGCTTCACTCGGGCAAAGCCAAGTACAGCACGATCTTCAATTATCCGACGCTGACCTGGGCCGACATCGGCGCGATCGGCTGGCTGGTCGACGGCGCGGCGATCATGAACCAGGTGCCGCTGCAGCGGACGAGCTACGGGCCCTATGCCCGCGCGATGGTTCGGGTGTGCAAGGAAGAGAGCTTCCACCAGCGGCAGGGTTACGAGATCATGATCGCGCTCGCTAACGGAACGGCCGATCAGAAGCGGATGGCGCAGGACGCGCTCAACCGCTGGTGGTGGCCAAGCCTGATGATGTTCGGGCCGCCCGACGCCGACAGCCCGAACACGGCGCAATCGATGCGCTGGCGGATCAAGCGCGAGACCAATGACGAGCTTCGGCAGAAGTTTGTCGACATCACCGTGCCGCAGGCCGATTTCCTGGGTCTGTCGGTCCCGGACGCCGACCTTAAGTGGAACGAGGGCAAGGGTGGCTATGACTTCGGCGCGGTCGACTGGGAAGAATTTTACGCAGTAGTTCGCGGTGAAGGACCCCTCGCCAAGGAGCGGATGAAGGCCCGCCGCGAAGCCTGGGACAACGGCGCCTGGGTTCGGGAAGCTGCCGCCGCGCATGAGGCCAAGCGCCAGGGTAGGGAGGCGGCGTGAGTGGCGATTGGCCGCTTTGGGAGGTCTTCGTCCGGAGCAAGGGCGGCCTTGCGCATCGCCACGTCGGCAGTGTTCATGCTCCTGATGCCGAGCTCGCGCTCGCCCATGCCCGCGACACCTATACTCGGCGAATGGAGGGGGTGAGCCTGTGGGTCGTGCCCTCGGCGGAGATCGTCGCGTCCGACCCTGACCACGCCGGCGAGCTGTTCGACCCAGCCGAAAGCAAGATTTACCGCCACCCGACCTTCTACGACATCCCGGACGAAGTGAAGCATATCTGATGGCGCCCTCGTTGCCGCCGATCAGGCCGGAAGACGAAGCGGCCGCTGCGAGACTGCGTTCGCATGGGGCGTTCGCGCCGAGGGGTGGCGATCCCCAATTGAGTGCGAAGCAGGCTCTTTGCCTGCGGCTTGGCGATGACGCGCTGATCCTCGGCCAACGGCTCGGCGAATGGTGTGGGCACGGGCCGGCGCTCGAGGTCGACATCAGCCTCGCCAATCTGGCGCTCGATCTCGTCGGGCAGGCGACGCTGCTGCTGAGCGAGGTTGGCGACGGCGATCGCCTTGCGTTCCACCGCGACGTCCTCGACTTCGAGAATTGCCTGCTGGTCGAGCAGCCCAATGGCGATTTCGCCCAGACCATCGCCCGGCATTTGCTCTATTCCACGTGGCAGAAAATGTTTCTGCAGGGACTGACCCGATCGGGCGACCAATTCCTGCGCGAGTTCGCCGCCAAGGCCGTCAAGGAAATCGCCTACCACCGGGACCTCGCCAGCGACTGGACTATCAGGCTCGGCGACGGCACGGAGGGGAGCGCTCGCCGGATGGCCGAGGGGCTGGATTGGTGCTGGCGCTTCGTGCCGGAACTGTTTGAAGTCGATGCGACGCTGAAGGCCGCGATCGATGCAGGCATTGCGCCGGACCCGAGCGAATTCGAGGATGAGTATCGGTCGGCGATTGCGGCGGTGTTGGCAGAAGCTCAACTGGCGGTTCCGGCTGACCAGCGACCGATTCTCGGCGGCCGGCGCGGGCATCACAGCGAGCATCTGGGGCACTTGCTGGCCGTGATGCAGTTCCTGCCGCGCACCTACCCTGACGCCGTCTGGTAATGGCCGAGCATTTCCACGCCCTGCGCGTCGCCGAGGTCATCGCCGAGACCGCCGACGCCAATTCGATCCGTCTGGAAATCCCTCCCGAGCTGCGCGATCGATTTGCCTTCAGGGCAGGCCAGCACCTCACCCTCCGCGCTGTCATCGACGGCGAGGACGTGCGGCGCAATTACTCGCTGTGCACTTCGCCGGCAGACGCCGACTGGATGGTCACGGTCAAGCGCATCGGCGGCGGCCTGTTCTCGAACTGGATCGGCGACCGGTTGAAGCCTGGCGACACGATCGAGGTGATGCCGCCGCACGGCTCGTTTACGACGCTGTTCGATCCGGGCCGAGCGCGCCATGCGGTGGGAATTGCCGGCGGGTCCGGAATAACGCCGGTGATCTCGCTGATCCGGTCGCTGCTCGCCGAGGAGCCGGCCAGCCGCTTCAGCTTGCTGTACGGCAATCGCGACAGCAGCTCGGTGATCTTCCTTGAGGCGCTCGCAGCCCTGAAGGACAAGTATATTGGGCGCTTCGAGCTCTACCATTTCCTCGACCAGGAAGACCAGGACATCGACCTCTTCAACGGCATGCTCAACCACGAGCGCTGCGCCGAGGCCATCGCTCACCTGGTGCCGAATGCGGCGGATGTGTCCGACTGGTTCATCTGCGGGCCGGGACCCATGATGGATGCCGCCGAGGGAGCGCTCCTCGATCGCAATATCCCGAGCGAACGCATCCACATCGAACGCTTCACCGCGGACCGGCCGCCGGAGGCTGTGACTCGGGAGATGGCCCAGCTCCAGGATCGGGCGCAAGGCCTGACGCTCGCAGTCACCCTTGACGGACGCACCCGCCGAGTGCCGTTCGCGGAGGGTAACATTCTCGACAGCGCCCGAGCCGCAGGGCTACCGGCACCATTCGCCTGCAAGGCCGGCGTCTGCGCGACCTGCCGGGCTCGCGTGACCAGCGGCAAGGTCGAAATGGCGGCCCGCTACGGCCTTACCGATGAGGAAGTCGCCGACGGCTATATCCTGACCTGCCAGTCAGTCCCGGTCGGAGACGGCGTGGCGGTGGATTACGACGCATGAGTGAGCTAATCGCGCTGCCATGCTGACCACTGCCGAGAGAGCCCGAGGGCTCGCCGATCTCCCACCCGTCCAGAGCGATTCGCTGCTGCAGCTCATCGCTTTGTGCAACGCCGATCCACGGCCCGACAAGATCGATGTCGGTGTCGGCGTCTGGCGCGACGGTGCCGGCAACACGCCAATCCTGAAGACCGTAAAAAAGGCCGAGCAGCGGCTCGTCGATACTCAGGAGACGAAGTCCTACCTGGGCGGCGCCGGGGACAAGCGTTTTGCCGAGCTGCTGCGCCCGATCCTGCTTGGGCAGCACGCGGCCGACCAGCGGATTGCCGGCCTGCAGACGCCAGGCGGCTGCGGCGCGCTGCGGCTGGGTTTCGAGTTGATTGCGGCGATCAACCCGGGCGCGCGCGTTCTCTATGGAGCGCCGACCTGGCCCAACCATCCGCCGATCATCCAGTCAGTCGGCCTGGAGGGCGTCGAATATCCCTATTACGAGCGCGGGCAGGGCGCGATCCGGTTCGAGGACATGATGAACGCGCTGGAAGGGGCCAGTCCGGGCGACGTCGCATTGGTCCACGGCTGCTGCCATAATCCCACGGGCGCCGACCTGGACGAGGATCAATGGCGTCAAATCGTGCGGGTGGTCAGCGAGCGTGGGCTGATCCCGTTCATTGACATCGCCTACCAGGGCTTCGGTCGCGGCCTCGACGAGGACGCGTTCGGCGTCCGGGCGATGCTCGACGCTTGCGACGAGGTGATCGTTGCGCAGAGCTGCGACAAGAATTTCAGCGTCTATCGCGACCGCGTCGGCTCGCTGTGGATCAAGACCGGCTCGGCGGAGACCACTGCGACCGCCGTCGCGCACGTATTCCAGATCGCCCGGCAGATGTGGTCCATGCCGCCGGACCATGGAGCGGCTGCGGTTCACATCATCCTCGAGGATCCCGAGCTCAAGAGCGAGTGGCTCGCCGAGGTCGCAACCATGCGCGACCGGATCAACGCCGTCCGGCAGCGGATCGCGGCCGCCGATCCGCGCCTGGCGTTCATCGGTCGCCAGTTCGGCATGTTTTCCATGCTGCCGCTGTCCAAGGATCAGGTGCTTAAGCTTCGCAGCGACAAGGCGATCTACATGGCCGACAGCGGCCGCTTCAATGTCGTCGGCCTCAGCGACGCGCAAATCGATCGATTTATCGCCGCCGTGGTCGAGGCGCTGGACGCCTGACCATGGCCGATCGCGATCCGGGCAAAGTCACGGCAAACGTGGATTGGCGCGAGGTCGCAAGGCTGGTGCTTACCAGCCGCGAGCTGGACCGGCTGGAGGAGCAGGAGCTCGTCCCGGCCAAGAAGGTGCTCTACCAATTCAGCGCCCGCGGCCACGACATGGCGCAGGTGCTGCTTGGGCTCCAGCTCAAGGACGGAGACGCCGCGTTCGGCTACTACCGGTCAAGGCCATTGCTGCTGGCGCTTGGGGTGCCGCTCGCCGACGCGCTCGGGTCCGGCATGGGCCTCAGTGGGGGCTATTCGAACGGCCGCGATATTGGGGTCGTCTTCAACTATCCGAACCCGGGCGGCGCCCATGCCATGCCGATGGCCGGCGGCGTCGGCGCGCAATACACGCCCGCGGTCGGCTGGGCCCAGGCAATCAAATACAAGCAGCATGTGCTCGACGAGGGGGCACTCGACAGTATCGCCGTGGTGCTCGGCGGTGACGCCAGCTGCGCGACAGGGGGATTTTGGTCCGCGTTAACCGTTGCCACGACGCAATCGTTGCCGCTGCTTATGTACGTTGAGGACAATGGCTACGGCATCTCGGTGCCCTCGACATACCAGACTCCGGGGCAGGACATCGCGGCCAATCTCGCAAGCTTCTCCGGCCTGACGATCTTCAACGGCGACGGCACCGATCCCGAGGAAGCGGCCCGTTTGGTCGACCATGCGGTCAGCCATGTCCGCAGGCACCAGAAGCCTGTGCTCCTGCGCCTGACCGTGCCGCGGCTGGAGGGGCATAGCGCCCAGGACACCCAGGCCTACAAGACGCAGGAGCAGATTGCGGCCGAATGGGCGCGGGACCCGCTGCCCAGGCTCAAGACCCATGTCGCGCAGGTGCAGATCGGCGATGAGCAGTGGGCCGACCTCGAACGCGAGGTGTCATGGCAGGTCGACGCTGCCCGGGCCGAGGCGGAGGCGCGGGGGGTCTCGTCTCCGGAGGAGGTCACCCGCAACATTTTCTACGAAGGCGAACTGCAGCAGGTCGGCGGTCTCTGGAACAGCGGCTACACACCGCCGGACTCCACGGACGAGCCTGCAGGCTCCGGCCAGCGCATCAACATGGTCACTGCCATCCGCCGAGTCCTCGACCAGGAGCTCGCGGCCAACAAACGCGTCGCGGTGTTCGGAGAGGACGTCGGACCCAAGGGCGGGGTTCATGCGGTGACGCTCGGCCTTCAGGAGAAGTTCGGCCACGAGCGGGTGTTCGATACCTCCCTCAATGAAGAAGGGATTGTCGGCCGGGCGGTCGGCATGGCGCTTGCCGGCCTGATGCCCGTGCCGGAAATCCAGTTCCGCAAATATGCCGAGCCGGCGACCGAGCAGATTCACGATTGCGGGACGATGCGCTGGCGCACGCATAACCGCTTCGCCGCGCCGATGGTGCTTCGCGTACCGGGCGGATTCTTCAAGTGCGGCGACCCGTGGCATTCGATGACCAACGAGGTCGAGTTCGTGCACAATCCCGGCTGGAAGGTCGCGGTACCGTCTAACGCCGAGGACGCGGTCGGGCTGTTGCGTGGAAGCCTGCGCGGCAACGATCCCGTGCTGTTCTTCGAACATCGCGCGATGCTCGACGACAGCTGGGCGCGGCGGCCGTGGCCGGGCGACGATTATGTCCTGCCGTTCGGCCGGGCGCGGAAGACGCGTGAGGGAGACAAGATCACCATCGTCACCTGGGGCGCGATGCTGCCGCGCTGCGAGGCGGCGGCCGAGGGCGTCAGCGCGGACGTCATCGACCTGCGAACGCTCCAACCCTGGGACCGTGAGATGGTGCTCGACAGCGTGCGCCGAACACGCCGCTGCCTGATCGTTCACGAGGATCTGCGCACCGGCGGGTTCGGTGCCGAGATTGCGGCGGTCGTTGCCGATGAGGCCTTCCTCGACCTCGACGCGCCGATCGCCCGCGTGACGATGCCGGACATTCCAAGCCCGCATCATCCGCGGCTGCTCGAAAGCGCGGTGCCGTCGGTCGAACGCATCCGCGCCGAGATCGAGCGGCTGGTGGGATTCTGAGTTGGTCGACGTCCGCGTTCCCGACGAGCAGGAAGGCACCAAGGCGGTCGTGCGCGCCTGGCTCAAGCAGGTTGGGGAGGAGGTTGCGGAGAATGATCCGCTGGTCGAGCTCGAGACCGACAAGGTGACGCAGGAAGTGCCTTCGCCGCGAGCAGGAGTCCTCGCGGAGATTGTTCTTCATACCGACGACGAGGCGTTGCCGGGTGCGTTGCTCGCGCGGATCGAAACCAGCAGTTCCCCGGCGCAGGCCGGGGCCCAGGCCGCTGCACCAGCAGCGGTTGCGCAGGTTGAAGCGGCTGATGCCGCTCCTGGGCCCCGGCCTGCGCCGGGAAACAGGGAAGGGCGCCTGAGCCCCTCGGTCCGCCGCGCCTGCCAACAGCATGGCATCGACGCGTCCCGCCTGGAGGGCACTGGCCGCAACGGGCGCGTCACTCGCGAGGACGTCGACCGCGCCGTAGCCCGTGCAACCACCGTCGGCGCAGGCCCGCCAGCCACGGCCCAGCCACGCCAGTTCTCGGCCCACGACATCCCGCACGACCGCATGCGCCGCACGATCGCCGAGAACATGGTCCGCGCGGTTGCCGAGGCTCCGCACGTCACCGCGCTGTTCGAAGCCGACTTCTCGGCGGTTGCGGCGCACAAGGCAGCGCAGGCGGCGAAGGGCGCGAAGCTCAGTTACACCGCCTACATCGTCAAGGCGGCGGCCGAGGCGATGGCGGTAGCACCCGCGATCAATGGCCGGTGGGAAGCCGACCGCATCGCAATCTCTTCGACCATCGACATTGGCGTCGGGACGGCGCTCGGCGAGAAGGGACTGGTCGTTCCCGTCGTCAAGGACGCCGGCTCGCTCAGCCTCGAGCAGATCGGCGCACGTCTCGACGATCTGACCCGCCGCGCCCGCGACGGCAAGCTCGACCGCGCCGACGTGTCCGGCGGCAGTTTCACCGTCTCCAACCACGGCGTGTCCGGTTCGCTGCTGGCCGCGCCGATCATCCTTCACCAGGGTCAGGCGGCGATCCTCGGCGTCGGCAAGCTTCAGAAGCGGGTCGTCGTTCGGGAAGTCGGCGGACAGGACGCGATCCTGATCCGTCCGATGGCTTATGTAACGCTGACCATCGATCACCGCGTCGTCGACGGCCACCAGACCAACGCGTGGCTCACGCGCTTCGTCGAAATCCTGGAAAACTGGCAACAACCGTAGGAACTTGAGCGCCGTTTCGGCCGCTTCACCCCCGCATACGGAGGTGAGTATGGCCGCGAACGACACGCAGGACAGGCAGAACAGCAATACCCAGCTGGCAATCATCGGCGCCGGCTTGGCCGCCGCGGCCGGGACTGCGGCCTTTCTTCTCGCCAGACGAACCGGCAGCGGAGGCGCTCCGGTCGAGGAAATCAGCGACGCCCCCGACCATGTCTGGCGGCGCGGGACCAGTCGCTATGACCAGAACGTGCTCGGTAACACCGTCACCGTCGGTCGTTCCGCGGAAGAGCTCTATCGTGAATGGCGCGACTTCACGAAATTCCCTGGCTTCATGGAGAATGTCGAGGCCGTCGAGACCCTTGGCGGTGACCGCTCGCGGTGGACCATCAAGGCCCCGGCCGGGGCGTCGGTCGAGCTCGTGACGACGGTAACGGAGGACCGGCCGAACCAGGCCATAGCCTGGACCAGCGATTCGGAGTCTCAGATCACGACCGAAGGGCGCGTCGAGTTCATACCGGCTGCGCCCGGTCGCGGGACCATGGTCCGCCTCATCATGCACTATGATCCGCCCGGCGGAATTCTCGGCAAGGGCATTGCCAAGCTGTTCCAGCGCGAACCCAAGATCCAGGCGCGCCGCGACCTCAAGCGGTTCAAGTCGCTGATGGAAACGGGTGAGGTCGCGACCAACGCCTCGCCGTCGGGCCGCAAGTCCGAAACCCCGACCGAAGCCCGGATCTAGGAGACACACATGCGCGCATTGACCTGGCACGGCCGGCACGACGTCCGCGTCGAGACCGTTCCCGACCCCGAGATCGTCAACCCCCGGGACGCGATCCTGCGAGTTACCTCGACCGCGATCTGCGGCTCCGACCTCCACCTATACGACGGCTATATCCCAACGCTCCGTGCCGGCGATGTGCTCGGCCACGAATTCATGGGCGAGGTTGTCGAGGTCGGCTCGAAGAGCAACCTCAAGAAGGGTCAGCGCGTCGTCGTTCCCTTCACGATCAGCTGCGGCGACTGCTTCTTCTGCAAGAAGCAGCAATATAGCGCCTGCGACAACAGCAACCCGGCTGAGACGATGGACGCCTCGCGGCTGCTGATGGGTCATCCGATGGGCGCGGCGTTCGGCTATGCGCACCTTACCGGCGGCTATGCCGGCGGGCAGGCCGAATATGTGCGCGTGCCTTATTCCGACGTCGGGCCGATCGTCGTTCCCGACCACCTCGACGACGATCAGGTGTTGTTCCTTTCGGACATTCTGCCGACCGGCTGGATGGGCGCGGAGAATGCCGAAATTGAGGAAGGCGACACGGTCGCCGTCTGGGGCTGCGGCCCGGTCGGCCTGTTCGCGATCCAGTCGGCGCTGATCATGGGCGCGCACCGGGTCATCGCCATTGACCATTACCCGCACCGGCTGCAGCTGGCGAAAGGCCTCGGTGCCGAAATCCTCGACTATCGCGAGGTCGACGTTCGCGAGGCGCTGGACGAGATGACCGGCGGCATCGGCCCGGACGCCTGCATCGATTGCGTCGGCATGGAGAGCCACGGCCTAACGGTCGACAACATCGTCGACACCGTGAAGGCGCACACCTTCCTCGGCACCGAGCGGCCCCACGCGCTGCGCCAGATGATCCTCGCCTGCCGTAAGGCCGGCCGAATTTCGATCCCCGGCGTCTATG